>NZ_JBRILW010000029.1:0-53580 GCF_052977125.1 Shewanella sp. 30m-14 | reverse complement strand
AGAAGTAGGCAATTTCGAATAACTTAATCTCTGTGAGTGTCCACACAGATTTGCTTGTCATATTGTTAAAGAGCGTGCTAGTTCTATTAAGCCCCAATCCGTTAGGAGAAGTCTTTCAAACTAGCGCCTTAGACGCTTAGGTCGTTTGGCTGAGGAGGCGTATTCTACACTCTCCAGTGTCGGCGTCAAGCGCTTATTTTAAGAAGTTTTTCAAGCGATGATTCTTTGTACACTCTCGTGTTAACAACCATCTAATGAAGCTCTTAAAGCGTTTGTCACCTGAATCAAATCTCCTAAGATTTTTAACTCTAACCCTTTATAAAAAGAGCTAACCGATACCGCTGCAAGTCCCGTTCTATCTAGCGTTTACGAGTATTTCTAATCTCAAGCGTTAGTCTAGTTGGCCTGCTGTGCCGTGTCAGTGGATGCGCATTATAGGGAAATTTGAGTTCAGCGCAAGGGGGTTTTTCAATTAAATTATAATAATCGAATCAAGCGAGCAGTTATCAGCCTTTCTGCTGTTATAAACAGCGCTGACGATGATTTTATATACCGCCATGCTTTAATATAACGCATAGACTCACCAATCGGCTTAACTAAAGTCTAAGTTCTAAGTTCTACATTCATTGAATCTGAAGCGCTAGCATTCAACTTACTCGCAACTGATTACTGGTAACTGATGCTAAATACATAAATGCCTCATAATGATCTTATTAGGTTAGTGATCATAATGAGGCATTTCGTTTACGACAGATACTTATATTAAGTCGATATTCTGTCTTATTAATCTGGAGCTAGTTAGGCCTACTTAAACTTAGCTGGACTAAGCAGGATGTTTGACCTTATAACTGAGCCTAGTGCAACCTTAGCCTGATTTGGGCTTGCGTTACATAAAACTAAGCCTGCTTTAAGCCTGACTTGCCAAATAAGCTGGCACATCTGCAATTGAGTCAAGCACAACCGTTGCTGCGGCAATTGCATCATCAGTTACTGACTTACCGGTTCTCACCAGTATTCGAGTCGGCACGCCAGCCGCCTCTGCTGCTAGCATGTCGTCGCGCTTATCACCGACCATAACTGACTGAGACAGATCAATGTTTAAGAATTGCGCCGCAGAGTTCAGCATTCCAGGTTTTGGTTTACGGCAATCACAATCAACTTTGTATTCGCCAATACCTTTTTCAGCATGATGGGGGCAGTAATAAATGCCATCAAGCTCAACACCTTTATCAACAAAGTTCCAATCCATCCATTCAGTTAATGAATGAAACTGATCTTCTGTATACATTCCTCGAGCAATACCAGACTGATTAGTAACAACTGCAAGTAGATAACCCATGTTTTTAAGTGCAGCGCACGCATCAAACACACCGTCTACATATTCAAAATCGTCAACCTGGTGTACATACCCATGATCTAGATTGATAACGCCATCTCTGTCTAAAAATACCGCTCGATTCACAATACATTCTCTCTAATATGCAATAGCTATTATTATTTCACTCATTACAACAAATTGCACCGTGAACTTGCTATAAAGCACGTAATAACGTGTAATGGATAAAATATACACTTTACATTTTAATGCCGATAGCCAATCCGGCATTAGTCAATGAATAGCGATGGAAATACTAAGATGTCTACTATCTATCAACAAAGACGCAATGATCTGCTTGAACAGTTACCTAATAACAGTTTAGTCATTGTCGCTGGCTATCAGCAAAAAGTGCGCAGTAAGAATATCAAATATCATTTTAGGCAGGACAATGATTTCCTCTACCTAACAGGGTTTAACGAACCTGATGCGATTGCCTTACTTATTAAGCGCGAAGTTAATCAATATTTCTTATTCTGTCGCCCGAAAGACCCAGCACAAGAAGTCAGTTTTGGCACTCGAGCAGGTGCACAAGGTGCTGTTACCCTACACGGCGCAGATCAAGGCTATGATGTTGCTGATTTCGAGCAAACCCTACTACCACTATTGCAAGGTATACAAACTATCTATGTGAGTGATGAGCTAGGACGATTCTCATCTGATCTTGTTCACTGGGCAAACTACCACAGACATCATTGCTCATTTGATACGCCTAAACAATTCACCACAATTAAACCGTTAGCCGAAGTGTTGCATGCTAAGCGTGTCATTAAAACAGATGATGAGTTGACTAAAATCCGTTCAGCGGTTGCTGCATCTACTGCTGGCCATAAGGCTGTGATGCAAGCATGTCGCCCTGGGATCAACGAACGTGAGTTAGCATCGTTATTTGATTTTACTATCGCTAAACATGGCTGTAATGCTGTTTCCTACCCGAGTATCGTCGCTGGCGGTAATAACGCCTGCTGCCTACATTACGAAGAAAACTGCTGTGAACTTAGCAATGGCCAGGTGTTACTCATCGACGCTGGCGGTGAATTTGAGCATTACGCAGCTGATATTACCCGTAGTTACCCAGTAAATGGCAGCTTTTCAGCAGAACAAAAAGTCATCTATCAATTGGTTCTTAACGCGCTGGATCAGGCCATAGCGAAAGTGCAACCAGGAGCTGCATGGAACAGTCTTTACGAAACGTGCATGCGAGTAATGGCAGAGGGACTTAAGGAACTTGGATTTTTATCGGGTTCGATTGATGAGATTATGGCAACTGAAAGCTATAAACGCTTTACTGTTCACAAAACTGGGCATTGGCTCGGGATGGATGTACATGATGTAGGACCTTACCATGATGATAATGGTGAATGGCGAACATTAGAAATGGGTATGGTGTTTACGATAGAGCCCGGTATTTATATCCCCCAAGATACACTTGATGTTCCCGAAGCCTACCGTGGCATAGGGATCCGCATCGAAGATGATATATTAGTTACCGTAAACGGTTATGAAAACTTATCAGCTAACGTCCCAAGAACTGTTGAAGAGATAGAAAACTATATGGCTAATTAGCAATTAGCTAACTCAAACTTTAAAATAAAAATCTCACATAAAAATGATGGCTGCCATATAAATGCAGCCATCAGTGCTTTTTCCACAAGAGTATTCGCAAAACAGCACTCCTACAATAGATCACTCCTAAGAGCCTCTATTACTTAACGAGCCACTGTAACATGAGCCTATAAGACGTTTTTTGCGTATTACTTTAACATTGGTTCCAATTTTTCTTTAAACCAATTCGTTAGCAAGTCTCTTTCATATGGGAATGGATCATTCGTGATAGGCTGGATCCCAAATAGGAAACCCATATTATCCAATTTTTCAGTTCCTGATTTGATTACCTTCCCATTTTGGCTAAGGGTGTAGTCAAAACTGATTTTAGGTGGATATAGTTCGGTCACGACCCGAATATCATCTGCAGCTGTAGCACCAAAAGTAGGTTGTACATCACCGGCTAAATCTACATTGGTAACGGTTAAATCAAGCTGTTGATCTTTTGCCAAGTGTTTGTTGGCAAGTTGACCAAGTTCATCAGTTAACTCAGTGAAGAGGTATTGCTCAAATTTTGACTGCAAGCCAATGGTTGCTTCAATATCACTGTATTGATTAATATCTTGCCATAAAATATTAAGGTTACCATCATTAGTCATAATATTTAGAGGAACGGTCGGCTCATCTGTTTTGGCACAACCACTCATGATTAATGTTGTAGTAATAGTTATAAGTAAAAGTAATTTTTTCATATGGGCTCCATTTATTATCAAGTCATCTTATGTATAACTCAAATTTTTGACATTGCATGATTTTTTTTCAAATCAATTAATCAATTGATACCTAACAGCTTTAAACATCGTAGTCAGTTTAGGATGATTGCTACACTTAGATGCTAGTTGACAGGCAGCTCGAAGGTCAAAATTCAATCTAAACCTTAACAATCCAATGAAAAGATCTCTTTTGCAGGTATACGGGTAAATAAACAACGAATAGTCTAATTTTAGCGCACTATCACAGAGCTGTTGCATCTTTTATGACTGCAGTCTAACAAGTTCAGCTACCTTCTTTGCAGAGACAACCGCGCCCTCGTGTAGACCATCATAAAGGTAAGCTCCCACATAAAAAGTATTGTTTTTACCATTATTGACGATAATGTTGTGCCGGTAATGAAGTGCTTCGACACTATAAAGTGGCGTGTGATGTTCAAAAGTTTGAATGATATTATCTTTGGTGATTAAATTATCAATATTATAAGCCAAACTATATCGCTGCTCTGTAGGCAAAGCACAGATACGGTTTAAGTTAGCGTTATAGCCCCAACCGGCTTGAGTCTGAAAAAAATCAAATTCTGAGGGTTGAGATATACCATAACTTTGGTAAACCAAAGAGTCAGTGTGCAGGACCGTAGTAGCCATATTCTTTTGCCAAGGAGAAAAGCATTCAATTTCAAATGCGGTTGGATCGGATATTAGCGTTAAAACCTGATCAGGCGGCACGGCTAAGACCAGCTTATCGAAGTGTTCCTTTGTATCATGATCCCATTTAAGCATGACCCCCATATTAGAGCGCCTAATTGCAGTTATATTGGCATTTAAGAACACCCTGCCATTTAATTGCCTTTCAATTTTCTCTATATAGCTGTAAACCCCTCCATCAATTCGTTTCCAATCAGCCCAAAAGTAGCGTCTAAAAATAGTAAATGCCAACTCAGCTGGAACCTTAATGATCCCTTTATAGGGAATAGAAAAACAATACATAACAAAAAGCTTTAACCAGGTATCTTTCACCTGATGCCTACTCACATAATCCGCCAAAGGCTTACCTCTAAACGATGACATAGGTTTAAGATATACCTGCAGTAATATCCAATTGGCTGAGAGATAAACAAATGCCAGCTTAACAAATTCGACTAAAAGGCCAACACCCTTAATGTTTCTGGTGATCACAGTAGGAGAAAGAAAACGTTTCTTATTACGCTTAAATAAAGCAGAGCCCACTTCTAAAGGCTTAAGCTCAACACCGAGCTCTTCCATTAGAGCGATAAAATGCTTAAAGTTACTTGAAAACTCAACGACGCCGCCTTCGAGGGTGAGGCTAGGATCGATACCCGCCATTTTAACATTTTTATTAACCGTACGAATATGACCACCAAGCATAGACTGCTTCTCAAATACGGTGACACTGTGCCCAAGCTTACTCAGGTAGTATGCCGTCACCATGCCACTAGCACCGCCACCGATAATCGCAAACTTCATGCTTCCTCTCTCCTCTCATATTACCGAAAAGATGTTGGGCTCAATTCATCATTCAATCGGAGATTAAATACGTTCTCCGCTCAGCTTCTGATACAGCTTTGCACCAGTCCAGAATGTCCCTGCAAACCCTGCATAACCAGATGAAGCGTTACAGAAATAGAAATCTTTCAATGAACTGTTCTCGGTTAATCTCCACAAGTTAAAATAAGCTGGAGTCATCGCCGAACCATAGGAGTTCCCCTGCGGACACCAGCAAAAGTTTTCATTAGTCGTCGGACTACCGGTATTTTTATATGCCAAGTACTCTCTGAAATCTGCAATATAATGTTTTTCAACCGTATCGATTATTGCGTCAAATATCTCTCGTTTTTTGTTTCGATATGCTCTGGGATCACTTTGTTTTAACGCTTTAAAGTATTGGTAGTCAGCAACAGTTAAAAACTCTATTACCTGCTGCCCTTCAGGCCTGTCAGAACAGTCATGGGTTAAAAAACCTGGGGTAGAAATTGCAAAACTGGGAGCCGAATAATCATGCTGGTAATACATGGTATCAAAAGCGGTATTAAGATCTTGATGACTGGTGTGGAAGATATTCCACTTACCAAAACCATAGTCCTCTAACTTGATATCTTTGACCACACAGTAGGCCATAAAATTTGAAGGGGAGTAGGCATAATCCAATTGTTTTCTGAGCCTCAAAGAGAACTTTTCTATACCGATTAAATGAGCCGCTTTTTTAGGATCCATATTACAAATAGTGCGCTTACCTTGATAGCGGCTCACCTCCTCGTTGACAAGGTTTCTTGCTTCAACCCCTATAACCCGATTATTGTCGACGATAAATTTATCAACTTGAGTCTGATAGATGATCTGCCCACCATTAGCAGTAATCGTATCGACCAACGAATTGATGACATGATCGAAATGATGTGTCGGGTAGTAGGCCCCCCTCTGATATCCGGTAAATAGTAGAACCCAGGCACAAAATGAAAGCTGATTAGGAGGCAGTAAAAAATCAGGCCACTGAAGAGCCAGTAGTGTTTGCGCTTCTTGCGGTAAATGGTGTTTATCAAAGGCCTGCTGCAGAGTAAACCTTATGTTTCTACACGCGGTTACCGTTTCTCTTAAATTTGTGAATATATTCTTATAGCGTTCGTCGCCTGATAGCACTGCTAAACCATCGGCCGTTCGCCTTACTTCATCGATAAAAGCCGTGCATTGTGTCCCATGGGCAGGAAAAATGGATTTAAGTCTTTTAAGCAGTAGCTCTGTATCATAGGGAATATCCAGCTGGTATCCCGGCATTCTCATATGATCGAAGCCTTCAGGATCAAACGATTCGAAGGTAACCTGTTTATCCAGTTGAAGCTTTTTTAGTACCTTGTTAACTGTCTCCCCTTCGCCACAATTCCAGACATAATGCAGTTGTGCATTAAATCGATAGTGTTTACCCATTGGGAAAGTATGCCCGAAACCGCCGGGATATTGATGTGCCTCCAACATCAGTACTTTACTACCAGACTTTGCACTGAGAGCACCAAAAACTAACGCAGATAAACCACTACCAACGATTAAGTAATCCGCATCCATTATCCACTCCACTTTTTGTCGCGAGGGTCCAGTCCGCTTTTTAACGCGTAGGTGAAGGTATAGCCTCTAAATATACCAACAGCCCTATTCATTGTAGTGCGCTGCAGACTCGCCAGCAAATAAGCCACCCGCGATAAGCTCATATTAGCAAAAGTGGTAATCATGTTGAGAACAGCGATTCCTGCTATGCATTCACTTACTCAGGTTTGTGTCACATCGGCGTAGATGTGCTAGGTTAATCATATCAATACCCTAAGAAGCTTATGCATAAGGATGACCATGGAGAACACAGAAAGCATGGAGAACCTGGATAACTTGGAAATCGAAAACTCCCAAGCAATCTTGCTCAAAATTACAAAAGTCGTCGAAACTGAGTGTCATCAAGATGCCTGCGCACTACTCGAGGAGGGATTTGTGTTACTGGGTATAAATAGCAATGTATTTGAAGACAGTGAAAATCGCTTTGTTTACTCGCTGGGGTTTCCAAAACCCTTAGACAAACTCAGTGATTGGGCTAGCGCAAACTTTTAAGAGCCCAATCATTTGTCACCTAAGCGAGTCTATAGTCGGGTAAGCTATAAAATTCACCTAAAGCGAATTGTAAATAGAGTAAGCTTCTACTCCATTTACAATCGCTGACGCCGACATTTAAATAATCAGCCTGTATTCTGGTTGAAAGTAATCAAGACTAGTTAAACCTATCAATCCTATAGGGGCTTAAGTCGATATTAGCTTGCTGACCTAGTACTTCTTGAGTTAACAGTTTTGCTGTTAGCGCCGACCATGTAAGCCCTAAATGTTGATGCCCAAAAGAGAAAAATACATTCGCTTGTTTTTGACTCCGCCCGAGCACAGGCAAGCTATCGGGCATCGACGGTCTAAAGCCCATCCAACGCTCGCCGTCACTGACGGAAGCATCAGCAAAAAGCTCAGGCAACAAGGCTTTACCATGAGGGAACAAACAATCGGCTCTAGCATTAACTAAGGGGGCTTTTAAACCACCAAACTCCACCGTACCCGCTAAGCGAGTGCCGTCAATCATAGGGGTGATAATAAATTTGCGATTATATGAAGCGACGGGACGAGACAGGCTGCTTTTTTGCGGCATCATCAAATGATACCCACGCTCGGTTTCCAGCGGCACAGAATAACCTAATTGTTTTGCAAAAGGCTTAGACCAAGCACCCGAGGCTATAACCAAGCGATCAGTCTGTTCGCTATTACCTGAGCCTAGCTCAAGCTGAATACTTGAACTGGTTCTAGCCGTGTTTATCTTAACAACCTCTTCAGTAATAAGCTGACCACCTAAGGCTTTAAACTTTGTCTCGAACGCTTGGCATAAACGATACGGATCGCCAGTGTGGCCTACATGAGTAAAATATAAGCCATGGGTAATATTGTTACTCAGTGAAGGCTCAAGCGCCCTAACTTGCTCCCCATTAAGCAATTGAACCTCGACGCCAGCATCAGCGTAAGCGCGGAACTCCTTTTGAACGACCTCTATTGCTGTACCTTCAAATACCAATAAACTCCCGTTCAAAACCAATAGGTCTTCGCAGCCACAAAATGCAGCGAGTGACTTCATTGCCGCGATAGAATCTTGATTCAGCGCCTTGATTGCACGGCTGTTTTTCGCTCTACGCGATGGCAACATATTGTGTAAGAAGCGCATAAACCAGGGTAATGCTTTAAAAAAATATTGCGGCTGAATGCGAAATGGTCCTAAAGGATCCAATAGCATACCCGGCAGCTTTGGTAACATTGCAGGATCCGCTAAAGGAAATACTTGCTCAGTCGCAAAGTGACCCGCATTACCTTTAGAAGCTCCGGCTCCGGCGCCCTCTTTGTCGATAACAGTGACATTAAACCCTTCTCGTTGTAGCTCAATCGCTGCCGATAGCCCCACAATCCCTGCGCCAACAATGGTGAGTTTACCGGCATGACTTTGGCTTAAGCCTTGGCTTTGAACCTGACTCTGACTCGTGGCGTTCATATATATTTCTCCAATCTCATTCCCCACTTGATTAACCACTAGGCTAGCGCAAGATAAAACCATCTTGAAATACATCATCAGGATCAATAAAGAACTGATGCTTTCCAGTAATGTACGAACGGCCTGATACTTCTGGGATCACCGCCGTTTTACCATGAAAAGTTGATTTAGCGGAGGCACTAACAATCATTCTGCCATCAACAATACTCTCAATCATCAGTGGAGTATTTAGCTCAACCTCGCCTTTGGCATATAACAAGGCAATACGCCCCGCAACGCCAGTCCCCGTTGGTGAACGGTCTACTTCCCCGTCAGCAAAAATACACACATGGCGAGAATGCGCCTCTGGGTTTGTCACCTTTTTAGAGGTGAAGATGGTGCCATAAAGAAAACTTAAGTCTTCTTCTAATGGATGCACTAACGGGTGAGTCGCCATAACGGCATGCTTTATCCGGCGGCCAATATCAATCAACTGCGGTGCATTATCCTGACCACAACTTATTCCGTGCTCGTCAGCATCAACATAAGCATAGTAAGCCCCGCCAAAACCAATATCGTATTTAACCTCGCCAAAACCTTCGACATTCACACTGCAATCTAGCGCATCCGCCCAAGAATCTACATTTTTAAAGCTAGCGTGAATTTTTCCCACTTGGTCACGATAAGCTTTTGCTGTAATCAGGCCTGCTGGCGCATCGATTTTAATAATGCGAGGAGAATCCGTTAATTGTATTGTGCCGGTTTGGCACATCACCTTAACCAAGGCCAAAATCCCATGACCACACATGCTGCTATAACCTTCGTTATGCAAAAATAGTACGCCAAAATCGGCATCTGCTGTCACAGGCTCTGTAATCAGCGCCCCATACATATCGGCATGCCCGCGTGGCTCGTGCATCAGTAATTTACGGTAGGTATCCAAATTTTTTTGCACGTATTGGCGCTTTGCTAAAATGGTCTCACCTTTAATCTCTGGATAACCCGAGATCACTATCCTTAACGGCTCGCCTTCTGTGTGTGCATCTATAGTGACAAAATCTTTAAAATTGCTCGCTAATTCAGAGCTTATTGTGATCGACTGCATATTTTTATTGCTCCATCGTTAATACTTGGATATTGTATACAATAATTCCTGTGGTTTTAGTATCATTTATTTAGATACATTCTCTAAACAAAAGGGTTTCAATTTAAATACATGCGTATACAATATACCAATCTACACCTAACTCCAAACGCTACACCGCAGTAATAAAGGCTTAATATGAAAGTGAATTGGCAAGGTGTTTTTCCAGCAATCTCAACACAGTTTAATGAAGATGGTTCAATTAACTACGAATCAAATTCTCGTATGTTAGAAGACCTAATAAGAGATGGTATTAACGGAATTATTGCTTTAGGCACGATCGGTGAAAATGCCTCTTTGACCCCTGAAGAAAAGCGCGAATTCATCAAGCACACAGTTGAAACCGTAAATGGCCGTATTCTTGTACTATCTGGTTGTACTGAAAATACTGCTGAAGCTGCATCTCTTTATGCACAAGATGTAGAGAAGCTTGGCGTTGACGGTCTTATGCTTCTACCTGCAATGGTTTATCGTGGTACCAACCGTGAAGTAGTCACTCATTATCAAACTGTTGCTCGTTCAACTAACCTACCAATCATGATCTACAACAACCCTGTAAGTTACGGTGTAGATATCAACCTAGAAATGACAGCGATTCTTGCAGAAGAAGAAAACATCGTGGCGATTAAAGAATCAACAACAGACACTCGCCGTCTAACTGAACTGCAATCTCGTTTCGGTGATCGTTTCAACATCTTATGTGGCGTTGATGATATCGCTCTTGAAAGCCTTTTCCTTGGCGCAACAGGCTGGATTTCTGGTCTAACTAACGTATTCCCGCGTGAGTCAGTAACCCTTTTTAAGCTAGCTCGCGCTGGTCGTATTGAAGAGGCGCGTGAAATCTACCGCTGGTTTATGCCACTACTGCGTTTGGACACTATCCCGACGCTAGTTCAATGTATCAAGTTTGCAGAGCAAATCGTTGGCCGTGGTAACGAAAATGTACGTCTACCTCGCCTAACACTTATCGGTGAAGAGCGTGCATACGTTGAGCAGGTTATTGCTCAAGCACTTGAGACTCGCATCGATTTAAACAAGTACAACATCGACTAATTGAAAGTTTGATGTTTATATAGCCAGCAGTTTAATGCAAATTAAAAGACTGGCTTTAATCACTTTATCAATAACGATAACAATGGAGTGTTTTACATGCTAAAAGGCACGTTTTTTTGTGTTGATGCTCATACCTGTGGCAACCCAGTCAGATTAGTAACAAGCGGACACCCTCACCTGCTTGGCGACACCATGAGTGATAAACGCCAACACTTTCTTCGAGAGTATGACTGGATCCGCAAAGCATTGATGTTTGAGCCACGTGGCCACGATATGATGTCAGGCGCCTTTCTTTATCCTCCCTGTTCTGACAATGCTGATGCTTCAATCCTATTTATCGAAACCAGTGGCTGCTTACCTATGTGCGGCCACGGCACAATCGGCACCATCACCGCCGCCATTGAGTCTGGTCTATTAACCGCAAAGACGCCTGGTCAACTGATTATTGATGTGCCCGCTGGACAGATAAAAATCGATTATCAACAAACTGGCGAAAAAGTGGACTGGGTAAAGATTTATAATGTCGCCGCCTATTTAGCTCATCAAGACCAAATTTTAGATATCCCAGGACTGGGTACACTTAAGGTCGATGTGTCCTACGGCGGTAATTATTACGTTATCGTCGACCCACAAACAAACTTCCCTGGGCTGCGCCACTGGAGCGCCGGTGACATTTTAAAGTGGAGCCCAATCGTACGTAAAGTCGCGCAAGAGCAACTCACTTGTATTCATCCAGACGACCCTACTGTAAGCGGCATAAGCCATGTGCTTTGGACAGGCGATACCATCAGTGATGGTTCAGATGGCGCCAATGCTGTTTTTTATGGTGATAAAGCCATCGACCGTTCGCCTTGTGGTACCGGCACCAGTGCACGTCTTGCACAACTTTATACCAAAGGTTTATTAAACGTGGGAGATGAATACACCCACGAAAGTATTATCGGCAGTCAATTTGTCGGTCGAATCGAAGCTGCAACATCAGTAGGCGAACATAAAGCGATTATGCCAAGCATCAAAGGTTGGGCACGAATAATCGGTCAAAATGCCATCACGGTTGATGACAGCGACCCGTACGCGTTTGGCTTCCAAGTCATCTAACCGCACGAATTTCTTAATGAGCTTTAAAACTCAGGAGTAAACATGACAGATTTAAACAAAGTTAACATTTCTGGCCAGCATTTTGTAAACGGTGCCTGGACTAACGAAGCCACTGAATTTAACAGTACCAATCCCGTCACCAATGAAGCACTTGTGTGGCGCTTTGCTAACGCAAACAAAAGCATCGTAGAAAGTGCAACAACTGCGGCTAAGCAAGCATTTGCTCAATACCGCAGCCTAGCGCCGACGCGCCGCGCTGAGTTTTTAGAAGCCATTGCCGATGAAATTCAAGCCGATATCGCAGCGATTACAGAGGCAGCTCATTTAGAAACAGGTTTACCAATGGCTCGCCTTCAGGGCGAAACTGGCCGTACTTGTGGCCAATTACGACTATTTGCGGGCAACCTAAGAAACCCAATCGATAGCCGCTATGTCGATTTAGCTAACCCAGAAAGACAGCCACTGCCTAAGCCCGATACTAGACTTACCACCTTGCCTCTTGGCCCGGTAGCAGTATTTGGCGCATCGAACTTTCCGCTAGCGTTCTCAACCGCCGGTGGCGATACTGCATCGGCGCTTGCAGCAGGTTGTACCATTGTCGTTAAAGGCCATCCCGCTCACGCTGCAACCAGTGAATTGGTTAGCCGTGCAATCGAGCGTGCTGCAGTTAAATGTGACATGCCAAACGGTGTATTTAACTTAGTACAAGGCGTTGCACCAGAAGTGTCAACGCAACTGGTCACCTCGCCAGCGATCAAAGCTGTTGGCTTTACAGGTTCACTCAAAGTCGGTCGAATTTTATCGGATCTTTGTGCTGCGCGCCCTGAGCCAATACCATTTTATGGCGAGCTAGGTTCAACTAACCCACAGTTTATTTTGGCTAATATTTTAGAAGAACAAGCTGAAAGCCTGGCTTCGACTCAAGTGCAGTCAATGCTTATGGGCCACGGCCAGTTTTGTACTAGCCCAGGCGTCATTGTGGCAGTTAAAGGTGAGGCGTTAAATCGCTATAAAGCGACGCTAGCACAAGATGTTGCTTCACAAAGCGCTGCGAGCATGCTAACTGCTGGTATTGCTAGCGCATACCAATCACAGATTGAAGCGTTGCTAGCCAACCCTAAAGTTGAACTAATTGCTCAAGGTGAGTCTTCACCTGCAAATCACTTTACACGCCCTACGGCGTTAAAAGTGACTGCAACTGACTTTCTTGCATCAAACGCTATTCAACAGGAAGTATTTGGCCCATGTGCAGTGCTGGTTGAATGTGACGATAGCGCACAAATGCAAGACATCGCTGAGCAGCTTGAAGGTCAACTTACTGCATCTGTACACGGCTTAGCGACTGAATTTGCAGAGAATAAAACTTTGATTGAAGCGATTGCCTTTAATGTTGGCCGCCTAATATTCAATCAAATGCCTACGGGTGTAGAGGTTTGTCACTCAATGAACCATGGTGGCCCTTATCCTGCTAGCACAGATAGCCGTACAACCTCTGTAGGTTCAGCGGCTATGGCGCGTTTTGAACGACCAATATGTTATCAAAATATGCCAGAAAGCTTGTTGCCGACCCGCGTCATTGCAGGTGAAAAAGGCGTCATCACTTTTTAAATATGTCAAAAATATGAAAGGGAAACCATCGGTTCCCCTTTCATTATAATGGCATTAGCGGTAACCTAGGACGGATCAACTTGTATTAATAACAAAAAAATCGGGAACTATGAGCAGAACAACACCTATCGTCCATAAAACTCGCACACAAATTGTGGTCGAGGTGCTTAGGGAAAAAATCCTTTCCGGTGAAATCGCGGCAGGCAAACCCTTACGTCAAAGCGCCTTAGCAGATGAATTGAATGTTAGCCGAATTCCGGTAAGAGAAGCCTTGTTGCAACTTGAAGCCGAAGGCTTAGTTAAGTTTGAAGCCCATAAAGGGGCTACAGCAACATTGCTTTCTGCAGAACATGTCACCGAACTTTTTGATTTACGAGCACTGATTGAAGGCGACTTACTTGCTAAGTCAATACCGAATTTAAGTGAAGAAGATCTCAACCAAGCCGAAAGTATTCTGCAAGAAATGGACGCGGCTTTCCAAGATGAAGAGCAAATTGAAAATTGGAGTGGTCTAAACTCACAATTCCATACTTGTCTCTACAGTGCGGCAAATCGTCCACACACTCTTGAAGTGGTTCAAGGATTAAATACTAACTGTGACCGTTACGTTCGATTACAGCTATTTTTAGCAAGCGGTGTACCTAAAGCTCAACAAGATCACCGTGAGTTACTTGAGTATTGTAAGAAGAAAGATATCGAAAAAGCTGTCCAACTATTACGCGCTCACATCCTACACGCTGCCGAAGCAATCCGCGTATTAGTTAGCCAACAAGAGGGCTAGCTCACTGTTGGTTAGCAATTTTATTGCTAAGCTTCACTTATACAGATCCCATAAGGCAGAGCTCAGGTTCTGCCTTTTAAGTTAAGAGAATACCTAGATGCAGTACGCTACTATTACAGGTTGGGGAAAGTGTGTTCCGCCTGCAACCCTAACAAATCATGATCTTGCAACATTTATCGAAACCTCAGATGAGTGGATTAAGCCGCGCACTGGGATCAGCCAAAGACATATAAGTCACGTTAACACCTCTGAACTGGCCTCTGTTGCCGCTAAACGAGCACTCGCCGCAGCGGGTATCGATGGTAGTGAACTAGATATGATTATTCTAGCCACTGCAACACCAGACACTCTGATCCCAAATATCGCTTCAACAGTGCAAGCTGATGTCGGCGCTACTTGCGCAGCTTTTGACATCAACGCTGCATGTAGTGGCTTTTTGTATGGCTTAGGTCTAGCTAGCTCACAGATCAAAAGTGGCCAGTGTAAGAAGGTCTTAGTGATTGGTGCAGAGCGCTTATCTTTCTTCCTTGACTGGTCTCGTCGTGATACCGCTGTATTATTTGGTGATGGCGCAGGTGCAGTTGTAGTTGAAGCCACAGATGAAGCTATTGGTGTTTTAGGCTACGAGCTTAATAACGATCCAGATGGTCGCGATATCCTTAAAGCAGGCTTCGGCACTGCAATGGATAGATTTGAAGCCTCTTCTTTAGATTTCTATATCGAGTTTAATGGTCAAGAGATCTTTAAGCGCGCGATTGCCGGTATGGGTAAGCTAAGCGCTAAAGTTATCGAAAAATGTGGTATCGATAAAGAAGAGATCGACTGGGTTATTCCTCATCAGGCCAACGAGCGTATTATTGATACGTTAATTAACCGTATGAAGATCCCGAAAGAAAAAGCGATTGTGAATATTGCTAACTACGGTAATACATCTGCTGCGACGATTCCAATTGCTATTTGTGATGCGCTAGAGCAAGGCAAGATCCAGCCTAACCAAACCATTTTGTCTTGTGCATTTGGCGCTGGCCTAACATCTGCTGCGGCATTAATTAAGTGGGGTGATAGAGTCACACCAATTAATACTAGCGACGCAGAGTTACCACCTTGCGATAAAACAGGTATCGAGCTTGTTGCAAAAGCGGTAAAACATTTCTGCGGATAAAGCATTTTCAATGCTAAAACGGTGAGTTAAAAACTGACTCTCGCAAACATAAAAACACCGATTTATATCGGTGTTTTTTTATATCAGATTTAAAGCGGATTTTACAATTTCAGCTCATCCCAATAGACAGCTTCAGAAAAGTAACGACCAATCTGATTATTTAGTTTACCAAAGCTCGATAAAGCCCGCTCCTCGCCACTTAAACAATGCCATACAAAGCGGTGGCAATTATTATCAAACAAATCATACTCTCGATAACTAAAGATGGACTGCTTCGCTCTTTGCAGCACCTCAGTGCCAATCAACGGCTGGTGCAAGTGATTACAGGCCTGATAGATACGACTGCCACTGCGCCCCGCCAAAAAACGTTGGGTTGAGACCGCCCGCACTAAACCACTGCCGTGTAGTTCTACCAGCGTATTATCACCTAGCCAAATTCCAGTATGCTCGATCACACCAAACACAAAACAACAAACTATCGCCCCAGGCATAGGTTCGACTTTTTTAGCCCCAGTCTTCCAAAGGCTCGGTGCCAGTATGGCAGACTGACCACTAACATGTTTAGCACTTGCCTGGCCTTGCTGCCGCTTTAGTGCAATCGTCTTTTGCTTTTCTCGCTCTTCAGCCACAATTGCCGCGCCCACTGCAGCAGCGCCTAACCATATTAGCGGTAATGCCATTTATTCTTCCTGTTAATGAGTCTCGCTGAGCGAACACACCTTTATACTGATGGGTATAACTATAGATAATCTATCCAACTGCCGACTATGGGTGAACATAAAAAATGTAACTAAAGACGATACATACTTAAGCTCGGTGCTATATCCTGTTTCCTAGGCACATAACTGGCTGTAAAAGGCACGCACTCACAAGAGAGAAGCTGGAGCTTAAGATGATGACCGTCTAACACAAATAAAAAAGCTCTATACAAAGTCATCTAAGGCATTGAATGCTTGCCGTTAATACACTACTTTAAATAGTGTGGAACCGATAAGGAGCAGCACATGAAAGGGATTATTTTTTCCGAGTTTATTGAGCTTGTTGAGAACACTTTTGGCTTAGAGATCTGCCAACAGATGTTAGATGAAAACAACAATGATGGCGTTTATACCAGTGTGGGGACCTATGATCACAAAGACTTAGTTAATCTGATCATCACCTTAAGTAAACTTACCGGGATCTCAGCGGAAGACTTACAACAGATTTATGGTAAAGCGATTTTCAAAATATTGTATAACAGCATGCCCGGGCTTGAAGGCCAATCGGCATCAACGTTTGAATTTATAAAAAGCGTTGAAGAATATATACATATCGAAGTCAAAAAACTCTACCCCAACTCGAACCCTCCTAGCTTTACCTTTATCAGCTCAACACAGAGCCAATTAATCATGGACTATGTATCTGCACGTTGTATGGCCCATGTTTGCTTTGGCCTTATCCAAGGCTGCGCCGACCACTTTAATGAAAACATTGATATCAAAATGGAACCGATTGTCGCTGATCAATCTGAAGTCCGCTTCACCATGACCTGTATTTAATTTGAGGGTCATGTCTATTATGCCAAATGATGAAATAAACGAGTTAAGCAAAAGAGTTGAACTGCTGACCAGGAAAATAGAACGGGAAAAAGCAGCCAAAAAGCTTGCAGAAAAGCTATTGGAAGAAAAAAGTCGTGAGCTCTATATCGCCAAGCAAAGAGTCGAAGACTCACTGATCAACATAAAGGAAAAGTCGGAGCAGGATATCGCTCTACTGCACTTTAAAACCTATTTAGAATCAATCCTTTTGGACTTTAATCAACTATTTTTACAAAAACCGATCTCAAATATTTTGCTGCAACGCTTACTCGACGATCTGATTGGGGTTGATGAGATAAAATCCTGTAAAATAAGATTTAAATCCATAAATGATGAGCTAAAATTCGACTCTTTTTATGCTGGTGATAAAGGGCTTATCAACACCGATAACCACGCCTTATCACCGCTTATCTGGACAGATGATTACCGTCAGATAAAAATCATTATTAACGCTGAAGAAATGATACTAGGTAGCTTGACCTTAGTATTAGACTCCCCTCGGTCTTGGCAACACACCATCGAAAAGCAGCTACTGCTTTTTTGTGACATGATCAGCGCCGCTCATAAACGACAAGAACTGCTGGCTAAAACCATCAAAGAAAAGCAGCGAGCTGAACTCTCTGAGCAGTCGACAAGAGACTTCGTTGCCATGATAAACCATGAACTCAGAACCCCACTCAATGGTCTATTAGGCTCAGCAGAGCTTATGAGTGACACTGAGTTAACGCCGCATCAGCATCAATTGCTTGGCACTATGCACCAATCCGGTGAGTTATTACGGGTGATCATTAACGACCTACTCGATCTCAGTAAAATGAATGCGGGTATGTTGCAGATAGTAGAAGTTGATTTTTCACCTAAAAAGCTCTGCCAGATGGTCTACGATATTTTCAAAATCAGAGCTGAAGAGTCCACTCTAGAGTTTGCGTTTGAGTATCACACAGATATACCTGAAACCTTAGTCGGCGACCCTGACAGAATTAAACAAATACTGGTCAACCTAATTGGTAACTCCATCAAGTTTACTCAACAAGGGAAAATTACGGTTAAAATCCAATGGCAGCAAGATGAGTTCTGTTTTTCGGTAGCCGATACGGGTTGCGGGATCCCCCAAGATAAACTTGATACCTTGTTCGACCCATTCACCCAGGTCAATAACTCCAGTAATCGTGCCTATGAAGGCACTGGATTAGGACTCGCAATCTGCAAATATTTAATCGGTGAAATGGGCGGGAAAATCAAATTAGACTCCCAGTTAGGCCATGGCACTCAATTTGATATCAGCTTGCCATTAAAGCGATCCGATGCGGTAATAGAGGCGGTGATGCCAACCGCAACCGATGTTCAAATCGATAGCATCACAGTACTCGTGGTAGAAGATAGCTCTGTGAACCAAATGCTGATTGAGATGATTTTAGCCAAATATAACATCAAGCCAGCTATCGCCAAAAATGGCTTAGAAGCGATAAGCTATCTAGAGCAGCACCAGGTAGACATCGTATTTATGGATTGTCGTATGCCTGTGGTCGATGGATTTGAAGCCACGAAAAGGCTCAGACTAAAAGGCTACCAAAAGCCGATCATTGCGCTAACGGCAAGTACCACCTCAATTGAAACACAGCAATGTTTCCAATGTGGCATGAATGAAATTATAAGTAAGCCCTACCAAAAAGAAGATATTTACCAAGTTCTTATCAAGTGGGGAAAGAAAATAAAGCGCCTTAGTCCCAACTAACCGAACGCCCCCAGAATTAACGATATTAATTTAGGTAAAGCCAATTAACACAACTAAGCTAACTGAAGCTGACTTAGTTAAGACAGACTTAGTTAAGACGAGCTTAGCTAAAGCTAGTTTTAGATAACCACAAACTAAGCATCACTTTATTAGCCGATACTTAAGTTAATAGATCATGCAGGCTCAGTTCATCATTACCCGCGATACCTGCCATCTGAGCTAAGAGTAACTCTGCGCAAGATAACGCATCAACCGCTGCATTATGGGCTGCGTAAACAGGCAGACCATAACGCTTTCGACAAGCATCAAGTCTTAATGTGCCCTCTTTAATCACATCATGCTGCCTTAGTAAACGTTTCTTCTCAACAGCCATGGTGTCAATCGCGACAAATTGTACGCTCTGGCCGTAACAACGTTGCAGTGCGGCTTTTAAAAAGCACAGATCTAAAGGTGCATGGTGAGCCACTAATACATGCCCCTGGGTCTGAGCCAAAAACCACGCCATCGCTTGCTTAACACTGACAGCTTGCGCCAGTTGACTGTCAACGATGCCATGAATAACGGCACTGTCACCTACGCTCCCTTCGATACTCACCAAAAGATGCTTAGATTTTGCGACTTGAAGCAAACCGTTTTCAATGGGAATAAGCCCAATACTCAAAATTTGGTCTAATTTGCTATCAAGTCCTGTCATCTCCAAATCAAACGCCATCAAGGGAACCTGAGGTAAAGGCATAGATAACTGCAGAGTTAACGCCCGATAATAGTCAGCTATCACCTCTTGTTTACTGAGCAATGTATTTAACTGTAACCGAGTTTTTAAATATAAGTTTCTCAAGATTTAGCCTTTTTATCGCGCCCTAAATATCGACTACCTAGTAACTTCGCATCATTTTAAGCTTGAGCCCAACCTGCCCATCGTGCACCACCTTAAATGCATCACGTAACTGGTGCCTCACTAAGGAAGATAGGTTTTGCGGCATTAAGTAGTTAGTCACAGGCAGTGAATGCGTGTACTGATAGCCCTGATTAGACAAACGCATATGCGCAATAAACTCATGGGCGTCGGCAAGGTTGAGTGCATCTTTGCGGTTAATGATATTTTGATCCATCAAGGCACGAATTCGCTTGGCGGTATTAACCTCTTTAATGCCAGCAGATAACGCATACACCCTTGCAATATCATTAATCAAGGCATTACCTTTATGTTTTAAATCAATCCCCTTCACTTCACTGCCATCGCGCTCTAAAACAAACTTTCTGAAGAAACCAAGCGGTGGCGCGCTCGTTAATGAGTTACCGGTCAAGCTCGCGAGAAAGATATCGTTACCTTTCGTATTATTAAGTACCGTGTCTTGCAAACCATCAAATAACGTCTTGGGACCATAAACTGAGCGCATATCAAAAAAAATACTCGCATGCATCAACGCCTTAGGCTCAGGTGTATTCACCCATCTGTTGAAGACGTGCTGCCACTTCTCGAGCGACATTCGCCACTTAGGGTTTTGCGCCATAATATCGCCAGGACAATAAATATAGCCACATTCGTCTAAACCTTTGCATACTGCATGAGACAGAGCATCAAAATAACCTTGTGCAGCTTCATCCGGCTCATGGGCAAGCAATAAGCCATTATCTTGATCTGAACATGCCGCTTGATCTTGTCGTCCCTGCGACCCAAAAGCCAACCAACAAAAGGCCATTGGTGCCTCGCCTAATATTTGTTGATTGAGCACAATCAAACGCCGCGTTAAAGCATCAGTTACCGAGGTCAACACTCGACCAATCTCCTCGGCTCTAGCATCGGCACTGATCAGGTTTTGCAGCAGTAATGGAATTTGTTTACTCACCTGAATTAAACTTTGCAGGTCTTTTTGCCGCTCAATTTCACCGATAAGCAACAGTGGTTGCGAACTTTGCCCCCGCAATATATCGGTACTGGTTACCACACCAGTTGCCACACCATGATCAACAACGGGAAGGTGATGAATATTGTGCTCACTCATCAACAGCATCGCCTCAAATACTAAAGAGTTAGACTCTATCGTCACTGGTGTGGTTGTCATCGCTTGATGCACAGGCAAGTGACCATCAAAGTTTTCCGCCAAGACCCGATTACGCAGATCTTTATCGGTTAAGATCCCGACTAATTTATGATTATCAATAACCAAAACCGACGACACACGTGAGTCCCGCATCAATCTGCTCGCCTCAGAGACTGTCGCTTTCATGTCTATCGTCAAAGGAGAGGTCGACATTAACGTAGTGACGCGACTAGTCGTCGTCAGCTCTTTAGCTTTAAACCGCCCTTGATGTCGCAGCCGTTTTGCAAAAGCTCGATTGAAAAAACGGTCAAACTCACGACTCTCTTTTCTCAAATAGTCAAACATCTGTGGAGGCAAGTGATAAACCAGACCATCTTCTAAAATCGCGACTCGGTTACTGGCTTCTTCACCCGATAGTAACGAAGGAAAACCAAAGTAGTCTCCTTCAGCTAGCCTATCGAGCAATTCACCATTTTTATCACGGACTTCAAACGCTCCACTGCGCACAATATAAAGCTGAAGGTGATTAGGATCTAACGGCACAAAAGCAGAGGCTTTACTGTAATAACCAATTGTTAAGGCATGGCAGCAGCGAGATAAGGCACCTTCATCTAACGAATCAAATGGGACTCTCTGTTGTAAAAACTGCATGATGGGCTGTAATTCGCTGGCATCCATTAAGTTATTCCCGCAAACAAACGATCATTTACTATATCGCGCTTTTCCTTATTAGCTCTATTCGACTAAAGGCCAGTGTTAGCCAATATAAAAAAGAGCGCCGAAGCGCTCTTTGTGTTTGTCTCACAATGGTCACATCAATTAGTGATCTTGTGCTTCTCCTGAGCCTTTAGGGAAACGAATTGACTCAACCATATCAACTACATCTTGTGGAACTGCTGAGGTTACTTTGCTGACGGCAAATGCCACACCAAAGTTAATCAACATGCCTAATAGACCGATACCTTCTGGTGAAACACCAAATAACCAGTTGTCAGCAGTGTTAGCACTTGGGTTAATAAACTTGAAGTAAACAATATAAGACGCTGTAAACAATAGACCCGTAACCATACCTGAGATGGCACCTTCTTTATTCACTGTCTTAGAGAAAATCCCCATAATGATTGCCGGAAACAGTGACGATGCAGCCAGACCGAAAGCAATCGCGACCACCGCAGCCACAAACCCAGGTGGATTAATACCAAAGTAACCTGCCATCACAATACCGGCAGCAGCGGCAATACGTGCATACAACAACTCCTTCTTATCGGAGATATCCGGCATAAAGTTTTTCTTCAATAAGTCATGCGATACCGATGTAGAGATAACAAGCAATAATCCCGCAGAGGTAGATAGAGCTGCCGCTAGACCACCAGCAGCCACCAGTGCAATCACCCATGCTGGTAGGTTAGCTATTTCAGGTGTTGCAAGAACCATAATATCGCGGTCAATCTTCATCTCATTTTCAGGACCATTTGAGTAATAAAGAAGGCCGTTATCATCCTTATCTTCCCACTGAATTAATCCTGTCTTTTCCCAATTCTTAATCCATTCAGGTGCGTTTTCATAAGGTGTACCCGCCATTTCAGGACCATTAATGGTTTCAATCATGTTCACACGAGAGAACGCCGCAAGCGCAGGAATAGTGGTGTACATGATAGCGATAAAGACAAGTGCCCAACCCGCAGATACACGTGCATCTTTCACTCTAGGTACAGTGAAGAAACGCACAATAACATGGGGCAGACCCGCTGTACCGAACATCAATGCGCCAGTAATAAAGAACACATCAATCATGCTCTTAGAACCTTCAGTATATTGGGAAAAGCCAAGCTCTGTGGACAATCCATCGAGTTTATCAAGCAAGAACTCACCCGTGCCATTACCAGCAGCATCTACTAATTCAGCACCAAAACCAATTTGTGGAATAACATGACCTGTCATCATCACCGAAATGAAGATAGCTGGCACCATGAAAGCAAAAATAAGTACACAGTATTGTGCAACCTGCGTATAGGTAATCCCCTTCATGCCACCTAACACAGCATAAAAGAATACCACCGCCATACCGATATAAACCCCCGTATCAACTTCAACTTCAAGGAATCTGGAGAATACAACACCTACGCCACGCATTTGTCCGGCGATATAAGTAAAGCAGATGAAGATGGCGCACACGACTGCAACCGTACGCGCGGCTTGAGAATAATAACGATCACCAATAAAGTCAGGCACAGTAAACTTACCAAACTTGCGAAGGTATGGCGCCATACAAAGCGCTAATAGAACATAGCCGCCAGTCCAACCCATGAGGTATACCGAACCGTCGTAACCGACGAATGAAACAATACCCGCGAGTGAGATAAATGACGCTGCAGACATCCAATCGGCAGCGGTAGCCATTCCGTTCATTACAGGGTGAACACCACCGCCTGCAACATAAAATTCTTTGGTTGATCCGGCTCTAGACCAGATCGCGATTCCGATGTACAGGGCAAATGTAAACCCTACAATCAGATATGTTAGTGTTTGTACGTCCATCTCATGATTCCTTATTATATGGGTTAGGCTGGGTTAGAATTAGTCTTCATGTACATCATATTTTTTGTCTAATGCGTTCGCCTTAGCGACATAGACAAAAATAAGTGCCACAAACACGTACATTGCACCCTGTTGTGCAAACCAGAACCCTAGCTTAAAGCCCATGAAATGGATCTCATTGAGCACATCTACTAATAAAATACCGCAGCCAAATGACACCGCAGCCCATATGGCCAGTAAACCAAGTACTAGACGCAAATTCTCGCGCCAATATCCCTCTGCCTTCTCATTGCTTTCAAAACTCATAGTGACTCCCATGTGCTGATTTTTATATTAAGTCATGAGTTAATCTAACAAGCACTGAGGGAACAACAATCGCGACCTTAGTCTAACGCTAACGGAAACCTTAGAGGCACAAACCAAAAAACAACTAATTAACAAGTAGTTACAAGTTGACGCCAACGTAACGCCTGAGTGTTTTTCAAGCAAAACCTTAGACCAAGGTAGTAATCGAAAATAGCCAAAAATTGTAGCGCGCCGCGAAGTTTGGCAGAACGGTTCGGGTGGTTTGGCAAAAAAGCTGTACTTCTGTTGGTCGATAAGTTTGACAAAAGTCGAGTCACAAGCTTTGGCTTAGAGTGATTAAGATAAAAATTTAGTTTAAAGCCAAGCCACTCCTCGACGAGGAAAGACGCCTAGTGTAGGGCCTATAATAGCGAGGCTGACTCCCTTGCTCGGTCTTTGATGACGGCTTATTTGATATGTGCCCGCTGGGATGCAGCTTTTACCCTGTTGGTTGTTTAACCAGGGGCATTCAGCGGTAACTGCAATAGTATTGCCACCAGCATCTTTGAGTTCGCCAAAGGTGCCGTGCGTTATCATCTTCAGCTACGCTATGCTTATCTATATATTTTCTACACTATACGCATATGCTTTCCCTTTGTATGGGCCAACTAATGCAACAGCCAAAACTTCATCAAGCTTTGCCAATGTAGAAACTACAACTTCTATCTCTTCTATGCTGCATGCCTTACACTCAATTACAGGGTAAGGGTAGGGATTAATATTACCTGCATTAGAATATGCTGAAAAATATAGTAAACATGACATCAGAACTAGTTTTACATACTCCTTTATTTAAGCCACATCAAATGTAACCACAAAATAACGCGTGCGAACAAAAAAACAACATGTCTCATACCTAGTGACTGATTACAAAACTACGTTAAACGGTCCTATTCTGGAAATGGATTTAAGAAGGTCAGACTAATAATATGCGAAAGCAACTACATACTTAAATTGCAAAGAGCTCGGTAACAAATTCAGTGAAGCGGCCAAGACTGATCAGGGAAAGATTGGGCAGTAAGGCGTATGACTGACCCAATTAAACTTAAGCCACAATAGCCTTATGCCTGCCCTAGAGCTTTTTTAGTAGGATGTTTTTTGAGGACTATGAATGATGCCATTAAATAACAAAGCTCTACGGGAATAAGCAACAGATAACCGGTCAGTGTTAATAATTGGTCATTAACCATCTCAATGAACACGGCTTGAGCTAAAATTAACACTAAAAAATATAAAACGATCAGTTTACGATTGAATAAAAAAGTCACTAATCCGATAAACCACAGAAGCAGCATATAAAGTTCAATATCATTAGACCAAAAGCCATAGCTAACATAATCACCAGCCATAAATGATGGTCCCAAAGGCATTAAGACGCCATATACCGCGGTATTTCCAGCATTCGCACCAAGATTAAAACTTAAGAGAATCCAGATCCACAGTAACAACAACCGCTTCAAAAATAACTTCATGATTAACATTCACATCAAAGACAGCAGTGTTATTTACCCACTAGCAAGTACAAAACTGAAACTAGGCTCAATAAAAAGGCTAACCATTATAAATCAGTAAGATATTAATTAAGGTTAGCCTAGTCGACAGAGTTTTATACCTTGTCAACTGGTGCTATCGCACCGATAAATTGTATTTCCCCAAACGGGTCGCAAAGCTTAACCGTACCAGGCGGTAAAGATGTTTGCTCTGGCTGCGCAAAAAGATTGAGCACGTCATTTACAATTAACACTGAGGTATTGTCATAGCCACCACACCACTTTGAAACTTGAATGAGTCTGTTACAAAGCTCGCAGGCCGGCAACTTCTGATTCAAAATTTGCTTAAAGGTATTCGCTTCAATGTAATGCGCGCCATCAGACGTCAAAATGAGCCGTTTTATATTACGGTACTTTGGCAAGCCCACTAATTGTGCTTTTAATTCAGGACCAACCCCGACATATTGCAACAAGCCTTTACTTAAATGTACCCCTGCCGCATCTGCATTTTGCCCTGCAAAAGTATCATCTTTAGAATACTGTTTAATACCGTGAGCAAAATTTGCGTATATACGGCTGTCACCCACATTTATAGCTTCAAATTGGCCATGACTATCGTAAATAAAAGCCGATAAGGTCGCGCCGCCGTTACTTTGAAAGAGTGAATAAACATCGGTGTTTGCATCTTCAACAGCCTTTATTAATCGCTCAGCCAAGGAACGCTGTCGATTCCTTATACAACTGCTTATAAATGAACCGATACTTAGGCTAGCACATTGTGCACCAGAGGCCATTCCCCCCATTCCATCACATAAAATCCCAATGATGAAAGAGTGAGTAGCAGATACTTGCACTTGTACGCATGCAACTCTATCTTGATTTTCTGGCCTAATATTGCCGATATCACAACCCATTGCGATTGAAGAATCGAACAAGTCTCTAACAGCTCCTGTTGCAACTGTCCGAGATAACCATAGCTGGATGTGTTCTTTTATAGCGTCTTGTTCCATAGCAGTTTCTTTGTTGCAAGCCCGTACTTAAGTCAATGGTGTCAATATAACGTAACAACCCGCTTTATGGTATGTCCCTCAAGTAAAACGCCCAAAAACAAATCACAGTAACACATCACTGCAACGAGTCAGGGCATGTTCAACATACGCGATGAGAAAGCGGCCTAGCCGTGTTTGTTATGCCGTTAATGCTCCGTTCCCGAGTATATCCACATAGGCTCAGTTTTACCCGCGCGCACAAAACCTAAGGTTTTATAAAAATCTATAGCCTCGCCGTCTGCCGTTAGCATTTGTTGATGCAAATGACCGTATATTGATTGGAACGCTGCCATCATTTTTCGCCCAATACCTTTCCCTTGATAATCCGGATGAACCAGCATGTGAGGATAATAAACTACTAAGTGGCCATCAGATATGGCATTTGCTAAACCGACTAATTTGCCATTAAACCTAGCGGTTACTAAAGAGTGAGAGTTTGTTAATGCAGCCATCAGTTCTACGGGTTTATCAGCAGAAGACCATCCATTCGCCTTATATAAATCGATAACTTCATCTTCATTTATATTCCTGTCGAGATTAACTTCAATGTTCATTCATACTCCATCATTGCCAAACAGTATTACGCCTAACAGTACTTTTGCGGTTTGAGGAAAGGATGTAGAGGTCTCTACATCCTTTCCTCAAACAATTTATTTTCAATAACTTATCAATTTCACGGTAAACTATCGAGCATAAGACTCTAGTTTTATTTGGTTTTATCACATCCCTCACAATTTTCATAGCGGTATGTTTCGCCTCAGCTGAGCTCATTATTAACTAAAAGCGCCTCAGTACGAAGAACACTGTTCGCACGAAGAAAGGCACAGTTCAAGCCTTTAACGTGCGTGTTCTTTACCTTCATATTCTTTGTGAAAGCATCGCGCTTGGTGATGTGGTGAGATTATCCTTTGGGAAGAGGTATTAGTGATTATGGTGGCCTGTAATTTTGAGCAATATGATTTTTGAATATCAGTAATTTTGAGCGCTGTGATGTTTGAACATCTGTGATTTTGAACGCTGTGATTATTGGGGTTTGAATAACAAAAAGCCCACGGTTAAGTGAGCTTATCAATAACAAGAAGGCTATAAGGCAAAATCCGTTATGGCTTGCTGTCTTCCTCAAGTGTACTCAAGTAGCGTACCAGTTTGGCTAAATCCTCTGGTGTCTTACCTGGGTTCTTTACAAGGTACTTACCGTTAACCACAAGCGAGGGTACGCCGCGAATTTCAGCTAATTGAGCCTGAGTATCATAATTCATCAAGGCGAGCTTAGCGTCTGTCGAATTCATCGCCGCTTCAACCTCTTGTGCATTAAGCCCCTGACTTACAAAAAAGTCTCTTAACTGATCAGGCCGTGTAAAAGCGCCCTCTTGCTCATGTATACGGGTGAAGATATTACCGTGAACTTGCTTGGTCACATTAAACTTTTGCGCTAGATAGTAAGCCTCCTGACTTAAAATCCAGCTAGTGCGACCAGCGCCAACAGGCGTTCGCTCAAATTGAACCTCTTCGCCGAGAAGATCTGCAGTCTGTTTAAAGAATGGATCTTGGCGATAACAGTGGCCGCAATTATATGAAAAGAACTCACGTACTACTGGCGTCGTCGTCTCTGGGATCCCGCCAATTTTGACGTAATCGACACCTTCTTGGTAAGGAGCAGCCGATGCACTTTGCAAAGGCAGCCATAGCATGGCGAAAATAACAAACATTCGACCAAGTGATTGTTTAAACGACTTCATATTTACCCCTAGTTTCAAATTTGGCGTTTATCTCTATTTCAAAAGCCGTTAAGGATTCTATATTAACAGCCGTTAAAGACTCTGTATCGCAACAAGTTTAAGACTCTATATTAAAAACCGTTAAGGACTCTATATTAACAGCCGTTAAGGAGTCTATTGAGAGTTTGAGTCGCATAGCGCTCAACGAACTTGAATGATTAATCTCTGCATTAGTGGCAACTGGTCAGCATATCCATAGGATCACTAAATTGATATTCGAAACTAAATTCTGTCATCAATCTATCACTGTTAATCGACTTACCAGTAAGCTTAGTTGCTGCGCCATCCTTTATAAATTGCGGTATCACTAAGCCTAAGTCACTGGCGGCTTTTGCGTAAAATGCTTCGCGCGTAGGATGAGTCGGTGCGCATACATTATAAATTGTATTCTCAGGTGAACTAAACAATAGCGTCGTCACGGCAACAATGCAGTCATTTAGATGAACAAGGTTCACCGCACTATTGCCACCAGCAAGTTCTGTTTTACCCGCAAGGAAACGCCCGGGATGCCGCTTAGGTCCAACCAGCCCGGCAAATCGAACAATACAGGCATTGTCTTTAGCGGCAAAGAGCGCCTCAGCTTGTAAAAGTTTTTCACTGTTCTCTGAGTGAGCTTTAGCGTCTTGCTCTGTAAGTTCGCCATCGATAGACGGATACACGCCCGTAGTACTCACAAAAATAAGCCTTTTGTAACTGTGATGATCTATGAGTTGGTTTAACTTAGCTAGCCGTGACAAATAGGCATCGGGATCTTTTCTTAACCCCGGAGGAATATTAACCACTAAACAGTCAACAGTCAGTGCCCGGGTTATCTCTGCACTTTTCTCTGCACTTTTCTCTGCACTTTTCTCTGCACTTTTCTCTGCACTCTGCTGTTGCAGCTGTGCATCATCTAAATCAAGCTTAAAACCATTAATGCCCTGCTCTTTTAATGCCTGCGCTTGTGCTAACTCCCGCTTACTGCCAAAAACAGTCACACCGCGTTCAACCAAAGCCTTTGCGAGCGGAAGCCCAAACCAACCACAGCCGACAATACAGACTGATTTAATCATATTTTCTATCTCTGAATTTATAACTCTTAATACGTATCAGTTTAAAGCACAAGCTAAGAGGTAGGCTAGCTTTGTGCTAACAGATAAGGAAACTTGTTATAAGGTGCTGAAGTAAAAGCTTACTGGTGATGTTGCATCGAGTGTTTTGACCGCTGCAGATGAAAGCGCTTCAAGTTTTATTACAGCGACAATCTCTTGCTCTTCTTCGGTTAAAAATCGCAACTGACCATTTTTACCATCAATGCTACAACTCCAGACTATGGGCTTTTTAACCTGAGATGTGGTTACCATCACTTTGGCTACATCACCGCAAGACAGGGTTACTAAGGTTCCTGGCGGGTAGATCCCCAGCACTTTAACTAAAGTCGAAATTAACTTTGGGTCATGTTTATCGACACGGTTCTTAAATAGGTAACCTAGCGCCACTTGTGGCGATCTAGCCTCACCGGCCCTAAGTAAGCGCTCGAAATCATTCGCTAAACTCACCACTTGCGTTTCAATGGCGATTTGCTGCCCCTTCAGTCCATGAGGATAACCGCTACCATCAATCCATTCATGGTGATGCAAAATAATATCTAACACGGCACTTGGAAATAAACCTGACTTATTCAGCATGTCATAGCCAAACTGGGCGTGCATATTTAAGAAATTGGCTTCATGTTCTGATAGATGGCCTTTTTTGCGTCGGATCACGTCCGGTACTTTCTGCTTACCGATATCGTGAAATAGCGCTCCCATGGCAATATCGCGCAACTGTGAGTGAGTCATATCCAGTGCTTGGCCAAGGATCATAGATAAGACCGCTACCGATACACCGTGCTGGTTAACCGATATATTGTCGCCCGCATTCACCAACGTTAGGTAAGGAGTTTCCATCTCCTTTAGGTGATCCATTAGCTCTTCAACTAAGGTTGCGGCACTTCGGTAAGCGCCTTGAGGATCGGCGCCTAACTTTGAAAAAGTTGCTCTGCAATCACTCGCGCCCTTGGTAAACCTTTGTTGGCCCATTCGAATAGACTTTCTAACGAGCGCACTATACTCAGCAGCGATCTCTTCTGGGGTTGGGGCGATTTTGACTTTGACTGGTGCAGATTTTTTTGACAGCAACTCAACACCGGAAATCAGGTACACGAATGATACATTAAGCGTTTTAATTAACTCAATGTGTGCTAATTTCTCTATTTCGATACGATTGAATAGAAAAGGATGGTTCGTCCATGAAAGAGGAAGCTTAACGGTCATACCAACTTTCAACTCAGACAAAGGAATTTGCATCTCGGCAGCCTTTGACATTTAAGTCACTCCAGCATCGGCATTTAGGCCGATTTTTATTGCTAACCAATCAGAGTACATAAGCTTAAGCACTCTTTAAACCCACAGCTAATACCAAAGCCTAACGGCAATGCTGCTTTAGGTCTGAGCCAAGTCGATAATGATTATCTTACTCACTAGACTGCAGACTGGTGTCAACTTTATGACAAATAGAGCTAAATTGACACGTTAAAATTCAATATGAGGGTTTTATTCAAGTGAGTCTGGTTAAAAATACGCTGTTTGAGTATATGTTATTCCTTATTTATCTCATTTTATCGAGAATAACCACAAATTGAATATTGCATACAATATTCAACGCCCCTATACTGAAACTGTTTCTTAAGATCGGTCGCCCCGAAGATGATGTTTAAGAAGCAATACTGTCAATTGTCCTTTAACTTGCTAAGTCATAGTCGCAGTTTGATTATTATTTATCTTTAAAGGTTTTTTATTGTAACTCTTTGGATCATATGTACAGAGTGACTCTCTGAATCAAGATTCTTTAGACGCTGCTTGCAGCGTCTTTTTTTTTATTCTTTTTCCTTGCTATCATTTTCTTTCCAGTCACTAAAGTACAGCTTCAAACGCTTTGACTTATATAGATATAAACCACTCCAGAATAAGAACAATGCATCTAGCCCTATACTCCAGCTGTACACATAGTATGTATGCAACACACGCTGGATAAGTAAGCCACCATCAATAAATAGCAGCAATACCAGCATCCACTTCATATATGGAAAAACAGGTCGTACCCAGTTAGGCGCACGTTTTCTTTCTGCTATCACGGCGCCATAAACAATGAGGGCTCCTGCACCTGCGGCTAAAGCCAGCAAAAAGTCACTTTTGTGCGGGTAAAATAATTCAACTAAGGCAGCTCTATCGCTGGCTTGAGTCAGTGATGCGATAAACACACACCAACCACGGGCAATAAACACCAGTAACAGATAGAGCATGATTGGCGGTTTTACATGTCCTTTATCATCGAGCCATGTGATATTACTAAAATTCAAACCATTTCCTTTGATTGATGACTCAAGACGACAAGTCAGTGCTTAAGCTAAACCTACTGTTAGATGTGGTGGCAATTAAATGATTTTCAAGCTTTATACCAATTACATTAGGTATTTAATCAATTCAGAAGCGCTTGAGCTTTTCAATTCAAGACGCATCGATGACAGAATGGTTATTCCCTAGTGAGTCAATGCAAAACAGAAGTGGAACACTTGAGCGTTTCCCACTGGCTGGTGATATTTAAAACATGGCAAAGCACTGCATGCTACGCCCGAAACTCTTCATATACGATTACATATATTTAGGAGGTAGAGCAAAGCAGGAGCCCAGAGCTGAGAATAACGATTCGCATCAAATTCCCAACTTGCCCTCAGCCCTTTGAATTCACGCTGAATGAACAATTCCTTAATCCAATTGGTATTAACAGACAATAAAAAAGCTCCTAGCCAAAGCAGCATAGGAGCGTTTAAATTAATCCAACTCACGTGTTAAATTTATCTCTCTTTTAGAGCAAATCGACCTTAAGCCAAAATAGCAATCAAGGCTTCTTCATCGATAACTTTAACCCCTAGCTCTTGCGCCTTAGTCAGTTTTGACCCTGCCGCGGCACCCGCGACTAAACAATCGGTATTTTTCGATACACTCCCAGCTACCTTAGCACCTAGTGCCTGTAGCTTGGCTTTAGCATCATTGCGGTTTAATTGAGTTAACGTTCCCGTTAATACCCACGTTTGGCCTTTAAGTGATAGATCTTCTTCTGCCACTTCTTCTATTGCAGGCCAATGTACGCCAGCTTCAATCAGCTTATCAATAACGTCAAGATTATGAGGCTGGGCAAAAAAGTGAGCAAGATGGGCCGCCACAATCGTGCCAACATCATCGACCCTAATGAAGGCTTCTTCATTCGCCGACTTAAGTGCATCAAGGGTTTTAAAATAGGCAGCCAAGTTTGCGGCTGTCGCCTCACCCACTTCGCGTATTCCTAATGCATAGAGGAAACGGGCAAAAGTGGTTTGTTTAGCGACATCGATAGCGGCAACAAGTTTAGTCGCAGACTTCATGCCCATGCGCTCTAACATCGTCATGGCAGAGGCGGTCAACTTAAATAGATCGGCAGGGCTTGCAACTAACTCTTTATCAATGAGTTGCTCAACAACTTTATCGCCCATACCATCGATATCTAACGCCTTACGTGATGCAAAATGTTTAATCGCTTCTTTGCGCTGCGCTTCACAAAAGAGTCCACCGGTGCAACGTGCAACCGCTTCACCTTCGACGCGCTCAACTTCGCTGCCACAAACTGGACAATGCGCAGGGAAACAGATCTCTTTGGCATCATCAGGACGCTTTTCAGCCACAACGGCAACAATTTGCGGGATCACGTCACCCGCGCGGCGGATGATGATGGTATCACCGATTTTTACGCCAAGTCGGGCAATTTCATCGGCGTTATGTAAGGTTGCATTTGATACGGTTACGCCACCGACAAACACTGGCTTTAAACGAGCAACCGGCGTGACTGCACCAGTACGCCCCACCTGAAAGTCGACGCCCTCTAATAGGGTCATCTCTTCTTGTGCAGGGAACTTAAATGCTGTTGCCCAGCGCGGTGCTTTAGCTACATAACCTAAACTTAATTGGTGAGCAATTTGGTTAACCTTGATCACCACACCGTCAATTTCGAACTCTAGGCTGCTACGGCGCAGTTGAATATCATTATAATATTCCATCACCTGTGCCACAGACTCGCACACTTTAACTTCTTGGCTAACGGGCACGCCCCATGAGCGCAATTGTTCAAGCTGACCATAATGACTGTCGGCAAGCTCCCAAGACTCAGGCTCCACCACACCTAACGCATAAGCATAAAAGCCTAGAGCGCGGCTCGCGGTGATCTTACTGTCTAACTGGCGCAAACTACCCGCTGCTGCGTTACGTGGGTTAACGAACAATTTCTCACCTTTAGCACGAGCACGTTCATTAAGTGCATCAAATGCCTTGTGCGGCATAATCACCTCTCCACGCACTTCAAGTAGCGGCGGAAAGTTAGCGCCACGTAAACGCAATGGGATAGATTTAATTGTGCGCACGTTTTCAGTGATATTCTCGCCAGTCTGGCCGTCACCGCGAGTAGCCGCTCGCTCAAACACACCATCACGGTAAATAATGCTCACTGCAAGACCATCTAGCTTAGGTTCACAACAGTAGCTTAAGCTGCCGGTTTTATCGGTTATACGTTGATTAAACGCAGTAAATTCTTGTTCATCAAATACGTTATCTAGACTGAGCATAGGTTTTAAATGTTTAATTTGCTCAAACTTAGCCAAAGCCTCGCCGCCAACCCTTTGTGTCGGCGAATCAGCTAAACAAAATTGTGGATGCTCATTCTCTAGCGCTTTCAGTCTGTTCAATAAGCGATCGTACTCAGCATCGGGGATCGAGGGGCTGTCATCAACATAGTAGCGATAGTTGTGTTGATTAAGTTCAGCGGTAAGCTGAGCAATTTCAGTTTGAATAGCGTGCATCTTAATGTCCAAATAATAACAAAGGCCGCTGATGCGGCCTTTCAAATATGTATAAGTGTTAAAAGCCTAGGCTTGGGATCTAATTTGCCCTGTTCCTCAAAACTTCGCTTTTATGGTTATGCTCAATTTGCGCTTAGGCCTGCGCTCTGATCCGCTGGATATAGTTTTGCTTAGTACTCTCTAACCACTCATCACGGCCACCGTCGAGCACCACACCACCTAAATCATCGGCAATTTGGTGAGCCGAGTTCAGCATAATAGAGAAATTCATTAACGCATCGCCATAACAAGGTAGCGTCATAAACAGCACTACACCTTGCGTGCTAAATTGCTCCATATTATCCGGGTCAAATACGCCAGGCTTAACCATATTCGCCATCGAAAACAGTACCTTTCCAGTACCAGCATTATCTTCATGACGATGGAAAATATTCATATCACCGAACTTGAAGTTAAGTGTTAGCAAACATGGCAATAACTCTGCGCCACTAAGCTCTTCGCCCTCTTTAGCCACAACATGTAAGACCAGCACATCTTGTGGTTCACCTAGCTCATCTGTAGCGGCTTGCTTTGGCTCTTCTACGGTTGCTGGCTCTTGTGCTGCCGGCTTTAAAGGCGCTGGTTGAGGTTCAGCTGCAGATAAAGGCTCTTCACTTGCAAACAAAGACTCTTGCACTGGCATTTCATCACTAAAAGCCGGATTTTCTGCCGATAAAGACGGTTCTACACGAGCCTTATTCATTTTAGCCGCAGGAGCCTGGCTTAACTCAAACGCTTCTTCAACCGGCTCTGTGAACAGCGGCTCTTGCTCGTTAACATCGCTCGTTGCCGTGTCTACTGACGTTGGCTTGACCACTCTAACTTCACCAATCCCATCGTTATCAAAACCTTCGGCATCGCGACGCTCACGGTTGATATCCGCCATGGGGCTTTGCTTGTATCCCTTAGGTTGCTGTTTTCTAATGGACCAAAAGCCGTGCACAAGTACGGCGATAATGGCTATCGCACCTATAAGAAGCAATACCAGCTGCAAATTTTCCATTGATTACCCTGTATTTCTTATGTTTATCCTGCGTCGGCTAATGCCACCGCTTCATCGATATCAACAGCCACGATGCGCGAAACACCGGGCTCATGCATAGTCACACCGATAAGTTGATCGGCCAATTCCATGGTGATCTTGTTGTGACTAATATATATAAATTGTACGCTTTGGGACATCTCTTTCACCAAACGACAAAAACGTTCGACATTGGCGTCATCCAAAGGTGCATCAACCTCATCCAACATACAAAATGGTGCTGGATTCAATCTAAAAATAGCAAAAACTAATGATAAAGCGGTTAACGCTTTTTCTCCACCAGAAAGAAGGTGAATAGTACTATTCTTCTTACCCGGTGGCCTAGCCATAATGGTCACGCCAGTTTCTAATAGGTCATCGTCGGTTAACGCTAAATATGCGCTTCCGCCACCGAAGACCTTAGGAAACAAGATCCCTAAGTCAGTATTCACTTTATCAAAAGTATCTTTAAAGCGACTCTTGGTCTCTTTATCAATCTTACGAATCGCTTCTTCTAAACTGGTTAGCGCGGCATTAAGGTCGCCATCTTGACTGTCTAAATACAACTTACGTTGATTTTGCTGATCGTACTCTTCAATAGCCGCTAAGTTGATAGCCCCTAAATGTGCTATCTGTGCCCGTAGTCGTTCTAGCTCTTTTTGACGCCACAACATGGTCTTCTTATCGTCTAATGTAGATAATATTAGTTCAACATCAACGTTTTGTTCATTTAACAATCGCTGCTGACTGTCAATTTGACCTTTTATACCTTCACGACGTAACTTTAACGTGCTGGAGGATTGAGTCAAGTCTTCTAACTTTGCAAGCTGTTGTTTTTTATTCGTTCCTGCACTATCGCACAGTTCTTGTAACTCAGCCTGCTGCTGTCTTAAAACCGTTAACGCCTCTTGCTTAATTTGTTGCGCTTGCAGAGCCTGCTCTAATTGTTCTTTAAGGGATTGTGACTGTCCCTCTTCAAGCTCGTTGTCTTTAGCCTCTAATTGCTTATGTAGTTGCAACTCATTTTGTTCAAGCTCTAGCAAACGCTGTTGGTGTTGATTTACTTGCTGTTCAATGAGCACTAACTGAGTGTGTAAGCTCTGCTCACTCATTGAGGTTTGCGTCACTTTGGCTTCTAACTGCTGCCGTAGTGGTTTTAGCTGTGCAACTTTTTCAACCGCTTGTGCTTTTTGCTGCTGACCATGAGTTTTAGCCCGCAGCGTCTGTTCCAGCGTCTCGTTCAGTAACTGATGTTGCAGCTTACGCTGCTCAGCGCTGAGTTCAAAGGCCTGTAACTCTTGCTTAGCTTCAACTAATTCTTGCTCAATTTTTGCGAGTCTAGAAGCGATATCCGTTATCGATTGCTGCTGCGAACGCAGTTGTGAACTTAAACTGGCAAGCTCTATCTGCTTGGTTTGAATCCACTGCTGTTTTTGCTGAGCTTGGCTAACAAGCGGCGCCAGCAATAACTTTATCTCGGCGAGATTTTCGCTTAATCTTGCTAAGCTCGCTTGGCTATTAGCCACACTTTGCTGCAAGGCAATTTGTTCATTTTTAAGCTCGACAATCGAGCCTGCTGCCTGGGTTTTCTCAATGATAAAATCGACACCGATAAGATAACCGTCGGCGGTCGCAATTAACTCGTCATCCTTGAGTGCACTTCGTTGCAATATGGCGTGGTTTTTTGTCTCAACCCAGGTGACATGTTTTAACCAGGGAGCTAGGTTTACCGGCGCCTTGATGGCCGCAAGTTGTGTGCTTCCAGCTTCAAAACCAAACTGCGCTTGATTAGTATCTTTATCTTGGTCATCACCTAGACTATTACGTTGCGAGTCGTCTTGGGGTAATACTGGTGCACTCAATAACCCTGACAATAAAATATCAACGGCGCTTTCCCAGCCGGGAGTAACATCGATCACTTGCCATAGCTCTTGGCTATCACCGTCCTTATCGGCTGGTAATAACTGAGACACGACCGATAGCCGCCCTTGCTCATCTGCAAGTTTGACTTTCAGAGCGTCCTGTTCGGCGAGCAAGGTTTGTTCAGTTTGTTGTTTGGCTTCCAGCTGGAAATTGAGTTCATCGACAATTTCTTGTTCTTGCTCAATAACACCACTAAGCTCACTCACCTGCTCAGTGATATCTTGCGACGTCAACAGTTCAAGCTCTGCTGCCGTTTGCAGTGTTTGCTCTTCTAGTCTCGCGACCCGTTGATGTTTATTAGCAATATCCGTTTCAGCATGGCTGAGCTGATTACGATTCATCTCAAAGGCAAGGTTTGCCTGAGTATGAGCCTCATTTAAATGAGTTAATTGCTCGCTCAGATAGTCAAGCTGCTCAACTAAGGTAGAAAGATCGGCATCATGTTCTGCCAATTGCTGTCGCAATAGACTGGCTTCGGGCAAAGCACTGGTTTGCTGCTCAGTTAGCAGAGTTTGTTTTGCTTCATCGTCGGCTAAACGGGCACGGTAAGTGAGCATCTGCGCCGAAAGCTCTTGTAGTCGTAGACTCAGGCTTTCATCCTGTTGCTCACGGTGCTTGAGAGACTGCTCTAACTTCGCGATGTGCGTTTTGGTCAAATAAAAGTCTTCGACCTGATGTGCTTCTTTAGTATCAAGCTCGCTTAGCGTTAAATTGAGCTCTGTTAATCTCAGCTCTATGGTCTGATTTTCAGCCAAAAACTGTGCTTGCTGCACCCCTAACTTACCCAGTTGCTCATCAATTTTTGCGGTTTGCTGCAACAACTCATGATAGCGTGATACCGATAATTCGGCATCGCACTTGCGCTCAGCTTGCTTTAGCTCACGATACTTTTTAGCGGTTTCAGCCTGTTCGGCCAATTTATCTAACTGTTTAGCTAATTCAGAGCGAATATCACCGAGCCTCGCCAAGTTCTCTCGGGTGTGACGAATGCGATTCTCAGTTTCTCGACGACGTTCTTTATAACGAGAGATCCCCGCCGCTTCTTCAATGAAAACCCTTAGGTCTTGAGGCTTGGACTCAATGAGCCGTGAAATAGTGCCCTGCTCAATAATGGCGTAACTTCGGGGCCCAAGACCTGTGCCCATAAAAAGATCGGTAATATCTTTACGGCGGCACTTTTGGTTATTGAGAAAATAGCTAGAATCACCGTCTCGGCTCACTTGGCGTTTAACGGCAATTTCTTGATAACTGGAATACTGGCCAACTAGGCGCCCATCTTGATTGTCAAATAGCAATTCCACGCTGGCAACTGACACGGGGCGTCTTGCGGTAGAGCCATTAAAAATAACGTCTGCCATAGAGTCGCCACGCAGATGTTTGGCAGAACTTTCACCCAATACCCAACGCACCGCATCAATCACATTGGATTTGCCGCAGCCGTTCGGGCCAATAATGGCGCTTAGTGGACTCAGTAGAGGTATTTTGGTTGGATCGACAAATGACTTGAATCCGGCAAGTTTAATCAGTTTAAGTCTCATGGTGCCGTTTTGTCATTTCCTCGCTAACATGTTAGCGATTAAGTTCGACGCCTAGCATTGGATAGCTAGCAATCGCATTTATATGGAGTGTAACTTTACCAAAGCTCACTGCATTTTGTAACGCTTTTTATTGATGATTAAGCGCTTTTAACTTGTGATTAAATACCGACTGACTCACAATCGTACGAATATGCATTCTTAACAACGTAATACTTCTATGAATAAAACCAATCAAGTACAAAAAAAAAGCGGTGTTAATTATTTTCTCGATGGCTTTCGTCTAATCAAGCAGCCTGGCCTTAGAAGATTTGTCTTTATTCCACTTTCAATCAATTTATTGTTATTTGGTAGTCTAGTCTATTTTGCCATTGGTCAATTAGAGAGTGTGTTTGCCTGGCTTTCAGGTCAACTTCCCGACTATTTAAGCTGGCTAAACTTTATCTTGTGGCCATTAGCTGTACTAACTTTATTAGTCGTACTGTCGTTTATTTTTAGCTCGGTTATGAACTGGCTTGCCGCCCCTTTTAATGGTTTATTAGCCGAAAAGGTAGAGCAGCAACTTACGGGTAAGCCTCTTAACACCGGTGGCGGTATCGATCTGATTAAAGATCTGCCGCGGATCATGGGCCGAGAGTGGATAAAGCTTAAATATTATCTCCCTAGAGCCATCGTATTCTTACTGCTATTTTGGATCCCTTTTGTAGGGCAAACCGTTGCGCCTATTTTGTGGTTCCTGTTTAGTGCCTGGATGATGGCAATTCAGTATTGTGATTATCCATTTGATAACCATAAAGTGCCGTTTCAGGACATGAAGTTTGCGCTCAATCAGACCAAGGGCAGCAGCTTTAGTTTTGGCGCCGCAGTCACCCTGTTCTCGATGATCCCCATTTTAAACTTTGTGGTCATGCCCGTTGCAATTTGTGGCGCGACGGCCATGTGGGTCGATAAGTATCGCACCGCCTATAAAAACGATGCTATTGCCCCTGAATAACCTAAAAACCATACTTTGAGAAAAAGCAGCCATCGGGCTGCTTTTTCATGGTTGCAATCAAGCTTAAAAGCTAGCTTTGCGCGATACAAACTAGGTTACGTCCAGCACTTTTAGCTTCATACAAACTCGTATCAGCGCGGTTTAGCAACTCATCTACGGTTTCGTTGGCGGTAAACTCTGTTACACCGGTACTGACCGTAATATTTAACGTCCCTTTTGAGGTTTCTATCGGTGTGACCTCAAGTTGCATACGGAATCTGTCGAGCAAGGCATACGCTTTCTCTACATTAAGGCCTTTAAATCCCACCACAAACTCTTCACCACCAATTCGTGCAACCGTAAAATGCTGTGAAAATGACTGCTTCAATCGTGCAGAAAACTCGATTAACACCTCATCACCAACATCATGACCATAGGTATCGTTCACCTTTTTAAAAAAGTCGACATCCAGTAATGCCAACGCTAAAGAACCTTGTTTTTGAGCAATCAAAGTTAACTTTTCTTGATAAAAATTAAAGAAATAGCGACGGTTAAACACGTTGGTAAGGTAATCGAGATTCGCCTGTTCCCACAGTTTTGTGACCATGTCTAACGAGTCCAGTGTTGTTAACACCCGGCAATGAAACTCTTCATGCACAAACGGCTTTTGCAGGAAGTCATTCGCACCATTTTTAATAAAGCGTGCTGATAAGCTTTCATCACTGTCGCTAGATAGGCCGATAATGGCGAGTTCTTCGCGGCTCAGTCGCTCCCGCACCTTAATAATCAACCCAAAACCATCCAGCCTTGGCATATTATAATCAGTGATGAGTAAAGTAATGTCGGGGTTATCATTAAGGGTTTCTAGTGCTGCAATTCCGTCGTCAGCTTCAATAACCTGAAATAGATGCTGCTCCAACAGGCTACGAATAAACTTACGGCTAACAACCGAGTCATCGGCAACCAGCACTTTGACACTTTGATTACGGCTTAAACGTTTCACCAGCTTAGCGGTATATTCATAGCTAAAGCGGTTTTCCTTAAATACATAATCCACAATGCCGAGCTGCAATAGTCGAGCGCGCTGCTCGGCGTCCCAGCTACCGGTTAATACAATGCAAGGGATCTGTTTTGCCAACACAAACTTCACTATCTCACCTTCTTGTGCATCAGGAAGGTTTAAGTCTGTGATCGCCACAAAGTACTCATTTTGTGCCAACAGCTCTTTAGCGCTGGCCATATCCGGGGCGACATCGACCTCACAACATAACTCTTGAGTCAGTAAGTGCCGCATTACCCGAGAAACCACTTGGCTATCTTCAACCACTAATATCCGCAAACTTGCTCTCCTTCTTCCCATACTCCTTGTTATGTGCAGTTAACGAGCTTCTTAACCGACTCTACATTAATCAATATTTTTGACTGATGTGTTAACTGTACATAATAAAATGGGAGATTTACGCTGTCGCATAATGCATCTACGCGCTTCTTATGGCGGCAAGCTTAACGAATGTTGGTAAAAAACGGTATCCTTATGTCAAATGTTTGCACCATTTTCGATATCAGAGTTAACAAACTTGTTATCAATAGATGCATGTTCCAGTGCCACTTCATGCTTTGTTTTACGCACATCGATAACCACAGTTGCCGAGATTTTATCTTGAATCGCTTGTCTATTAGCATCCCAGTAAATTTGGAAAAAACCCAATAAACCCGTGGTAAAGCCAGCTGCGTAGCCACCATAACGACCAAATGCATCCCAGAGTGAAATTTTAGTGCCATCGAGCTGAATAACACGAATACCAAATAGTTTTTTACCTAAAGTTTGACCATCAAACCAGGCAGTGAACACTGTAAAATAAAAAGCTGCCCAACCAAAGCCTAGACCCAGATCGTTTAACAGGCCTTTTATCCATGCCAGTGGACTGGTTGTCGAGTCCTCATCTTCAATGACTGTTGACTCAGGAAAACCAGCTCCAATCTCAAGATCTAAGTCTTTGGCTGCTTTAATAATGGTATCTTTATTTATGGCGGGATTGGTACTCATCGCAGTATTTGAATTGATGTTTAAATCATTAACGCCTACATCATCAACATCTAAGCCATTAGCATCTGAGTGATTAACGTCTAGCTTATTGGCGGCAGCGTCATGTAAGTCTGAGTCATTAAGATCTGAATCATTAACGTGCGGCGCAACTTGTTCAAGCCCCTGCTGTCGATAAAGCGGTTGCTTCTCAATACTCGAAAGCGGTAACCCTGCGACTAAGTCATTGATGATTTCTGTCTGCTTTGCGGCTGGTAAACTTGATTGAGATAATGCCTGCTCCACTTCGGCCAGCTTCGATTGTGCACAGGCTAAATCCTCACATTGACTCGCCACAAAAACGGCCGGGATGTAGCCTATCATTTCAGTGAAAGTTGCTAAGTCTGCGTCACTATTTTCTGGCTGCAGTTGGTGACGATTGCTGGTTAGGTCACTGCCTTGTTCAGATAAGTCAGCCGTGACATCGCCATAGTAGCCCACTAGCGCCGAGACCAACGCAAGCAACATCAGTAGGTATAAGCCCCACTTAAACACTCTGCCCACGGTTTTACTCTGTTTTTGGATAATTAACGTACCCAGTACCAGTACAACAAAAATCCAGCCTGCGCTTTCGGCTAATACCGCTACCAACAGTCCATCGACCATCATAGCTAAGCCTCGCTTAACCGGACTTGCTAATGGCAAGTAAAGAATATTGGGCGCCACATCAAAGGCAAATGGTGTTACCCAGGTCTTAGGATCATCCTGCTTAGTTATTTTCTGCTGGTTCATCAAAACCCTCATCACCTTTTACAATAGGCATATAAACCGTTAATTTTATTGAATGTAATCTACTTGACTTACACAACATTAACATAATATTTTTTGTTTAAACCTGACGTTTATGTATAACAGCAAACGCTTTAATAACTAAAAAGCATAATGAAGAACAAACTATCACTTCTATTGCTGTGAAAGCCTATTATGATTTAGCTGTGCATATAAAGGAGCAAGCAATCCATGAGCAAAATTTTTGAAGATAATTCACAAACAATTGGTAACACCCCTCTTGTCCGTCTAAATCGTGTGAGCAATGGTAGAGTGCTTGCTAAAGTAGAAGCGCGTAACCCAAGTTTCAGTGTTAAGTGCCGTATCGGTGCCAATATGATTTGGGATGCAGAGAAAAAAGGTCTGCTGACTCAAGAGCAAGAGCTTATTGAGCCAACGTCAGGCAATACTGGTATCGCTCTAGCATATGTTGCTGCCGCTCGCGGATACAAATTGACTTTAACTATGCCAAACACCATGAGTTTAGAGCGTAGAAAATTACTTAAAGCACTTGGCGCTAACCTTGTTTTGACTGAAGGCGCTAAGGGCATGAAGGGCGCTATTGATAAAGCGGAAGAGATCCGTCAATCAGATCCTGAAAAGTATGTCCTATTACAGCAGTTTAATAACCCTGCTAACCCAGAAATTCACGAAAAAACGACTGGACCAGAAATTTGGAATGACACCGACGGTGAAGTCGATGTTGTTGTTGCGGGTGTCGGTACGGGCGGTACAATTACCGGCGTGAGCCGCTATATTAAAAACACTCAAGGTAAAGCGATTACATCGGTTGCTGTTGAGCCTGTTGACTCACCCGTTATCGCACAAACTTTAGCTGGCCAAACGGTACAACCTGGACCTCACAAGATCCAAGGTATTGGCGCTGGCTTCATCCCTGGAAACTTAGATCTAACCCTTATTGATCGCGTTGAAGCGGTAACCAATGAAGAGTCTATTGAAATGGCTCAACGTTTGATGAAAGAGGAAGGGATCTTAGTGGGTATTTCTTCGGGCGCAGCTGTAGTAGCCGCTAACCGTATCGCTGCATTACCTGAATTTGAAGGCAAGAATATCGTAGTTATTCTACCTTCAGCAGCAGAGCGTTACTTATCATCAGCCCTGTTCCAAGGCCAGTTTAGCGACGCTGAAAACGTGCAGTAAACTGTAGCCAATTGCCAAGAAACCCAAGCATTAGCTTGGGTTTTTTATTGCTTTGACTGTAATCGCTTTAACTATGTGGTTCACACTCGAGCGAATAATTTCCAACATCTCTTTTTCGTCGATACTGCCGCGAATAAGATATTGATATTCTAGCAACTTAATAATCGCTAATATTTGATATGCATCCGCATGAGCGGTACAAGAACCCATAGTGCTAAAAAATGTCTTAATGCTGGTCTGAAACGTCTCATCTAATAAGCTGATGGCCAAAGCAAGCTGCGGATTACGCAATGCTTCTTCATGGAATGCAAGCTCAAGTATTCTATCGTCTCGATGTGATAACTGCTCTTTTATATGCTCGCCAATGAATTGGCTTAAATGATCAATAATAAATGCTTTGACCTGTTGCTCATCAGCCCTTTGCTGCTCCAATATGACACTTTCTACCAACGCGTAACTATTTTGTTCTAATGCCTTATTCATCCACAAGGTTTTTTCAGCAAAATAGGTTAACGAATCACTGATCAGATCTTTAATGTCATCGAAATAATAGGTGGTTGAAGAGAGCGGTACATTAGCCTCACTGGCCACTGCGCGATGACGAACACCACGGATCCCCTCTTTGACGATTAACCGTAAGGTGGCTTCTAAAATTTCTATACGCCGAGCTTGGCCATCACTGCGGCTTGATTGTCGACCGACATAGGTCAGAGGTACGAGCATATCAACTTCCTTCAGACTAAAAATACGCAGGGTTCACCATTAATCTCGCTTCATACCTTGTGAGGCACACAGGTAAGCGTCTGAAGTCAGATCAACTTCAAACAATAAACAAACTGTAACATGTAAAATTTGGCTCCACTAATACTCTAGAAGCTTAACTTGGTTTAACTTATGTCTTTTTATCGCTCCCCCCTTTCTATTAGTGCTTTTGATGCAAAGTTTGAAGCACAAAAAATTGCTTTTGCACCAATTAGCTTTCAAGTAGCACGCTGTCTTCTAAAATTTAACCTTTTACAATTCATCTCCGAAAGCGGCGATAAAGGCTGCTGCGTAAATAGCTTGGCACAGCAATCTGAGTTATCAGCGTATGCTGTGGGAGTATTGGTCGATATGGGACTCAGTATGGGTCTGCTCTATTTAAATGAAGACGCTTATGTATTAGATAAAATTGGCCATTTTTTGCTGCATGATGATATGGCAAAAACCAACTTAAACTTTACCCATGATGTGTGCTATCAAGGTTTATTTGAACTAGAAGCGTCGTTAAAAGAAGGTAAGCCTAAAGGATTAAGCTCCCTTGGCGACTGGCCAACGATTTACCCAGGTTTGAGTCAACTTCCCGATGAGATAAAAAAAAGCTGGTTTGAGTTTGATCACTACTACTCAGATCATGCGTTTGAATCGCTGCTTCCTTTAATTTTTCAAGCTAAACCCAAACATATTGTCGATGTGGGCGGTAATACTGGCAAATGGGCATTGGCCTGCACAGGCTATGACAGCCAGGTCCAGATCACCATTATGGATCTGCCCGGTCAATTACAGGTCGCAATGGAAAACGCAGTGAATGCCGGAGTATCTGACCGAGTTAATGCCTATGTCACCGATCTGCTCGATGAAAATAAACCCTTTTGTGAAAAGGGTGATCTTTATTGGATGAGCCAATTCTTAGATTGTTTCTCCGAAGCTGAAATCCTGAGTATTTTAAAACGTGCTGCATCGGTCATGCAGCCAGGCAGTGAACTTTGTATCTTAGAAACCTTCTGGGATCGTCAGCCCTTTGAGGCCGGTGCTTATTGCGTCAACGCAACCTCTTTATACTTTACCGCCATCGCCAACGGCAACAGCCGCATGTATCACAGTAAAACCTTACTTAAGCTAATCAGCCAAGCAGGGCTCTTTGTTGATGAAGATATTGACAACATTGGTCTAGGCCACACCTTACTCCGTTGTAAGCTCAAGCCTTAATCACCTAATAAAACCATCAGTCAAAATCAAGAACCAAGAATCGGGCCAACTTAATCAATAAAATTGAAGTTAAGATTAATTTAGTTTCAATTTTAATTACCAAGTAACGGTTCTAAAATAAGCTTATAAGATTGATTCCAGGATAATACTATGGCCACATCACACACAAAATTAAGACACCGAGTATCACGTTTACCTAGCCCTATGGCAGGCCTTGCACTGGCTATTGGTAGCTTAGGTTGGGCATGGGAAAGTATGATGCCGAGTTTTGGTGGTCAGGCTCAATTAGCTGGCGCTTCAATCGCGAGTGTTATGTTATTGATGTTAGTCGCCAAATTCGTGCTTCACCCCAAAGTGCTGATGCAAGAATTAACTCATCCTGTCGTGGGTAGTGTCATCCCTACTTTTGCGATGGGACTCATGGTGGTTTCAGCTGCCATCGGGCACTTTAATCACAGTATTGCTGTAGTAATATGGTTATTAGCGATTGGCATTCATATGGTATTTTTAACCTTATTCGTCTATTACCGTGCCATCGATTTTAAACTCGACCATATGGTACCAAGTTGGTTTGTGCCACCTATCGGTATTATTGTTGCCGCAGTCTCTTTTCCTCATGGTGCTGAAATGCAGTATCAATGGTTAGCAGATGCAATTCTTACCTTTGGCATGCTGAGCTATCTAGTGATGCTGCCTATCATGCTCTATCGTTTGATCTTCTGTGAACCCATTGCTGAAGCCGCTAAACCTACCATCGCAATTTTAGCTGCACCCGCTAGCCTTTCTTTGGCTGGTTACTTAACAATTTCAGCTCAACCTTCATTGATTATAGTGGGTGTATTACTCACGCTTGCATTGCTAATGACCAGCGTAATTTATTTGGCTTTCTTTCACTTACTCCGATTGCCTTTCTCACCAGGTTACGCCGCATTCACCTTTCCTATGGTTATTGGTGCTACAGCTTTATTTAAAACCGTTAACTGGGTCGTTGCAACATACGGTAGCAGTGCGCTCTCTTTTGACTTACTCATCGCTGCAAAATTTGAGCTTATCGTTGCAACGCTCGTTGTTACCTATGTTGCGATAAAATACTTAATCCATTATAAGGCAAGCATTCTTGGTCGAGTTACAGCTTAAAAAATGATGTTAATTACGCCACTTAGGTGTTCCTCATTTAGCCTTTAAAACCGGTAAACTAAATGTAACATTTACCATCAACACCTACTCCCCGAAACCCTAAGTGTGACCACTCTCACACTTAGGGTTTTTTATATAGGATGCTACACTAACGCGTATACAGCTTAACACTCAGCAGAAACACACCAACATCAGTAACAGTAAGCGCCACAAGTAAAAACAAAACGCTCACACCAAGTAAACCTTCGCAACAAAACAGGCAACAGCAACACCAGCTTAATTACACGAAAAACACCGAAGTCACAACACAGTTACGAGCATGTTACTCACTCGTAAATTAACGTAAAGACTTGCGCACACAACACCTGTAAATAGCATGTTGCCCCAGTTATTTAGTTGTGCTTACATCCACTCTCGGGACCTCTTTTTAAATACATTTGCAACATCTTAAGAAGCAGAACCTAAACAAAACATATAACTATTATAAGTTCCAAGGGAGTAAACAATATGAAGCGTAACTCAAGATTGGCCAAAGCGATCCGCTTTGCGTTAGCAACAGGTGCAGCGGCTGCTGCACTAAGCTCGCCAGTAGTACTTGCAGCAACTGATGATGAAAATGTAGAACGCATCCAGGTGACGGGTTCTCGTATTCAGCGTAGCGATATGGAAACAGCAACACCTGTTACAGTGTTAAGTGCTGATGAAATGGCTAATCAGGGCTTCACTAGCATTCAAGATGCCTTAGAAAGCTTAACCTCATCTACAGGTGCTATGACGACGCAATCAGTTCATGGCTTCACACCTGCCGCTTCTTCTATTAGCCTTCGCGGCGCAGGTGCAAACCGTACATTGACACTGATCAATGGCAAAAGATTAAACCAATATCCAAAGCCCGCTGGCGGTACTGATAATTTCGTTGATACAGCAAACCTGCCGATGGAAGCAGTTCAACGTATTGAGATCTTGCAGTCAGGCGGTTCAGCTATTTATGGTGCCGATGCCGTTGGTGGTGTCATCAATATCATCTTGAAAAAAGATTTCGAAGGTGTTGCGGTTAAATACCGTCACGGCGATACAACAAATGGTGGCGGAGGCAACGATCGCGTTGCACTATCGATAGGTGCTTCTTCTGACAAAGGTAACGTTTCAAGCTTTATCGAATTTACAGACAATGAGTCACTAAAAGCAACAGATAGAGAAAACTTCGGTTTACACACGGATAAAGTACCTCACAGCCCATACTCTCAATACAGCTCATACGGCGCAAGAATCGCGGGTAGCGGTGATGGTGCACGCCAACTAACAGCAGAAGAATGTACTGCCGGTGGTTTCCTATGGGATTCAGCTCGTAACATTTGTGGTTTTGACCGCTCTGCATGGCGCGATCTGCAACCAGAAAGCACACGCTTTATCAGCTCAACCATCTTTAACTATGAACTTGCTGAAGATGTGACTTTTGTGGGTCGTTTAGATTTTGCAGAAGCTAAATCTGTTACTAATATCGAACCTTCTGCAATCGATGACTACGATATTGCTGTTGATGGCGATCAATTAACGGTTAGCTATGGCCAAGTTGGCGCAGATAACTACCTCAGCAAGGTCTTTGATGATAAGTCAACTGCACTAAACGGTGACTTTGCCAATGCTGAAGATGGTGATTACTACTATGCTCGTCGCTTACATGAATTAGGTAACCGCACAACTGAAACCAAGACCCGCAACTATTTCTTCACCGCTGGTCTTGAAGGCATGATTGCTGATGAATATAGCTGGGATGCATCAGTTAACTATGGCCGCACCAGTGTTGATGTATTTGGCAACGGTAACGCGACTGTAGCTGGTATGTTTAACTACATAACTGCCGGTGAGAATGGTAACTCTCTACTAGAAAACATGTCTGCAGAAGATGCAGAAAGAGCATCTTACAGCTCTTTTGAGCGCGCTCAATCAACACAGAAGAACATTCAAGCAAATATCACAGGCGCACTGTTTGATATGGACGCTGGCGAGGTGATGTTCGCATACGGTGCTGAATACACGATACAAGACTACTCAACAGACTCAGACTCTGAATCTAAAAACGGTAACATCTTAGGTAAAGGTGGTTCGTCAGGTGCTGGTGAGCGTAAAAACTGGGCAACCTATGCAGAATTGAGTATTCCAGTGCTGGATGACTTAACCATTGATGCGGCGCTTCGTTATGACCACTATGACAATTTTGGTGGTAACCTTTCACCACAAATCGCAGTTGAGTATCGTCCATTAAGAGAGCTACTTGTTCGTGGTTCTTGGAGCTCAGTTTTCCGCGCTCCAGATATGCACCGCGTATATGGCGATCCTACAAACGGCTTTAACACCGTTATTGACTTTAAGCAGTGCCAAGCGATGGGCGGAACACCAGGTACAAGTTACCCAGATGAAAACCTCAATGCTATCTGTAATGAACTTCACATCGATACCACAACTGGTGCTAACCAAGACTTAGAAGCTGAAACAGGTTACACAGCAAACATTGGCGCGGTATGGGGCGGAGATTCATTTAACGCATCGTTCGATCTTTGGGAGTGGAAGCTTGACGACATGGTAAGTGACATCAGTGCTTCACAAGCTGCTCGTGAATATGAGCTGTATGAAGACATGATCACCCGTGACGATAATGGCACCATTACTCATATCAATGCAACAGCCCAAAACTTGGCGTACCAAGAAGTACGTGGTTTTGATTTAACTGCTGGCTATAACTGGGATCTAAATAATTTTGGTGAACTAAAGCTTAACTTTAGCGGTACCTATATCTTGAATTCAGAGTATCAGCTAACTCAGAGCGACCCTATTGAAGATGATATCGAAAACGGTGGTTTGCCACAGTACCGTGCCAACTTAGTACTTGGTTATTTCATTGAAGACTTTGAGGCGACACTTGGCGCTTACCACACTGCGCGCATGCACGGTTCACAATATAAGTCTTTCAAAGAAGCTGCAGAAGCCGCAGGCGATGTATTTATTGAAGAGGACCATGAAGTTGCCTCGCAAACTAAGTGGAACCTAACGACAGGTTACACCATCTCTGATTCAATAAAAGTTAAAGCGGGTGTTGTTAACTTGTTTGATGCAGGCCCTAACTTTGACCCAACTGCAACATCATGGCCGCACTACCCACGCAGCATATACAATGCACGTGGTCGTGAGTGGTTTGTTGAAGGTGAAGTGAAGTTCTAAGCAAGCACTTACTTAAGAGCTAACTATCGCTTTACTCACACTAAAAACGGCATCCTAAGATGCCGTTTTTTATCAGTTCATTTTACGTTTCAATCTATTCTCGCTTAACTAAATCCCATATAGTGCGCAGCGATAACAATCACGCTCGATACAGTAAATAACGCCAACATAAAGCGCCAAATAAACTTAAGCCACTGCCCCCAATCCACTCGACATACACCCAGAGTTGCCATCAAGGTTGCAGACGTTGGCACTAGAACGTTAGTAAAGCCATCACCTAGCTGAAAAGCCAATACGGCAACTTGACGTGTGACACCTACAAGGTCAGCCAGCGGTGCCATGAGCGGCATGGTGAGTGCAGCCTGACCTGAACCAGAGGTCACAAAGAAATTAAACACCGATTGAAACACAAACATAAACCAAGCTGACATCACACTTGGCAGCTGACCGATAAACTCACCTGCGGCGCTTAAAATGGTATTCAATACACTTGGTGTTTTAGCATCACCACCACCTAGTAACAACAAAATACCAGATGCACAACCCACTAACACAGCAGGTTCAAGCATGGTGGCAGCGCCCTGCTTAAAGCTCACTGCAACGGTGTTAATATTCATGTTATTTAGCTTAAACAGCACACCGATTAAACCGACGATAATACCCATGGTAAAAAACTGACTGGCTATTTCGGGGATAAACCAAGCCTTTGCTATCACCCCCCAGATGATCCACGCAACGGTCACAACGATAGTCGATAACACTAAGATATCACCAAGATTAAAGCGGCTCTCTAAATTGGCCTGCTTTTGGTTTTCTCTAAAATAACTATCACTTTGATAACTGAAAGAGTGCTCAGGTTTGGCTTTTACTTTTGCACCATAACGCATGGTGAAGATTACGCCCATCAAGGTAAAACCTGTCCACATAATAAAGCGCATGCCCGAGCCCGATAACACAGGTACGCCAGCAATGCCTTGTGCAATAGCAACGCTAAACGGGTTCATCCAAGATGCGGCAAAGCCAATTTGAGTTGCCACATAGGTGACCATTACAGTGGTGATGCCGTCATAGCCTAAACGGATCATTAACGGGCAGATAATAATGGCAAAGGCTATCGCCTCCTCCCCCATACCAAATACCGCACCGCCAAGTGAAAACAGGATAAATATAACCGGAATAAACAAGCCTTCTTTGCCACGTGTGGCATCTATTAGCTTCAAAATCCCGTTATCTATGGTACCTGTTGCCATCACAATGCCAAAAGCGCCGCCAATCACGAGCATAAACATGATCACGCCAATGGCGCTGCCCCACTTAGACCCTGAAACGAGACCTTCGAAGGCAAAATTAAAAAAGCCAACGCCTCCATGGCCTTCAAATAACGCAACAGGCTGTAGAATAGGCTCGCCCAGTTCATCAACTTCATACGTAAAAGAATTGGGATCAATAACGCTTCGACTCTTCTCTACCCCATCAACAACATAGCTGACATCTTGAGTCTGAAACGAGCCAATTGGAACAAAGTAGGTCAAAATCGCAGCCGCGATTGCAACAAAAAAGATAATGACTAAGGTATCAGGCATTTGCCATGATTTACGCAGTTGAGAGGCTTGCTCAGATGATTGAGCAACACCATGACTAACCGTTTGATTAGTTGTGTCATTTGAAGTACTAACAGGGTCCATTATGCCACCATTTTATTATTATATGGCGGCAAATATAAACCAATGGCCAACCCTTTTCCAGCAATGGGTTAACCTTAGACAGCTTACTGCTTACCCTAGTCTTACAATATGCTTACAACAGGCTTGCAATACAGCTTAATAATCATTCTGCAGTGAACGTTTTGCTCGTGATAACTGTATGACATGACTAATCACTAACATCAATAGCGAGAATAGCAGCGCGGGGACAATAGGATGAATATTGAATGTCAGTGGTGCTTGCCACTGCAGCGCGAGATAACTTGCCATACCACTGCACATCGCCACTAAAGCGCTTTGCCCATTCACACTAGGCCAAAATAACCCGGCTATAATCGGCCATAAAAATACCGCTTGCAGTGCACCAAAAGCCGCAAGATTAATCCAAACAATCATATCCGGCGGTTTTATTGCCCAAAAGCAGGCTAAGGCAGTGATCAGTACCATCACTACTTGAGTCAAACGAACTTGAGCTGTTGAACTCATCTTCGGTCGGGTTTTCACCACGCCGTCACGCACAATGCTTACCGCTGATTGGAGCAACATTGAATCAACCGATGACATGACCGCAGCAATCGGCGCCGCTAATAAAATACCCGCCCAAAATGGGCTCATTAACTCTGCAATTAAGGTGGGCATAATCTGATCGGGAACCGAGAGATTTGGAAATAATGCACGCCCTAAAAACCCACAAAGATGCGGCAGTAATGTCATCAAGAAACAGATTAATGTTCCCCAAATCATACCGCGCTTTAATGATTGGTTATCTTTAACTGCGAGTAACCTGACAATCGTGTGTGGCAAGCCCATTGTACCAAAACAGATCAATACCCAAAATGAGAGCATCATTGGCCAACCAAGATAGTCACCCATGCCGTGAGGGCTAAGTAACTGAGGTGCTTTTGCCGTTTCCTCGCTAAGCTGCGCACTGAGCTCTGGCTGCGTAAGGATCACCAGTAGTAATATCATCAGTCCCACTAACATCACCATACCCTGCAGTGCATCGGTAAGCACCACAGCTCTAAAGCCACCAGTAATTGTGTAAGCCATTACCGTGATGACAAATACCGCTAGGCCTAACTCGTAGCTAATGCCTGTCACACCAGAAAGTAACCGCGCACCACCTATAAATTGCACCGAAATCATGGCAATAAAGCCGACGACTAAGCTCAACATGGCAATAATGCTTAATCCTGTGCTTTTATAGCGAATATCTAGCCATTCAATAATGGTGCTGTATTGCTTTTTTTGCGCAAGAAATTTAGGCCCTAAAACCCCCAGAGTAAGAATAACCACAGGTACTTGAATAAGTGCTAACCAAACCCAGCCCAAACCAAACTTATACGCCGCCCCTGGCCCCCCAATAAAAGAGCCTGCGCTGGTATAAGTTGCAACTAAGGTGAGTGCCAGTAACGGCCCCCCCAAAAACGGACCGCCTATGAAGAAGCGCTTGGCTTTATCTTCATGCAGTGCCTGAGATTGTTTAGATTGACGTGCGCTCCATACACGGGTGACAACCAGGCTCAAAGCGAGATAAATAAGCACGGGAAGCAAACTAGTCATCTTGTTTGTCAGCCATATTGGTCAGTAAAAAGCTAAGACTTACTATCAATAAAATTGGTGCTGCAATACAGGAAAACCAAAACCATAGGGGTAAACCGAACCAACTTCCTAGTTCTCTCAGCCATAAAGGGCCAAAGCACCAGAGAAAAAAGTAACTAAAGGTCAGCACGAGTGAGGTTTTTGTAAGCAAGCGCATATAATTGCAGGCAGTCACGCAATGGAAGAGTTAGGCGCGGGATTTTAATCAATATTAATGAGTGATACCAGCAGCCGCTGACAAACAGCGTTAGAAACATGATGGGAAAACAAACTAACCATTAAATTATTGCGTAATGTCACAATTAATCGCTGCGACTTCAGTATTATACCAAACTGGAAAATTAACTGGTCACACTTGCCCAATCCCTAGAACACAATTTTGTCACTCGCTCTGAACTCT
>NZ_JBRILW010000028.1:0-56671 GCF_052977125.1 Shewanella sp. 30m-14 | reverse complement strand
TTTGCTATCTGTGATTTGCTATCTGTGATTTGCTATCTGTGATTTGCTATCTGTGATTTGCTATCTGTGATTTGCTATCTGTGATTTGCTACCTGTGATTTGCTATCGATAGCCGATAGCTAATATCGATAAAGCGGCTGAAGCTGAGGTTTAACTTGAAAAAACAGCTAGGCATTAGCATTCATCGCCTTGTCTTGACCGATAACTTTCTAGAGCTTATTTCACCAGTATAAATAATCAGCTGAGATTTATACGCTATCCTACAGCTAAAGATTGATTATTCAATGGTTTTACTTTGAGAGGAATAAAAAAAGCTACTATTAACAAATAGTAGCTTTTTATTTATTGCGTCCATACCTTAGAGCGGCATGTCAGAATAGAAGAGGGCTTTAGCCTACAACAACAACTTTGCTAGTGTTAGTGCCACCCACAGTTTCCATTGCGTCACCCTTCGTCATCATCGCCATGTCACCTTTTACTAGGTAACCCGCTTGAGAAAGTGTCTCTAGTGCTTTTTGTGCAACAGTTTCTGGCGCGTGTGCAGTTGAATCAAAGTACACAGGTTGAACACCACGGAAAAGTGCCATTTTAGCGAGTGTTGATTCGTGACGTGATAATGCAAAGATAGGTAGCGCAGAGCTGATGCGAGACATCATTTGCGGCGTCGCACCAGATTCAGTTAAAGCGATAATCGCTTTAATACCTTCAAGGTGGTTAGCAGCATACATAGTTGATAGCGCGACAGTTTCTTCGATGGTAGTAAACTGCTGATCAAGTCTGTGCTTAGAAACCTGCACACTAGGATGTGATTCAGCACCTAAACATACCTCTGCCATTGCTTTTACGGTTTCTTCTGGGAAGTCACCAGCAGCGGTTTCAGCACTGAGCATAACAGCATCTGTACCATCAAGTACTGCGTTCGCAACGTCCATAACCTCAGCGCGAGTTGGCATTGGGCTAGAGATCATTGACTCCATCATCTGAGTTGCGGTGATGACAGGCTTGTTCAGTTGACGTGAGCGGCTGATTAGACGCTTTTGAACTGCTACAAGAGCAGGGTCGCCAATTTCAACACCTAAGTCACCACGTGCGACCATCACTGCATCAGATGCAATAATTACATCATCCATAGCTTCATCAGTGGCTACGGCTTCAGCACGTTCTACTTTAGAAACGATAAGCGCGTTGCTACCAGCTTTACGTGCTAGATCACGTGCGTAGTTTAGGTCTGCTCCACTTCTTGGGAACGATACCGCAAGGTAATCAACACCAATCTCTGCGGCAGTAACGATGTCTAGCTTATCTTTTTCAGTAAGGGCTGCGGCCGACAAGCCACCGCCTTGCTTGTTGATACCTTTATTATTAGATAAAGGACCTGCGACGGTAACGATAGTATGAACCTTGTTACCTTCAACTTTTTCAACGCGCAACTGAACTCGGCCGTCATCAAGCATTAAGATGTCACCAAGACTCACGTCTTGCGGTAACTCTTTATAATCGATACCGACTTGTGTCTCGTCACCTTCGCCTTTACCAAGATCGCCATCAAGAGTATAAGCTTGACCAAGCTCTAACATAACCTTTTGGTTGTCTTTGAAAGTTGAAATACGAATTTTTGGACCTTGAAGATCGCCTAAAACCGCAACATGAACGCCGAGCTCTTTTGCAATAGCTCGTGTATCGTTTGCGCGTTTTTTATGATCTTCTGGTGCACCGTGAGAGAAGTTTAAGCGAACAACGTTAGCGCCAGCAGCAATAATGCGGCGTAAGTTGTCATCACGGTCGGTGGCTGGACCCAAAGTTGTTACAATTTTGGTTCTGCGGAACATGACATACTCCGTTAAGTTTTAAAAAATTCTGATTCTATATTACCAGACAATACCCGTTAATGTAGTAAAATTACGAACAAAATGATCTAACTCAAGTTTTTAATTTTGTGACCTGTTGCAACAATAATTTAGAAATCGGCAATTTAACTTAGGTTAAATTGCCGCAAATTATGTAGAAAGTCAGTTACAGAACTGGATCTTTGTCTATTCTTGATTCTTTTAACACTTCCTTTACTCGCTTCAAGTTTTCACGGAAACGAGGGCCTCTTCTGAGGGTAAATCCTGTTGCTAGCACATCTATTATAACTAATTGTGCCAAACGTGAAGCCATAGGTAAGTACATATCTGTATCTTCAGGCACTTCCATTGTTACTGGAAGTGTACAAACCGTTGATAACGGTGAGTTACGGGCAGTAATACCGATAACTGCAGCACCGTTTTCGCGAGCTAGTTTAGCGATGTCGATAAGCGACTTTGTACGGCCTGTGTGCGAGATAAGCACCACTACATCGCCTTCATTACTGTTTATACAGCTCATGCGCTGCATTAGAACATCGTCGAAACTGATGACAGGAACATTAAAGCGGAAGAATTTATTTTGTGCATCATGAGCAACGGATGCCGATGCCCCAAGACCAAAAAACGAAATGGTTTTTGCTTGCGTTAGAATATCTACAGCCTTATTAATCGCAGCGGTGTCGATACTTTGCCTGGCGGTATCTAAAGAGGCCATAGAAGATTCAAATATCTTGGTCGTATAAGAATCGGGACTGTCGTCCTCTTCTACGTGGCGGCTGACATAAGGAGTACCATTAGCAAGGCTTTGCGCTAGGTGGAGTTTAAAGTCTGGAAAACCTTTAGTATCAAGGCGACGGCAGAAGCGGTTAACCGTAGGTTCACTCACATCAGCCATTTTAGCCAAAGTGGCGATACTTGAGTGAATAGCCGTTTGTGGCGAAGACAAAATAACTTCTGCAACTTTACGTTCAGATTTACTAAAATGGGTAAGGCTTTTTTGCACCTTTTCGAGGGTATTCATATGCGTACGTCCACTCAATAGTAATGTAGTTTTATTATATTTTGTTAAAGCTTTTAAGTTGTCGTTTTTAAACCGTGATTTCCGGAGCGTTTACGCCGACATTAATTTATAATGACAACAGGTACAAACACGATAAATTTTAGTAATTTTATCACAAAAGCATATCAGATTATGGGCTAACATACCTAATATGCTAACTTGAAGTTTATTATAGAATTTAGATGCAATTACTTATTTGTGTTGTTATATTACAACAAACGTGTGAATTCTCATCAAAAATGGTGGGGCACAGTGTCAAAAGGAGATTTTGAAGCTATGGGCATAACGACACCAAAAGCCAAAGCTTGTGATTTTGTTCTATTTGGTACCAAGGGGGATCTTGCTAAGCGTAAGTTACTTCCTTCTTTATACCAGCTTGATAAAGCAAACTTACTGAATGTCGATACGAAGATCCTCGGCGTTGCAAAAGATGACTTCAGTCAGGAAGAGTATCGCGAGTTAGTCATCACCGCATTAAAGACATTTGTTAAAGACGAACTCTGTGAAGAAACAGTGAATCGTTTCTTGAACCGTTGTCACTATATCGGCACTAACTTCACGGTTGCTGATGGTTACCAAGCATTCCATGATATTTTAGAGCCTGAGAAGCGCGTCATGGTGAGTTACTTCGCGACACCGCCAGCCATCTTCGGCGATATTTGTCGTTGCCTCCATGAACAAAATCTTATCTTCCCAGACTCTCGTGTTGTTTTAGAAAAGCCAATCGGCTCCGATCTAGCAAGTTCTCGCATCATTAACGATCAAGTCTCTGCTTACTTCGAAGAAAACCAAGTTTATCGTATCGACCATTACCTAGGTAAAGAAACGGTACAGAATTTACTTGCACTTCGCTTTGCTAACTCTTTGTTTGCCTCTAAGTGGGATAACCGTACTATCGACCATGTGCAACTCACTGTTGCTGAAGAAGTGGGTATCGAAGGTCGTTGGGGGTATTTCGACAAAGCCGGTCAGATGCGCGACATGATCCAAAACCATTTATTACAGGTGTTGACGCTTGTTGCAATGGACCCGCCAGTTAACTTAGATGCTGATAACATCCGTGATGAAAAAGTAAAAGTACTTAAGTCATTGCGTCCAATTAACGCTGACAACATTTATGAGAACACGGTTCGGGGCCAATATAGCTCAGGCTTCCTAAAAGGTGCGCCAGTACCTGGTTACTTAGAAGAAGAGGGCGCAAATGTTCAGTCTAATGCTGAAACCTTTGTTGCACTTCGCGTGGATATTGATAACTGGCGTTGGGCAGGCGTGCCATTTTACTTGCGTAGTGGCAAGCGCATGCCATTTAAGAGCTCTGAAATTGTGGTGTACTTTAAAAATCCACCCCACAACCTTTACAGCTCTAATTACCGTAACCTACCACCCAACAAGCTTACTATTCGGTTGCAGCCTCATGAAGGGGTTGAAATTCAGATGTTGAATAAGGTGCCTGGCCTAGGTGAAAAGCAACGTTTGCAAACCACCAAGTTAGATTTAAGTTTCTCTGAAACCTTTAAAAATGAACGCATTGCTGATGCATATGAACGTTTATTACTCGAAGCGATGTTAGGTAATCAGGCATTATTTGTGCGCCGTGATGAAGTTGAGCAGGCCTGGAGCTGGGTCGACGGCATCATTCAAGCATGGGAAGAGACTGACGAAAAACCAAAGCCTTATCCTGCTGGAACATGGGGACCGGTGGCATCGGTCGCGCTTATCACTAAAGATGGCCGTTCTTGGGACGAGTAAGGGAGAACCAATGATTCAAGAAACTGTTTTCAAATCATTTGACAATAAAGAAGCACTCGAAGCGCAGCTGGCTGAACGCATTGCTAATCAATTGCAAGAAGCTGTTGATGCTCGAGGCAAAGCGAGTCTTATTGTCTCTGGTGGTTCAACTCCGCTTAAGTTATTTGAATTGCTCAGCAAGAAAGGTATTGATTGGAGTGATGTTTACATCACTCTAGCTGATGAGCGCTGGGTGAGTGCCGATCATGGTGATTCAAACGAACGCCTTGTTCGCAATAATTTACTAAAAAATAGAGCCGCGAATGCGAAATTTCGTGGCTTGAAAAATATGTATTCTTCGCCAGAAGAAGGCTGCGCCATGGCGATTGAGCAGCTTGGTAGTTTCCCTAAGCCATTCGATGTTGTTGTATTAGGCATGGGTAATGACGGCCATACCTGCTCTTGGTTTCCTTGTGCCGCAAAAGCAGAACTTGACAACGCATTAACGACAACTGACTTATGTGTTGCCGTTAAGCCGGGCAATGCACCTCATTCAAGGATCTCGTTGTCGAAGTCTGCCATTTTAGCGAGTCGTCAAATTTATTTACATATCGTTGGTGAGCAAAAATTAGATGTTTACCGACAAGCACTAGCAAGCGATGACAGTCGTGAAATGCCGATTAGAGCCGTACTCGATCAGCATAAAACGCCTGTTGATGTTTACTGGAGCGCTTAAAGGAGTAATTATGCACAGCGTTGTACAATCTGTTACAGACAGAATTATTGAACGAAGCAAAGATTCTCGCGCTAAATACCTAGCGGCGCTCGATGATGCTAAAAATAAAGGTGTCCACCGCAGTGCGTTAAGTTGTGGTAACTTGGCGCACGGTTTTGCTGCATGTAACCCTGCCGATAAGTCAGCTATCAAGCAATTGAACAAGGCTAATATCGGTATCATCACTTCTTACAACGACATGTTGTCAGCGCACCAACCTTATGCTGCGTATCCTGACTTGTTGAAACAAGCATGTAATGAAGTGGGCAGTGTTGCTCAAGTCGCTGGCGGCGTGCCTGCTATGTGTGACGGCGTTACACAGGGCCAACCGGGTATGGAACTGAGTTTGCTAAGCCGTGAAGTGATTGCCATGGGCACCGCTGTGGGCTTATCTCACAATATGTTCGATGGAGCATTGTTGCTGGGTATTTGTGACAAGATTGTGCCAGGTCTATTAATTGGCGCACTGAGCTTTGGTCATTTGCCAATGCTATTTGTGCCAGCAGGCCCAATGAAGTCAGGGATCCCAAACAAAGAAAAAGCGCGTATTCGTCAGCAATACGCCCAAGGTGAAGTCGACAGAGCTGCACTTTTAGATGCAGAATCTAAGTCATACCATAGCGCAGGTACCTGTACTTTCTATGGTACTGCTAATAGTAACCAATTAATGCTTGAGGTTATGGGGCTGCAGCTACCAGGTTCATCTTTCGTTAATCCAGATGATCCACTACGCGAAGTCTTAAGCAAAACGGCTGCTAAGCAGGTATGTCGTTTAACCGAAATGGGGACCCAGTACACGCCTATCGGTAAAGTGGTTTCTGAGAAATCAGTCGTTAACGGTATTGTGGCGTTATTAGCTACGGGTGGCTCAACTAACCTTACCATGCATATCGTTGCTGCAGCGCGCGCAGCTGGCATCATCGTAAACTGGGATGATTTCTCAGAGCTTTCAGATGCCGTTCCACTTCTTGCACGTGTTTACCCCAATGGTCACGCTGACATCAACCATTTCCACGCAGCGGGTGGTATGGCGTTCTTGATTAAAGAACTGTTAGAGGGCGGTTTGCTACATGAAGATGTCGATACTGTGGCAGGCTTTGGTCTTAAGCGTTACACCCAAGAGCCGCAGGTTCGTGATGGCGAGTTAACTTGGGTCGATGGCCAACAAACAAGCTTAGATGATGAAGTGCTAACGAGCCTAGATAAGCCTTTTCAAAATAATGGTGGCCTTAAACTGCTTAAAGGTAACCTTGGCCGCGCGGTGATTAAAGTCTCTGCAGTACAAGAACAACACCGAATTGTTGAAGCGCCAGCTGTCGTTATTGACGATCAAAACAAACTTGAAGCCATCTTTAAAGCCGGCAACTTAGATAAAGATTGCGTAGTTGTCGTTAAAGGCCAGGGTCCTAAAGCGATTGGTATGCCTGAACTGCATAAGCTCACGCCAATCTTAGGAACGCTTCAAGATCGAGGGTTTAAAGTTGCGTTGTTAACTGACGGTCGTATGTCAGGCGCATCAGGTAAAGTACCTGCAGCTATCCACTTAACGCCAGAAGCGTTAGACGGTGGTCTAATTGCTAAGATCCATAACGGTGATTTAGTTCGAGTAAACGCCACAACGGGAGAGCTAACCCTACTCGTTGATGAGGCTGAACTTAACGTCAGAACGGCTGAAAAAGTTGACCTTCATAAGAGCAGCTACGGTATGGGACGAGAGTTATTCGGTGCCCTTCGTTCAAATTTAAGTAGCCCCGAAACTGGTGCTCGTTGCACGAGTGCAATTGATGAAAACTATTAATGTTTAAGGAAGAGTAACGCAATGCTTGAGAATAACTGGTCAATACAGCCACAAGATATTTTTAAACGCAGCCCTATTGTTCCTGTCATGGTGATCAATAAGATTGAACATGCCGTACCGTTAGCGAAGGCGCTTGTTGCCGGTGGTATTTCTGTGCTTGAAGTCACTCTACGCACTGACTGTGCGTTAGAAGCGATCACTAAAATTGCACAAGAAGTTCCAGAAGCATTAGTGGGTGCTGGTACTATTCTAAATAAGGCGCAGCTTGAGCAAGCGGTTAATGCAGGCGCACAGTTTGTGATTACACCAGGTGCGACAACTGAACTGTTAGAAGCTGCAATGGAAGGGACAACACCATTGATCCCTGGGGTTGCTAGTATCTCTGAAGTGATGAAAGGCATGGCACTGGGTTATACAAACTTTAAGTTTTTCCCAGCTGAAGCTTCTGGCGGTGTGAATGCACTTAAAGCCTTTTCAGGCCCATTAGCCGACATTCGTTTCTGCCCAACGGGTGGCATTACGCCAAGTAGTTATAAAGACTATTTAGCACTTAAAAATGTCGATTGTATCGGTGGCAGCTGGATTGCGCCAACGGATGCGATGGAGCAAGGCGACTGGGAGCGGATCACCGCTTTATGTAAAGAAGCCATTGGTGCATTAAAAGCGTAATTGGTTCTGAAATATTAAAAAAGCTACCAAATTGGTAGCTTTTTTGTTTTTAGCGTTGGAATAAGCCTTAAAACAGAAATTACTTGGTATTACCTGAGTAGTTAAACTGAGACTCTACCTTCCAAACACGGTAACGTACCTGGGTATTTTCTGGTAGATAAAATACTTTCGGTAAACGGCTATCGTATTTAACCATTAAGTCAGCATTGATCTTTAAGAACTTCTCGGTTTTTGCTTGCTCAAAGCAGGCCATCATAGTGCTTGGGCCTTCAGAGATCTTATCAACTTGATAGTAGCTATATCCCCACCCTTTCACTGTATGCTGTTTCAATTCACCCACTAAACGATGTTGATTACAATCAACCATTTGGGTTTGGCCAATTTCAATCTCCACCCTGTAGTCAGCTTCATTATCTAGCTTTGGTAATGTCAAAATATGCTGCTCTTGGCCAGTTGCTGGCTTAGGATACATTTTAGTTTCACTGGTAGCCCCTGTGTCAGGATTGCTGTAATCACTGGCGCTATAAATCTGTGCACTGATCATATTTTGATTGACTCCAGATGGATGAGTTGGGCTGGTTGCACTGGCATTAAATGAAAAAGTAGCAAAAACTAAAGATGAGGCTAAAAGAGTACGGCCAAAGCGTTGGTTTAAGGTAGTCAGTAAGGTCATACATTCTCCAAAAGAATAGGTGTTGTTTGTCTAATACATCTATAAACGGGCTGGTTTATAAAAAGGGTTAAAAAATAATATTTTTATTAAATGACAATAAAACCATTCTCAACGGTGTGAACAAAACTTGAATTCAACCCCATAGCGGTATGGAATATTACTTTTTATAGCCAGGTTGAAACGAGGTGGGTAAATGGATTACAAATGTGTTGATAATTTATCGGCTATAGCTTTTGTTGTTAGTCGAGCAAGTTCCATAAAGGCGAGGCTTGAGGGAAGAGTCTGAAGCTGATCACATGCTGGCTTTTTTTATTGAATTTTGGGATCTAAAGGCGTAAGTTTAGTTTGAGTGTCAAAATAGTCGGTTATCGAACTAGTTGGTTGCCGAACTAGTTGAAGGTCAAGGTAGATGGTTGTCAAAATACTTATCAATCAAATTAATTGGCGATCAAAATAATTGGCAGACAAAGTGGGTGAAGGTCTAAATATTTCGAAGACTTATAGTTAGTAGTTAGTAGTTAGTAGTTAGTAGGTCATGTGATATGGCCCTAAGACTATTATGTGCTGATGAGGTACAGCGGTCAGTCTAAACGGGTGCGTAAGCATAATGACTATGCATGATGTCTATTTATACTGTCTGTTCATAATGTCTATTTATAATGTCTGTGCATGAGGACTTATCATGATAGCTATGCATGTTTATACATAATTGAAGCCGGTAGGGCAGCAAAATACACATTTAAACAAAAGTATAAGCTCAGCGAACAAGCTTGAGGTCGTCAACAAAGTAAAAGGTAGAGGGTTGTTATGGGAAACGTTAAGCAGACAGTCATTAATTGTCCTCATAAGCAGGGTTTTTCTACCCACAATAGTGCAGGGGAGCGCAATACTGCCTATGTTCTAGTGCTAACGATAGTGACAATGTTAGCTGAGATTATTGCCGGCACCCTATACGGCTCTATGGCCTTACTTGCTGATGGTTGGCATATGGGGACGCATGCTGCAGCGTTCATGATCACCTTATTTGCTTATCGATATGCCCGCAAACATGCTAATTCAGCAGAGTTTTCATACGGGACAGGTAAGGTGAGCGTACTGGGCGGCTACACCAGTGCAATAGCGCTAGGTCTCGTGGCGCTTGTTATGCTGGTTGAGTCTGGTGTGCGACTATTTAACCCTCATGAAATATTTTTTAACCAAGCCATTTTAGTTGCAGTGATCGGACTAATAGTGAATATCGTAAGTGTGTTTTTATTAAAAGACCATCACGGCCATGCTCACAGTCACAGTCACTGTCACAGTCACAGCCATGCTCACAGTCATCATCATGACACTAGCGAGTATGAAAATAGCGATGACGCAGGTGATCAGCATGAACACACTCATGATAAAAGTGAAGTGAAGCATAACCCAAGTCATGACCATAATTTACGAGCAGCATATTTTCATGTACTTGCTGATGCGTTAACGTCACTACTTGCGATTGTTGCCTTGTTAATGGGTAAGTACTTTGGATTGAATTGGCTCGACCCATTAATGGGGATTGTTGGCGCCATCATCATTAGCCGTTGGGCTTGGGGGTTATTAAAGCAAACTGGTCCCATTTTGTTGGACGCGAGTATTGAACAGACGTATATCGAACAGATAAAACACACCCTTGAGCAAGAGCAGGCTCAGGTTGTCGATTTGCATATTTGGAAAATCAGCGCCGACCATTATGCAGCGAGTATGGTCATACATTGTGACTGCAATAACAACGTCGGTTATTTTAGGAAAAAGCTGTCAGATTTCGAGCGTTTATCCCATATCACTATTGAAGTTAATCCGCTGACTCAGGCACAATAAGCGCCTAATTATTAGGAACTAATTATATGAATAACCAAGATGATAATTTAAATCATGCCATGATCGAATTTTACGAGAAGTTATCATCTTGGGAAATGGCTGTAGTCAAAGATAAAGGCTTTAGTTTACCTCAAGTTCACACGGTTGAAATTTTGGGCTTAAATGGTCCAATGCGAATGAAAGAGCTCGCACAAAAGATTGGTATTACCACTGGGACATTAACTGTTCAAATCGATAAAATGGTTGATGCTGGCCTAGTTATTCGAGTCCCACATGCAAATGACAGACGCTCAATATTAGTTGAGCTGACTGAAAGTGGACGCGAAATGTTCGAAGAGCACGATAAACTTCACATACAGCTTACTCAAGACTTAACGGCTAAGTTTGATGCTACCGAGCGCGCTCAGTTATTACATTTTTTAGAAAGAATTAATCGAGAATTCTAGACAATAAGTTTAGCTGTATTAGTGGCTATACAAATATGACTCGCGAGCGGGTCATAATCAATTACACCTTCGCGCGTTACCACATGCTAATTATCTTTTACTATACCCAAACGACTTGAACATGCTCATTTCAGAGGCCTTGCGCGAGTTCAATTCTAGGCGTATTAGCGTAGGAATGGTAACTCCCTTTTAAGCTAGTGCAACAACGAAGTGGGCTTGCGCAAAGCCTTCTTCGATGGGTTTTAATGCACTTTCTGCTGCGTTATTGATCTTGCTAAGGCAACAACCATTAACTGCAATCAACGCCTTGCTTAAAGCGCATTAAATTCCCACTGAACCCTGCATCTTCAGGTGGCTTGGGTATAAATAAGCTTGATCCCCAGTCGAACTTACCCAATCAAAACCTGTCTACTAGTCATTAGTTTCTTTTGCTGTTACAAATGATACGTTTTTTGCGAAAATGTATCATACATTTGTCTTATACGCTTTGAGTGATATGCCTCAGCTGCTAGTATAGAGGATATCTGTCGACAACAGGCTCCAGGCAAGGAAAGCCCTCAGCATTCAAAAAATTTAAGTGAGTAAACTAGGTGCTAGCACGTCTTAAAAATTTAAATAGTATTCAATTCACTGCCATACTTTCGATTTACTACGTATGCGTGTTCAATATTCCTCTTTTTCAAATTATTAAACAGGGCGTAGACAAACAAGCAGATGCTAATATGGCATTTATTGCCAGTATGCCTTTATTTCTGTTTTTTGCTCTATCATTTTTATTTAGCATCTTTAGCGTAAAGTATCTGGCTAAGCCGTTTTTTATTATTCTGACTTTAATGTCATCGAGTGTATTTTTTGCAGCATTTCAATACGGCGTGGTGTTTGACTATGGCATGATTGAAAATACATTTCAGACTAACCAATCTGAAGCCGCTACCTACCTTAATTGGGCATCGGTCGTTAATTTTGTCGTAACAGGCGTGATCCCTTCACTGTTTATCTATAAAGCCAATATTCAGTACAAGCCTATAACGAAAGAACTGTTGAATAAGGTGATATTTATGTTGTCTATGCTGGCGGGCATAGTGGTCATTGCGATGTTTTATTATCAAAACTATGTCGCATTTGGACGTAATAACGACATTATGAAGCGTTATATCATTCCAACTTATTTTATTGGCTCAACAGTTAAATATATAAAAGTTAACTACCTACAAGAGCCGCTTGTGTACAAGCAGATAGGTTTAGATGCTAAAAACACCACAGATAAAACCAAGCCAAATTTAGTTGTTTTAGTAGTAGGGGAAACTGCCCGAGCAGCTAATTATTCTTATTATGGTTACGATAAGCCTACCAATGTACACACTCAAGATCAGGGCTTAGTCGTGTTTAAAGACACGCACTCATGCGGTACTGCCACCGCAGTATCTTTACCATGCATGTTTTCTAGAATGGATCGTGTTAATTATGATTCGCGCCGAGAAAAAGCCCAAGACAGTGTCATCGATGTGTTAAATCATGCGGGGGTCCAGCTCGAGTGGCTCGACAATGACAGCGGCTGCAAGGGAGTTTGTCAGAACATCGAACATATAGTAATAGATCATGACAGCAACCCCAAGCTATGTAATGGCGAGTATTGCTACGATCAAGTTTTACTAAATGCGCTGGGTAAGCGACTTAAAACCATTAAAGATGAAGATACGTTATTAGTGTTACACATCATTGGTTCTCATGGGCCAACGTATTATCTACGTTATCCAGAGGAACACCGTCATTTTGTGCCAGATTGTCAACGTAGTGATATTCAAAACTGTAGTCACGAAGAGCTAGTCAACACTTATGACAATACTATTTTATATACCGACTTTATCCTTTCAGAAGTTGTTAATAAGCTAAAAGCATCAAGTGCTCAGTTTGACACCGCAATGCTCTATATATCAGATCATGGTGAGTCATTAGGAGAAAAAGGAATGTATCTTCACGGTACACCTTTCTCATTTGCGCCTGAAGAACAAACCAAAGTACCTTTCCTGGGCTGGTTCTCAGCAGGTTTTTCAAAACAAAATCACTTAGACCTTGCTTGCTTAGCGCAGGAAGCTAGCAAGGGCGGTTTTTCTCACGATAATTTATTCGATAGCTTGCTTGGTTTGATGAATGTAAGCAGCGAGGTTTATCGGCCTAAAGCTGATATCTTTTCAAGTTGTAGAAAATAAAATCAAAATTATTGATAAAAGGGGATGGCAACATCCTCTTTTTTGTTTAAAGTATTGATAAGTAAAGTTATCAAGATGGAGTGACTTATACAATGGATATGGCGCAGCATATATCAGAAACAGAACTATCAGCTAAGATTTTACGTCATGCAGTGCCTAAGATGTCTGAACTCAAAGTGCCAGTCACTCCGGAAAATTACGCTGTTTGGTATGAATACTATAAAGGGATTAACCTTGACTTAAAGCGTGCGATTGACGGCTTATTGAGTACCAACGTCAGCTTTACTCCAGATGTAAGTCATAGTTTGTATAAAAAGTATATCTTAGTTAACTCGCCAGAAGTGATTGAAAACGTCCAATTAGAAACTCAAGTACTGATAAATAGTTTACTGGCCAAAATAGCCAACATGAGTAAGGGCACATCACAATTTTCTACTTCATTAACTGACTTTAATAATGCATTAAAACAAGATCCCGATCCTATCGTTATGCAAAAATTGGTCGATAGCTTCAGTAGTGAACTCGATGAGATCATTGCAGCTAACAGTGAAATGGACAAAAGTCTAACAAGCATAAGTGAAGAGGTCGTGGCCCTTAAAACGGAGATGGTCGAGCTTCGATCCGTGGCTATGACCGATGAGCTAACGTCGTTGAATAATCGCCGTGCATTCGATAAAGAAGTGATCAGTCATATTGATAGCTTCAATCATACTAATTTTGAAAGTAGCCTATTGGTGGTCGATATTGACTACTTCAAAAGGTTTAACGATGTACATGGTCATTTAATTGGTGACAAAGTTCTGGCTTACGTTGCTCAAGCATTAAAGAACAGCGTTAAAGGAGATGATTTCGTTGCACGTTATGGCGGCGAAGAGTTTGTTATCTTGTTATCAAATACAAGACTCGAAGACGCAAGTATCGTAGCCGAGAATTTAAGGCGAAAGATCGCCGAGCGTAATCTTACGATTGGTAAAGATAAAAAGTTACCCCTTGGCAATATTACCGTCTCGGTTGGCGTAGCATCATTAAAGGCTGAAGATGATAAAGACAGTTACTTTATACGGGCTGATGAAGCCTTATACCGGGCTAAATCAGCGGGTCGAAACTGTGTCATTGCTGAAAGAGTTGTAGAAACTCCAATTTAGTTTGAACATGATTTAGTTTGAACATAAATTAGTTTGAACATGATTGAGTACATGGTTTGAGATTTGACCAGCTTAAAGCTTGAAAGCTAAAAATGAAAAAGGCCGTTAAGATGAAATCTTAACGGCCTTTTTGTGATTGGCTCAGTTATACCAATTGTATTAATTGGGGGGGGATTTTAAATCCATATGCATGTTAATCAAGCGGTCTTCCATATCAAAAGTGACAGTAAAGCCAAGACGTTTAGCTAGGCTGGCCATATTTCTATTCTCAAACATGGTAAAGCCAGTCAGCACAAGGGTGTCGTTATCTTTGTAATACTTGATCAGTTTTTCAAGTAGCAGTTTTCCTAGGCCTTGTCCCTGGTAGTTACTGCGCACCGCCATGGCAAACTCAGCTTCGGTATTGTCAGGATCGATAGAGGCTCTTATCGCGCCTAAGGTCGTTTCTTCGCCCTCAGCATCTATCGAGGTGGCTATAAAGGCCATCTCGCGGGCGTAATCAATCTGGGTTAATACAGCCATCTCTTCATGGGTCATTTTAGAGCGCACACCAAAATAACGCTTATAGCGATCTTCATCTGACAGGGAGTTATCAAAAGCGAGATGTTTGGGTTCATCCTCCGGTAAAATCGGTCTTAACATCACTTTGCTGCCATTTTTAAGGGTGGCTATCTGCTCAAGTTCTTTTGGATAAGGTGAAATAGCCAGTCTAGAGGCGTTATCTATGGGTTCTTGTTGCAGCCCAATATTCACATCTAATAAGGTGATTTGTTCTCCAGCGCACAATACAGGGTTCAGATCTAGGGTAGCGATTTCGGGGCAATCTATGATGAGGTGAGAGATTTGCGTTAGCATAATACACAGTGCGTGCATATTTAAGCCCAGTGGCAAATGTCGATCACGAAGCTTTTGTGTTTTTAGCGCCTGGATCACCATATAGCGAGCCAATGTCATATTCAGTGGAGGCAGGGCAACGACCGCATCTTTAGTGGGTTCCCATTCAGAGCCACCTTCGCCAAGTAAAATTGCAGGCCCAAACACTGGATCATTGGCAACTGCGACGCGGATCTCTTGAGCCCCAGCAGTAAGAGCCATCTTCTGCACGATTAACCCCTCGATTTTCGCCTCAGGATTGAGTGAGATCACGCGCTCTATCATGGCCTTTGCTGCCAGTTCAACCTCAAGATCAGAGGTTAAGTTCAGCATCACGCCGTGCACGTCAGATTTATGGTGAATACTCGGTGATTGCACTTTTAGCGCGATGGGGTAACCCGCTTGGTTGGCAAATTCAACCGCCTGCTCAGGTGTACTGGCAAACCAGGTGTCGATAGTCTTGAGCCCATAAGCATTTAAGATAGCGCTCGACTCATGGGTCTCTAGTATTGTCTTTCCTTGGTTTAACGCCTGTTGTAACCTGTCTCGCGCAAATGTTGCATCGGCGGGAATATTATTAGGGATAGATTGCGGAACTTCCTGCAACAACTTTTGATTGCGGCGATACTCCACCATGTGCATAAAAGCGCCCACGGCACCTTCTGGCGTCCGGTAAGTTGGGATCCGTGATTTTGAAAAGTGCTTACGGGCTTCATAAGCCGAGTCTTCGCCACTCCAATTGGTTAAAATATTGATCCGGTGACGATTCGGGTGTTCTGAAATTGTTTTAGCAATAGCTTCAGCTATCTCAACACTTTCCCCTAAAGCTGAAGGAGAATGAAGGACTAAAATGGCGTCGAGATCGTCACTATCCATTAAGATCTCAAGTGATTTAGCATAACGCACAGCGTCAGAGTCACCGCCAATATCAACTGGGTTTTGTCCAGACCAGCTCTTTGGTAAAAGTGTATTCAACCGCTGGCAGATCTCAGTAGATAAAGGAGGCAGTTTCCCGCCACCCAATATCAGTTCATCAAGGGCAAGTACAGCAGGGCCGCCGCCATTACTGATGATCCCAAGTCGCTCCCCTTGTAATGGTCTTGAGTGCGCTAAAGTTTCTACTGCGGCAAACAGTTCAATAAGATCATTCACTCGCAGCATACCGGCACGCCTAAAGGCTGCCTCATACACAGCATCATTGCCCGACAGGCCACCAGTATGCAGTTGTGCGGCACTAGTACCCTCTATGCTTCGGCCTGACTTAATCACGATTATTGGCTTATTACGCGATGCAGCGCGAGCGGCTGATAAGAAATGACGCTTTTCATTAACCGAATCGATATAGAGCAAGATTGCATCGGTTTTAGCGTCACGGCCTAAATAATCTAACAGTTCATCAAAGTTAATATCGTTGGCATCACCGAGGGAAATAAATGATGAAAAACCAATGCCTTTATTATTTGCCCAATCGAGCACTGTGGTACAGATAGCGGCAGATTGGGATACAAATGCGATTTTTCCGGGCAGGGCGGCAGTGTGAGCAAGGCTCGCGTTTAACCCTATGTTGGGCAATATCATGCCTAAACTGTTTGGGCCTAAGATCCGCATGCCGTATCGAACTGCAAATTGCTGCATCTGACTTAAGAGACTGACGCCATCCTCGTTAAACTCATCGGCCATACCCGATGCCATGACAATGGCGACTTTGCAACCAAACTGAGCCAAGGTCTCAATAACGCCAGGTACGCTTTTTGCAGCAGTGCAGATAATGGCTAAATCGGGTTTAAGTGGCAGTGATTGAATATTGGGATAAGCGAGCACGCCCATAACGGCTTCATATTTTGGTGTCACTGGCATGATAGGGCCGGAAAACCCACCGGAGAGCAGATTTTTCATCAATACATTACCGGCTCGCTTAGGTTTGTTTGACGCCCCAATAATGGCAACCGATGTAGGTTTGAAGAGTGTATGAAGAGTACGTTGGCTCATGAACTTATCCGATAAGTCAGTATGTTATGAGTGTACATGAGCCGTAAGGTTTTACCATAGTAGAATGGTCGAATTCATTCGCTACAAGGCTTAAAACTACCTTGTCATTCCTGCCAATTAATAACGCTAGCAAGTAACTATGCTCTTGCCCTCAGCGCTTGATTTTATGTGAACCATCATATTTTATTGCTGGTTGGTATTAACATCGTGGATCATACCAATGCTCAATATTATTGATGCCAATATCACCGCGACCAATTTTGTGGACTAGGCCACATGGGTAGACACAAAATTATGAGCTGAAGTGAAAAACCGCTACAGTTTTGCCGTATAGCTTGACTGGATTTTGCCATTTTATTGAAAATTGATGAGGTTATTCAATGCGTATAGAAGATCTAAAATTGTTCACTATTGTGGTTAAGCTAGGTAGCTTTACCGCAGCAGCCACCGCACTTGATCTGCCTCGTGCTAATGTCAGCCGCCGCATAGGTGATCTAGAAAAGTCTCTTAATGCGCAGCTTTTTTTCCGCACAACGCGTCAATTACGCTTGACCCAGCATGGCGAAACGTATTATCACGACCTGTTAGGTGTACTTGATGGCTTTGAACAAGCTAAGAATAAATTGCTCGATCTCGATGAAAAACCTGTAGGCAAGGTTAAAGTCGGATTTTTACCCGAGAGTGATGAAGCACTTCAGCCCGCATTGGCCAAATTTCAACTCCTGTACCCGGATATTGAGCTGGATCTGCGTTTTACAAATAACTACGTTAACGATATTTACAATCAAGGTTTAGACTTTGTATTGCATGCCGGAAAAATAAAAGATTCAGGGTTTATTGCCCGAAAAATCTTAAGTTTAGGGCGAGGCATGTATGCCAGCCCTGAATATATTGCCAAGCATGGCGCGCCGACGACGTTAGCACAATTGTCTGCTCATCAAACGATCTGTTATCGCTGGCCAGATGGGACATTAGATGATAACTGGGATTTAATCAGTGAGACGATTAAGGTTAATTGCCGTTTAAGCGCTAATCATATGGGATTAGTTCGTCGGGCGATAGTAGGCGGTCAAGGGATTGGTTTTATGCCTCCTTTGTTTGCTCTTGCTGCTATAGAAAGTCAAAACTTGGTTAGGATTTTGCCCGAGTATGAGTCAAAGAAAGAGGACGTATGGCTTATCTATCCAGACCGAAAAGGCATTAGTTTACCGACTCGATTATTGATTGATTTTTTATTACAAGAAATTCCTGAACGCGCATCTTTGTCATGATTTTCATGACAGTTTGGTGCGGTATCGCTAGATTATCTCAATAAGTTAAACACTTACACTTCCTCCCAATATCAGTATTGGGAGAAAGAGATGCAGATCTCAACTAAAACAATTAGCAAATTTGCTATCACACCATTGGCCTTATGCTTGCTCAGCGGATGCAGCCAAGCACCCGCTCAAACCACAACTATCACCAGTAAAATTGAACGTCCTGTTCAAATTATGCAGCTTAACGAGTCACAATTAAGCCAAGTCAAACAATTCTCAGGCGTACTAGAAGCGACTCAAACCGCGTATCTAGCATTTAAAGTTGCTGGCACTATTGAAGCCATTTTAGTTAACAGTGGCGATAGTGTGTTGCAAGGGCAATTACTCGCAACACTTGAGCCCCATGACTACCAAGTCAATGTGGCAGAACTCAACGCCCGCTTAGAAGAAGCAAAAGCGGCCCACCAACTTGCAAGCGCAGAGCTTAAGCGTGTTCAGCAAGCTATAGCAGATGACGCCATTTCTGCAGTGAACTTAGATAGAGCGCAAAGTGGATATAAGCGCAGCTTAGCAATGGTCGAAGTGGTGAACCAGAATCTGCAAAAAGCGAAAGATGCCTTACGTTATACCGAGCTCAGAGCCCCCTTTGACGGAGTGATAGGCTCAAAGAGTCAGCAAGCTTTTGAACAAACAGCGCCTGGTAACCCATTATTTTCGTTACATCAGCTTGGTGCAATGAAGGCGGTGGTTGATGTTCCAGAGAATTTAATGGCAAAGCTCAATAACAGTACGCTTGCAGAGGTGCGTTGGCATGGTAGTGATAAGGTGATAAAGGCAAAAATTGGGGCAATGGACACATTAGCCGATCCCATAAAACAAACCTACAAAGTTGAATTTGTGCTTAATCACGCAACAACCGCACTGCCAGGCAAAGCGGTACAAGTTGATGTGGCCTTTAAGCATCAGCTTAATCGTTTTTGTGTTCCTTATGCCGCAATTGTGGCTGACGGCAAAAACAACAACCTCTATGTCATTAAATCGCACCGAGCCGTACTCATGCCTGTGAATATTACGTCATTACAAAGTCACAGCGCTTGTTTGACTGGAGAGCTAACAAGAGGTGACCAAATTATCACTGCTGGAGTGCACTATATTGCGCCCGATCAGCTTATATCTAACACCATCATCAAGCCATTTAGTTATTAGGAGTCATGATGAATTTAGCTGAATTTGCCATAAAACAGCGAGTGTTTGTGCTGTTCTTTAGTGTGTTATGCGTGATTGTTGGTTTGGTGTCTTACTTTGAGTTAGGCAAACTAGAAGATCCATCATTTACGGTAAAAAGCGCTGTAGTGGTTACCCTCTATCCGGGCGCGTCTGCCAAAGAGATTGAACTGCAGGTAACGGATAAAATCGAAACGAAACTGCAAGAGATGGGCTCGATGTGGAAATTGCGCTCGTTATCTCGTCCGGGCAGTTCAATGATTTTTATTGATCTTAAGGAATCAACGGACTCAAAAGATCTTCCCCAAGAGTGGGATCTTCTGCGACGTAAAATTGCTGATGTGAAACTCTCTCTACCAGCAACGGCACAAATAAGCATTGTTCAAGATGAATTTTCAGAAGTGTATGGCATGTTATTTAGCGTTTATGGCGACAAGACTCAACCTGAAGCGTTACGTCAGTACGCGAAAGAGCTACAACGACGCTTAAAAACCGTAGACGGTATTAAAAAGATTGAACTTCACGGCGTGCAAAATCAAGCGGTGTATATTGATTTACCCGAAGAGCGCTTAGCCCATTATGGTTTGTCATCCATTCAAGTGATTAACCAACTCTCAACTCAAAACTTAACGTTTGACAGTGGTAGTTTTGCCGCTAATGACGAGCGTATTCGTGTCGATCAAAGTAGTGCATTTAAATCTGTCGATGATATTAAAAACCTCATCATTAAAGGCGGTATCGGGCCGTACAGCACAGGTTTGTTACGCCTAGGAGATATTGCCGATGTCAGTTTAGGTTACCAAAGCCCTGTAACCACACTAAGCCGTTTTAATGGTAAAGAAGCGATTACATTAGCAGTCAGCCCCGTTGAAGGGATTAATGTGGTCAGTTTGGGAGAAAGCCTGACCCAAGTGATTGAAAATTACCAACAAGAGTTACCACTTGGTATTGAAATTGGCACCATCGCATTCCAACCCGATGAAGTGGCTAAATCGATACAAGACTTTGTGATTAATTTGCTAGAAAGCGTGGCGATTGTATTTGCCGTGCTACTGGTGTTTATGGGCTTTAAAAGCGCAACCATAGTGGGCAGTAGTTTACTGTTTACTATCTTATTAACGCTTATCTACATGTATCTCGCCGGAGTGGATTTGCAGCGGGTGTCTTTAGGCACCTTCATTTTGGCCTTAGGTATGCTGGTAGACAATGCAATTGTTATTACCGATCTATTTGTGGTGAAACTTAATCAGGGCGTTGAGCGCACCAAAGCCGCGATTCAGTCGGTAAAAGAAACATCAAAGCCGCTATTTGCTGCCACTGTGATTGCGATTATGGGGTCAAGCCCTGTGTTGTTCTCACAAACAGACGCCGGGGAGTTCGCAAGTTCGGTGTTCTTGATTATCTGTTCATCGTTACTTTTTTCATGGCTGGTGGCGGTAACACTCACGCCCTTGCTATGTTGGCTATGGATAACCCCGAGTCATAAACACACTCAATCAGCGCCAAAACCTAGCCGATACCAGCGTGCGGTGGCTTGGACTGTTCAGTATCCGGTTAAAGCCATATCAATGGTAATGCCGTTGTTACTTATCACTGCGATGGCCGTGCCGTATGTTGCTATCAATTTTATTCCAAGCTCTGACAGACCTATGGTGTTTCTTGATTACTGGCTACCTAATGGCAGCAAGATAGAACAAACATCATCAGATATGAAAAAAATTGAAGGTTGGTTAATTCAACAACCAGAAGTTAGCAGCATCTCTAGTTATGTCGGTGCGAGCGCACCTCGATTCTCGGTAACGGTTGAGCCTGAGCCATATGATCCAAGCTATGGTCAAATTGTGATTAACGTCGAAGATTATGAGGCTATTGCAGAGCTCACTAAACGTGGCGATCTCTGGCTTGCTAAGCAGTTTCCTAATTCTGAACCAAGATTTAGGGCGTTAAAATTAGCCACTAAAGATAAGTTTAGTATTGAAGCAAGATTTACCGGTCCAGATCCTCAAGTGTTACATCAGCTATCGGATCAAGCGCAGCTGATTTTAGCCGACAATCCTAATATTAAATATGTGCGTGATGACTGGCGCCAGCTCAGTAAAGTGATTGAACCTGTCATTAATCAAGAACAAGCAAGGCGAGCAGGTTTAAACCGTACGGATATATCGTTGGCAATTAAACGAGCTACCGACGGTATGACAATCGGTATTCTCAATCAAGGCGATCAACAGATCCCAATTAGCTTTAGAAGTGCAGACAGTGACTTAAGTCATCTACAAACCTTGCCAGTACGTTCACTGTTAGGTGTTCAAAGTGTACCACTGGGACAGGTGGTTGATGAGTTTGAGCTTAAATTTGAAGAGAGCATGATTTGGCGTCGCAACCGAGTACCGACCATTACCGCCCAAGCCGATGTATTTGATATCACTCCAGCGCAGGCACGTAATCAAGTCAAAGTTCAAATTGAGGCGATTGAACTGCCTGCAGGCTATTCATTTGAATGGGGTGGTGAGTACTATGATGAAGATCGTGCAATCTCTGACACGTTAAGCCAAATGCCTAAAGCATTGTTGATGATGGTGGTGATCATGGTGGCGATGTTCAACGGCTTTAAACAGCCGGCCATTATTCTAATTACGCTTCCTTTAGCGGCAATTGGCGCAACTTGGACTTTACTATTACTTGATAAACCCTTTGGTTTTATGGCGCTTATTGGTGCTATTACTTTAGCAGGGATGATCATCAAAAATGGCATTGTGTTGATGGATCAAATTGAACTTGAGCGCGCTGCTCATAAACCTCTTAAAGAGGCGGTAAAAGCGGCAACGCTAAATCGTACTATGGCCATTTCAATGGGAGCCCTGACCACGGCGCTAGGCATGATCCCCCTCTTAAGTGACCGGTTGTTTGATCAAATGGCGGCAACCATTATTGGTGGCCTAGCTGCTGCAACTGTGCTGTCGTTGTTTATTATGCCGGCGTTTTACTGTTTGTTTTATCGCAACAGTGAACTTAACTGCCAACACGTTTCCACGCCATTAACTCAAGCTGTTTTGGAGCAAAAATAATATGAAACTTTTACCTCTTGCACCAATAGCGATTGCGTTAATGCTCTCAGGCTGCGCCGTTGGCCCAGACTATCAAGCACCAACTAGCCATTTAGACAGTGAATATTTAAACCAAGGTGTTCAAGGTACCATCGCAGGTAAGCAGCAACGCAGTGAAAATAGTGCGTGGTGGCAGCAGTTTAATGATCCAATACTGAATCAACTGGTCATCGACGCACAAAACCAAGCTATACCGCTTAAAATTGCCGCGCAGCGGGTCAAGATGGCGCAATCTTATCAACAAGCGATAGAGTCTTTTAACGTGCCAACCGTCAATTTAGGGGCTGGGTTTGGCAATGCGCAAATCAGTGAAAATGATCCATTGTTAGGCAGTGCCATTACCGCGACTCATCCCATGACGGGAGAATCTTTAGGTATAGTTGATGACAATAACAGTGCCTTTTTTGCGGGAGCAACCATTGCCTGGGAGGTTGATCTATTTGGCCGGATCGACAGACAAGCCAATGCAGCCGCTATTCGTAAAGATCAGGTGGTGATTATGCGTGAGGGCTTAACCACATTGATAACATCAGATGTGATCCACAATTATTTGCAAATGCGAGGCGCACAGGAACGACAGCAAATAGCGTTGCAGACCATAGCAGATCAACAACATACTCTGGATTTGGTTAAGTTGATGGTTAAGAGCGGCTACGGCTCAAAGCTTGATGAAGCGCAGGCAAAGGCAATGTTAGCAGCCACGCAATCGGTGCTACCACAACTCGAGATAGCTGAGAACGTGCATAAGCAGCGTTTAGCCATTTTATTAGGGGAAACGCCCAAACAAGCACAGCAAAGGTTCGCTAAGGTTATGCCGTTACCCAACTTTAAAGGGGTTATCCCAACAGGCTTGCCTGCTGAGCTGTTAAATCGTCGCCCTGATATTAAGATAGCAGAGCGCGAAATGGCAGCATTGAACGAAGAGCGCGCAGCATCGATTGCAGCTCAATACCCGAAAGTGTTTTTAACGGGCTCGCCAGGTGTGCTGGCAAAAGATTTTGATGATTTATTTTGCAGTGACTCCGTCGCCTGGCTTGGCACTGTGGGGGTGAGTTGGAATGTATTTGATGGTGGCCGCGGCGACGCCGTCGTAGACATGCAAAATGCACGTTTTGATGCCAGTGTATTAAGTTATCAGTACGCGGTAATTGCCGCATTTGGTGAGGTTGAAACGCTATTGCAAGGGTATGGCCACAGTCAACAATATGTGCAGTTAGTGATAGAGGCTGAACAAGAAACGACTAATGCGGTTAATAAAGCCAAGTCATTGTACAAAGCCGGCCTCAGTGATTACTTGTCTATTTTGGATGCTCAGCGGCAGCAAAATATGCTAAAAGATCGAGTCGTTGCCGCAAAACTGCAAACGGCGCACATGACCATTGGCCTGCATAAAGCGCTTGGGGGTAACTGGCAAGTGACAAATAAAACCTTGCTGACAGGCAGCCTTAATTAGCAAAAATCCGTAAATGGCTCGTGGTTTAAGCAATAAAAGCAGTGCTAGGCACTGCTTTATTGTTTTAATTCGTTCAGGCGTTCAGGCGTTCAGGCGTTCAGGCGTTCAGGCATTCAGATGTTAGTCTTGAATCAAAACGGGGCAATTTTCAGGACAAACGAGCTTTATCGCTTTAGGTAAGACTTTTATGTGATGAAGTAAATATGAAGTCGGCTCGCCGTCAAGGTTTACAGGCAAAGACTGTGTTGAGGTTAAGGTTATTTCAGTCACTTGCATTCGATTAACGTATTTGTCATCAACATGCTTCCCATCAACATCCTTGGCATTAACTAACGGTTGTTTTAGTTCATCGATAACTTGCTTAAGCGCAGATGTAGGAAAATGTTTAATTAACAACACATCTAACAGACCGTCATTGAGTAAGGCGTTAGGTGCTAGATTTTGTCCACCCCCCGCTAAGCGGCCGTTACAAATGGCGCCGAGTAACCCCTCACCATTGAGATCAACTTTGTCACCGTTTGCCAGTGTCGCAGAGACTTGTCCCTGATAAGGCGTAAAGTTAAGTGCTTGCACTAATCCAGAGAGAAAGTAGGCCTGGCCACCAAGTAGGTCTTTTAATTCAACAGGCGTATCAACTGTAACTTGCGCGCCAAAACCTGCTGATGCGACATTGATAAAGTGGCGTTCATTTGCTTTCGCCATATCAATTGCAACAGCATTGCCATTAACGGCAAGAGCTAATGCACTTTCTATCTCAGAGGGGATCAAACAGGCGCTTGCAAAATCATTAGCGGTGCCTAAAGGTAAAATCGCTAATTCTATAGCGGGATCGGCAGGGCTAAGTTGAACAATTGCTTCAGCGACTTCATTAACGGTTCCGTCTCCGCCCCCCGCAATTACGCGCGTAATACCTAGGTTACTGGCTTCTTTTACAAATCGCTTAACATCACCGCCTTCCCAGGTACAGCGCACTTCTACTTTGTGACCTTGAGCGCGAAGCGCTAAAACGGTTTCTCTGATCTGTGGTAATCCGGCTTTTTTGCCATTAAGGATTAACATTATCATTATTCGCTCCCTGTTTGCGGCTAATGCAGTGTGCTCAATTTGCTACCACTGTACAGCATGCCTAACAGGTTGTGCAGCATAAGTTTTATACGTTTGGTCAGTTTTTTGCCTACTAAGTCTAATGATAAAACGCCAACAGAGCCTGTGTAAAATCGACTTGTTTTTAAGGTGACTCTGTAACGATTTCTCGCCATATATTTAGCCAGTCATAGATAATTGGCTGTTAGGCTTTACTCTGACTTTGTCGACAATTTGTTGGTTTACTGTTGACTATTTATTGTTATCTGGCTAGATTGTCGACAATCCATTAAAAACTAATATTGTATTTTCGATGACATTTTTCAATGAACAGCCCATTACCAGTACAGATAAAACTTTCTTTCAGCTACGTAAAGCCATCGTAGAGGGCGAGATTGTGCAGGGCTCAAAGTTGAGTGAAACCGAGTTGTCGACAAAATACAGCGTCAGCCGCGCAGTGATCCGCGAAGCGATTAATCGTCTAGAGGCGAGTCATTTAGTTGAGCGCAGAGCCAATGTGGGCGCTAGAGTCGTGAGTTTAACTGCTGAGGGGTTACTTGAGCTTTATCAAGTGAGAGAGTCCCTTGAAGGGATGGCAGCAAGGTTAGCGGCATTAAACATGACCGATCAAGAGATTGATGATTTGCAATCTTTGCTCAATAGCCACTTTGAGAAAGTCCAATCAGCAGGCAGTTATTACCAAGAAGCGGGCGACGTCGATTTTCACTATCGCATCATATTAGGCAGTAAGAATAAACATTTAATCTCGATGCTTATTGATGGCATTTATCATTTAGTGCGCATGTATCGCGTGCAACTGGGTATGACAGGCCCACGTGTTACCACCGCCTTTGATGAACATAAACACATAGTGCAAGCCATCTGTAACCGAGACGCCGAGCTTGCCGAGATGCTGATGCGTCGGCATATTTTATATTCAAAATCGAGTATTGAAAACAAGCTCGCTAATGATTTATCAAAACCATAAAAAATCAACAATTGACAGTTAAAATATCATTATAAATTTTGCCGTGCTTGAGCTAAGCCCTAAGCCCAGTAAAGACCACAGCACAGCAAGCGATAAACAAAAGGAACAGCACATGAGCGCAGGAAAGAAGTTTCGTGAAGCACTAGCGGCAAATAAGCCCCTTCAAATCGTTGGTACCATCAATGCTTATTCGGCGATGATGGCTAAAAAGATTGGTCATCAGGCGATTTACTTGTCTGGCGGTGGCGTGGCCAACGCATCATACGGCTTACCCGATCTTGGCATGACATCACTAAACGACGTGATTGTTGATGTGCAGCGTATTACTTCTGCTTGTGACTTACCTTTGCTGGTGGATATCGACACCGGCTGGGGCGGCGCGTTCAATATTGCTAAAACCATTCGCGACATGGAAAAGGCCGGCGCAGCAGCAGTACACATGGAAGATCAAGTAGCACAAAAGCGTTGTGGCCACCGTCCAAATAAAGAGATTGTGTCGACCCAAGAGATGGTTGATCGCATAAAAGCGGCAGTCGATGCCCGTACTGATCCTGATTTTTTCATCATGGCCCGCACTGACTCATTTGCTCAAGAAGGGTTAGAGTCGGCGATTGCACGTGCTAAAGCTTATGTCGCGGCAGGTGCTGATGGCATTTTTGCCGAAGCGGTAAAAACCGAAGAGCACTACCGCGCGTTCGCCGATGCGCTAGACGTGCCAATTCTCGCCAATATCACCGAGTTTGGCCAAACCGAGTTATGGAACAAAGAGCAACTGGGCGAGTGGGGCGCATCTATGGTGCTGTATCCACTGAGCGCCTTTAGAGCAATGAACAAAGCGGCTGAGATGGTTTACAGCTCCATTTTAGAAAATGGCGATCAAAAGGCGGTTGTGGATTCAATGCAAACTCGAATGGATCTTTATGACTACCTGGGTTATCACGATTACGAGCAAAAACTAGATAGCCTGTTTGCAGAAGGTAAAAACCTGTAAACAAGAGAAAGTCGCGGTCAACATGCCGCGACGCGCATACCTTACAACTTGTGTTTGGGCACGTAGTTAAGTGTCACAGTCATAAGCAAAAAAATTATAAAAAATGCGGGGCAAGACGTTAACGTTTTAGCCACCAGCAATACAAATTGAAAAGGAAGACAGTCATGGTTGATACAAAAACATCGGAAAAACAAGCGGTTGATAAAAAGCTAAGCGGAGCGGGCCTACGTGGTCAAAGCGCAGGTGAAACCTCACTTTGTACCGTGGGCAAGTCGGGTTCGGGCTTAACGTATTGTGGTTACGACATATCAGATCTCGCCGATAACGCAACATTTGAAGAAGTGGCTTACTTGTTGTTTAACGGCGAGCTTCCTAATCAAATACAGCTTGATCACTATAAAACGGAGCTATTTGCTCAGCGTGATCTTCCAAAGGCATTAAAAGAAGTGCTACAACGCATTCCTGCCGATGCTCACCCAATGGATGTAATGCGTACCGGCTGTTCATTCTTAGGTAATCTTGAGCCTGAAAATGACTTTAGCGAGCAAAACAAAGCAGCAAACCGTTTGCTGGCCGCGTTTCCAGCCATCATGTGCTACTGGTACAAGTTCTCTCATGAAGGCGTTGAAATTGACTGCGTAACCGATGAAGACTCAATCGGTGGACACTTTTTGCACCTGCTTAATGGCAAAGCGCCATCTGAGCAACATCGCCGCGTAATGGATGTATCACTCATTCTGTACGCAGAGCATGAGTTTAATGCTTCAACCTTTACGGCGCGGGTTTGTGCGTCAACTTTATCAGACATGTTCTCGTGTATTACTGGGGCAATCGGTACGCTCCGTGGCCCACTGCATGGCGGTGCTAATGAAGCGGCTATGGATATGATCCAAAAGTTTAGCTCGCCAGAAGATGCAAAAATCCAAATGGCTGGCATGCTTGAACGCAAAGAAAAAATCATGGGATTTGGTCATGCGATTTACCGCACCTCAGATCCACGTAACGTGATCATTAAAGGCTGGTCAGAAAAGCTAGCTAACGAGTTTGGCGACACCTCACTTTACGATATCTCAGTCGCTTGTGAAGAGTTTATGTGGGACAGCAAGAAGCTGTTCTGTAACGCCGATTTCTTCCACGCATCGGCTTACCATTTTATGGGCATTCCAACTAAGTTATTTACGCCTATCTTTGTCTGCTCACGCCTTACTGGCTGGGCAGCACACGTGATGGAGCAGCGCTCTAATAACCGTATTATCCGCCCAAGCGCAGACTATACCGGTAGCGAGCCACGTACGGTCACACCTATCAGTGAAAGATAGAAGCTAGAACTCAGGACCTAGGACCTAGGACCTAGGACCTAAAAGCGAAGCGTCCTCGAACCTAGTACCTATCTTAGCTTTTGATTGTATAGCAGGGCTCTTATAGAAGGGCTTCTTTTAAGAGGTATTAGCCCGCTCTAGCCGCGTAGCGTCCTAGCAGTGAGCCTGCGAACGCTCTAGAACCTAGAGCCTAGCACCTAGAACCTAGAACCTAGAACCTAGAACTTAGAACCTAGAACTTAGAACCTAGAACCTAGCACCTAGCACCTAGAACTTAGAACCTAGCACCTAGCACCTAGAGCCTAGCACCTAGAGCCTAGCACTTAGAACCTAGAACCTAGCACTTAGAACCTAGTACCTAGAAGCGAAGCGCCCTCGAACCTGTACGAATTAAATTGGAATGCATCATGACTGATATCAACACCCAATACCGTAAACCTTTGCCCGGCACAGAATTAGACTATTTTGATACTGAGGCCGCCGTTAATGCCATCAGCCCTGGCGCTTATGCCAAACTACCGTACAGTTCGCGTGTCTATGCCGAGAACCTAGTGCGCCGCTGCTCACCTGACACATTAACCGATTGCCTAACACAGATCATCGAGCGTAGACGCGATCTTGATTTTCCTTGGTATCCTGCACGCGTGGTGTGCCACGATATTCTTGGTCAAACCGCGCTGGTGGATTTGGCAGGTCTACGTGATGCCATTGCTGAAAAGGGCGGCGACCCATCAAAAGTAAACCCCGTGGTACCGACACAGCTGATTGTCGATCACTCGTTAGCTGTTGAACACGCTGGTTTTGAAAAAGACGCCTTTGAGAAAAACCGCGCAATTGAAGATAGACGTAACGAAGACAGATTTCATTTTATCAACTGGACCAAAACAGCCTTTAAAAATATTGATGTGATCCAGCCGGGTAACGGCATTATGCATCAAATTAACTTAGAGAAAATGTCACCTGTGGTGCAGTCCCGTGACGGCGTAGCCTTTCAAGATACCTTAGTCGGAACCGACAGCCACACGCCACATGTCGATGCGCTGGGCGTCATTGCTATCGGCGTGGGTGGACTAGAAGCGGAAAGCGTTATGCTAGGTCGTCCATCTTATATGCGTCTTCCAGATATCGTGGGGGTTGAGCTGGTAGGCAAACACCAAAGTGGCATTACCGCAACTGATATCGTGCTGGCGATTACCGAGTTTTTGCGTAATGAAAAAGTGGTATCGACGTACCTTGAGTTCTTTGGTGAAGGTGCAGCTAACCTCACCTTAGGCGATAGAGCAACGATTTCAAACATGACACCAGAGTTTGGCGCCACGGCTGCCATGTTCTACATCGATGATAAGACCATTGATTACCTCAAGCTGACCGGACGTGACGAGAAACAAGTGAAACTTGTGGAAACCTACGCCAAACAGGCAGGACTTTGGGCCGATACCCTTGAAAATGTTGAATATGAACGCGTGCTGCGTTTCGATATATCAAGCGTTGGCCGTAACATTGCTGGTCCATCAAACCCGCATCGCCGCGTTGCTACTGCAGACCTTGCCGCTAAAGGTATAAGTGGTGAACTTGAGGATATGACGGGTGACAAAGCAGGCTTAATGCCTGACGGCGCCTGTATTATTGCCGCGATCACCAGTTGTACCAACACCTCTAATCCGCGCAATGTGATTGCCGCAGGGTTACTTGCACGTAACGCCAATGCAAAAGGATTGACGCGTAAGCCGTGGGTAAAAACCTCATTGGCACCGGGGTCAAAAGCGGTGCAACTGTATTTAGAAGACGCCAACTTGCTTACAGAGCTTGAGCAACTGGGCTTTGGCATTGTCGGTTTTGCCTGTACCACTTGTAACGGCATGAGCGGCGCGCTTGATCCGAAAATTCAGCAAGAAGTCATCGACCGTGATTTGTACGCAACTGCGGTACTTTCTGGTAATCGTAACTTCGACGGTCGAATTCACCCTTACGCCAAGCAAGCTTTCTTAGCGTCACCGCCATTGGTGGTTGCCTACGCTATTGCTGGCACAATTCGTTTTGATATTGAAAAGGATGCACTGGGCCAAGACAATGACGGCAACGATATTTTACTTAACGATCTTTGGCCATCAGATGAAGAGATTGATGCGGTGATCGCAAAAAGTGTAAAGCCGGAGCAATTCCGTAAAGTATACGAGCCGATGTTCGACCTTAAAGTCGACTATGGCGACGATAACCAGCAGAAGGTCAATCCTCAATACGAGTGGCGACCACAAAGTACTTACATTCGCCGCCCGCCTTATTGGGAAGGCGCACTCGCAGGCGAGCGCACTATGAAGGGAATGCGGCCGCTTGCAGTACTGGGCGACAACATCACCACCGATCATCTGTCGCCATCTAATGCAATTATGCTCGACAGTGCTGCTGGCGCGTATTTAGATAAAATGGGTTTACCAGAAGTCGACTTTAACTCCTATGCGACTCACCGCGGCGATCACTTAACCGCCCAGCGTGCAACCTTTGCCAACCCTAAACTGTTTAATGAAATGGTCACTAAGCTTGGTAGCAATGGTGAAGTTGAAGTTAAGCAAGGCTCTTACGCACGTATAGAGCCAGAAGGCATTGAGTCACGCATGTGGGAAGCGATTGAAACCTACATGGCGCGCAAGCAACCACTTATCATTATTGCAGGCGCCGATTACGGTCAAGGCTCGAGTCGAGACTGGGCCGCAAAAGGAGTACGCCTTGCAGGAGTTGAAGTGATTGTTGCCGAAGGCTTTGAGCGAATACACCGCACTAACTTAGTCGGCATGGGCGTATTGCCGCTTGAGTTTACCAATGGCGCTAATCGTCACACCTATCAGATTAATGGCACAGAAACCTACGATGTGCTGGGTGAACGCACGCCGGGCGCATTGCTAACAGTGATCATGACCCGCAGCAATGGCGAAGTGGTTGAGATCCCGGTTAAGTGTCGCCTCGATACCGCAGAAGAGGTGTCAATCTATGACGCGGGCGGCATACTCCAGCGTTTCGCCCAAGACTTTTTGGAGTCCTCAACATGAGCCTTCAGCGAAATAAATAGAGAGCCTTCAGCGAAATAAATAGAGAGTCTTCAACAGAGCCTTCAGCGAATGAGAGAGTAAGAAGTCTTCGGCTAATTAAAAGTTGGAGCAATGGTTTAGCTACAGAGGTAGGAAACGATATTGCAATGTAGATGAGACGCCGCAAGTACATCCTTGTAGGCTCTGGGGTGGCATCGAAGCCAAAAAAGCCACCGAAGCTCATCTACTCAGCAATATCGTCGACTAAATTTAACGCTTTCTACTTTGGCCATGCTAGTTAGTGCGGGACCGAATGAAAGCATGTCTCAAAAGAGTCATGGCTGATTTCGGACTCGTTTGTTAGTGAAATAACCAGCTATCAAGCATTCAAACGGTAAAACACATGACCACATCAACTGAATCAAAACCAAGCAAAGCATTTGCCCCGCAAATTAAAGTCGCAGCCACCTACATGCGTGGCGGTACCAGTAAAGGGGTATTTTTTAACTTAACAGACTTACCAAAAGAGGCGCAGGTCGCAGGTGCTGCCCGTGATGCATTGCTACTTAGAGTGATAGGCAGCCCCGATCCTTACGGCAAACAAACCGACGGCATGGGCGGTGCAACGTCAAGCACTAGCAAAACAGTTATCCTTGCCAAGAGCGAACGCGAAGATCACGATGTCGATTACCTATTTGGTCAAGTCGCTATCGACCGTCCTTTTGTCGACTGGAGTGGTAACTGCGGTAATTTAACTGCTGCAGTGGGGTCATTTGCCATCAGTAATGAGCTCGTTGATAGAAGCCGAATACCAGAAAATGGCATTGCCGTTGTGCGAATTTGGCAAAAAAATATCGGTAAAACCATCATAGCCCATGTACCCATCACCCACGGAAAAGTGCAAGAGACCGGTGATTTTGAACTTGATGGTGTCACGTTCCCCGCAGCTGAGGTGCAAGTTGAGTTTATCGACCCCGCCGATGGCGACGGCGCAATGTTCCCAACGGGCAACTTAATCGACAACTTAATGGTGCCAACTGATGTGGTACCAAGTGGTGTTTTGCAAGCCACGATGATCAACGCGGGGATCCCGACGGTATTTATCAATGCTGCTGAACTGGGTTACACAGGTGCAGAGCTACAAGATGCGATTAACGGTGACGACACAGTATTAGCCATGTTTGAAACCATACGTGCCCATGGCGCAGTGCAGATGGGGCTGATTAACCACATAGATGAAGCGGCGAGTCGACAGCATACGCCTAAGGTCGCCATTGTTGCTGACCCTATCGATTACACCTCATCAAGTGGTAAAGCCATTTCAAAAGAGGTGATAGATTTAAACGTACGAGCACTGTCTATGGGCAAACTGCATCACGCCATGATGGGCACTGCTGCCGTCGCTATAGGCACAGCAGCCGCGATTCCCGGTACGTTAGTGAGTATTGCCGCAGGTGAGGGTAAGCGCGTTGCAGTAGCTGCTAGAGTCAATAAAGGCTTTGTCACCTTTGGGCATCCTTCAGGTACACTTAAAGTGGGCGCACAGGCGAGCCTGATTGATGGACAATGGAAAGTTAACAAAGCCGTCATGAGCCGCAGCGCGCGCGTACTGATGGAAGGATGGGTAAGGGTGCCGGGAGATACCCTTTAACGTTGAGATTGAGATTGAGGTTGTGATTGATTTTGAATTTAAGGTTGAGGATGGATTTCATGAGTGGAGCTCTGAAATATCTATCTCAGATTCAAGCAAAGGCGTCGGGCTCAATTGAAAGTTTCTGATTGAAAGCCATGATTTAAAGCAATGATTAAAAGCCATCATTCGAGTCTTCTCAATGATGGCTTTTGTATATTAAGCTCACTTTGCCGCAACCTCAGCATTGGTGTCACCCATATAGAACGTGGTGTTAAAAGGATTTTTAAATACAAAATGCCTATCGGTTATCCAAGTAAACTCGCTAATAAAGTAAAGGTAGTAACCGGTTGAGCTTTCGTCAGCAGGCTTGGCATTCTCTGACATTGTTACCCATTGGTTATCTACCTTTTTTTGTATAAATGAACTTGGCTCTTGTCCATTGTAGTAGCCAGAAAGTCTGTACTTACCATCCGGAGAGTAAATTCGTAGTTCTGGCGTTTCATCAATGTAACGACCATCGACCATAGATATTACCGTGTCAGATTCATGGCCACATGTAAAATACAGGCTCTGCTCTTGAGGGTAGTACGCATTGAATAAGCATTCATCATCGAAATGCTCAAGTTTAATAATACGCTCTGCGTTGCTATTTTTTATCTCTAAATAACCGTCTAGCACTAAGCGACCAGAAAGAGAGGCCATTAATTGTTTTTGGTCAGTAATTTTTTCAATCGTGGGTTGTGGGTAAGGCTTATGTTTGGTCATTTCATTATGATACGCCTCTTCTGAGATGGTCATAATGTTGACTGTTAGCTCGTTGGCAAAGGTTGTAGAAATACTCGCGATAAACAGCGAGGTGACTGCGATAATAGCCTTCATTTATTAGGTTCTAATCAATAACGTTAATATTATCAGTCGATTATGTCATAAGTGATACAAGTGTCTATCGGATTAACTAACGGTATCTAAAAATGAGATGCATGACTACGTTTAAGCGTAGCGACCTGATTTCATGTTGTAACCTGTTGAGCTCATATTAAAAGCTAAGCTGACACTCGATATGAGTGCTAGCTCATAGCGATAAAACAACAATAGACAAGTCCCACTGACGGTACAAAGTCAGTAGTATTTTGTACACAGCTGGTTATTGAAAATTTGATTGCGGTTTAAGACGATTACTATATAAAACAACTCACACCAAGCAAAGTAAACTTAAATAAGGCTGTTAGTAGAGCGGTTATAAGAACGAGAAAGAGCAAATAAGTCGTGAAAACTGCAGTTTTAGCGTATCCTAGCAGCCATTAAATTTAATACTGCTGTTTATGAACATTGACGTAAAAGATATATCCGATCCCGTGATCAACACCGAGATCACCTGCTCAAATTGCCAAGCGTGTTGCTGCCGTTTAGAAGTCATGATAGTGACCGATACTGGCGTACCAGATGAGCATATCAGTGTCGACGAATATGGCGCCGAAACCATGTTACGCCTTGATGACGGTTGGTGCTCTGCAGTTGATAGAGACACCTTAATGTGCACTATCTACGAAAACCGCCCATGGATCTGCCGACTGTTTGAAATGGGATCGTACGAGTGCATCAGTGAACGTAAAGACCAAGTCTGAGCTAATACATATTAGCGACTAGGCTTAAGCATTAACATTTAGCAGTAACCTTCAGCAATAACATTTTTCTTTTGCATAAAACTCATTTAGAACGAGTGAATGGTTATGCCAGCTAATGTAAACCCAGATAACTAATGCAAACCAAGATAACTAGTTTAAAATCAGATGCTTAATGGTATGCGTTTGAGCTTAGATAAGTGAAGCCTAAATGTTTGAGTTCAGATGTTTGAGCTTAGATGTTTGAGCTTAGATAATTGGAGCTTAGATGTTTGAGTTCTGCCAATGATAGTGGCCATCGCAACAATACAAAATACGCGACGGCCATTGCTGACTAGTTAATAAACGATGACGGCACTTTCTTGGCCGTTTTTGCGGCTTTCTTCTCTTTAGCAGTTAAAAGCGGTTTCTTTTTAACGTTCTTTTTACTGTCTTGTCCTTTACTCATGATACTTACCACCTAATGTAAAGTAATGAACCTAAAGTTGTCTTTTCATCAACTAAAGGCTTTTTGTTTCTCAAAATAGCTTTGTATAGCGTAAAACTCTTAAGTAACTACTCCAGTATGTTCCTATTGCAGAGCAATAGATAGCGATACATTCCCCGCCAAAAATTCCGACTCTTTAGCGATAAATCTCGGCTTGTTATCACACCTCAAGAATTTCGTGAGTTTGATCAAACTAAATAGATATAAAGTCATGAACCGATTATTCTTTTTGCTAACGTAATGTGCTAATTTGATTTCAGTAATTATCGGTGCAATGAATCTTGAACCTTTCTAGATTAACCTCGATTCGTACCAAGATTGATTCAGAAGTGATGACCTAACAAACGAGCTTAAGCGAGTAACACAAGGGAATGTGCTAGTGATCTCAGAGCAAAAACAACGCAACACAACTAACTTCTATAACATGCATGCGGCTAAACTTGCTGAGCAGTATGACTCTAAAACCTTTAAAGAAGTCCATGCTAGTTGGTTTCATCACTTAGCCGATATCTTTATGTCTCACGCAAAATCCAGTCAATCGCCGTTACAAGCCTCATTAAGTGAGCAAGCCTGCTTAACTCATATGAGAGGTAATGTAAGAGTTAATGTGTTAGATATTGGCGCGGGCTCAGGCCGAGATGTTAAATACTTCGCAGAGCAGGCATCCGAGCAGCAAGCCGTAACTGTGTATGCTGTCGAGCCCGCACATGAACTGGCTGCAATAGGCCAAAAACTCACTCAAAGCCTTAACGTCACGTGGTTACAGGATTCATTACCACAGCTTAACGCGCTCGCCAAATTAGATACGTTAGCTAAAACGGATGCGCTAGTTACAACAGGGCTGCGTTTTAAGCTTATCCTACTGAGCGCCGTATGGATGCACATCCCTGCATCAGAGCGTTTACAATCCTTGAATCGATTAACACAACTACTAGAACCTACAGGCAAGCTGATAATCACACTACGCCATGGCCCAAGTGGCGATGAGCGAGAGATGCATCAAGTGAGTATTGCAGAGCTTGCAACAATGAGCGCTAAAGTGGGGCTGACAATAATCGATAGTGTTACGGCAGAACAAGACAAGTTAGGACGAGCCGAGGTGCATTGGGAAACCGTTGTTTTACAAAGGTCGACTATCACCAAGGAGCACCCAACAGGCGAGGTTGTTCCACTAAGTGATAACGCTAACGCCTTATTAGGTGAAAATGTATGAGATTAGATTTTGCACCTCAAGTGGATGCTCAACTGCAAGTTGATTTCATCACCTATTTACAGCGTTTATTGGTGGAAGGCGATTTTGTCGCTACATACAAATTTGCACTGCTACACGCGCTTGCTGATATCTGTATAGAGCGACCACTACACAGTGATGTGACAGCAAACCTGCACGATACATTAGACAGCGTTATTACCATCGATGAGTTAGTAGTGAAGTTCATCGAGCTATATTGGCAACACTCGCTGCCTTATCACGGCGTTGATAATAACCCCTTTATTCTTTTACAAAATTCCGGCGAACAATCTGCATTGGTCAGAGATTTAGCGGCATTTCGTCAGCAAGGCATACGCACGCTTAATCAGCTAAAACAAAATGCTGGCTGGAACAAACTGGTGAGTAAAACCCGCAATACATTTAAACAAGGGCCGCTTTGGCGTTTACAGCTTCTTGCGGGTAAAGAGGAATGCTTTTACTACAGCCATGATAAGTCTCAAAAATATATTGTACTTAAACCAGGTATCGCCTTTTGTTTTAGACGTTTTTACGACCTTGTGGTATCGCTTTCAAGAACGCACTGGACACAAAAGGTCAGTGCCTTTCCTGCAAACTATGCGGTACTGGGTGGTAAAGGCAACTTGTCAGAGTTTTTATTTGGTAGCGACCGGAGCTCGATTATTAGTGCAAGACCCGTATTTGAACAGATCCAGCAAGGAAAGTGCTTCTACTGTAATAAGCCGCTAAAAGAGAGTGAACATAACAAGGCCGAGGTCGATCATTTTATCCCGTGGGCGAGATACCCCAACGATCTCGGGCATAACTTTGTGCTCGCGCATCGCAGTTGCAACAATGCCAAACGCGACCACCTAGCAGCGCAAGAGCATAAAGATCGCTGGCATGAACAAAACATCATTCAAAATGAAAAACTGATCACAGCCGAACTCAGTAACTACTTCGTGTGTGAAAGTGGCCGCTCAGAGGCGATTGCCGCTTGGGCTTATCAGTTAGCGCTGCAAAGTGAATCATCTTTGTGGCTGGCGGGTAAGCAATTTGAAGCTGCGATTAATGATGACAAGGTTCAGCTGACTTAGTTGGGTTTAGAGGTCGATGAAAGTTGGCGAAGAACATAGGGATAATTCACGTGAAGCGGTTAGCTTTAGCATGTTAATGCCCCAAAACATGTTTACCTTCAAGTGAAGGCTGATTACATTTTTTGGGTAGTTGCTACGGGGAAGCGAGTTCTCAATTGTCGCTTTAGAGTTATCAATCGCCTGCAGCGGGCGCATGTGCAGACACTGCCGTGACACGCAACAAGTCCATCCTTGGAAGCTCGGCCATGACATCCATGTCATGGACGGTCACGGCCGTATCTACACCGGATAATTGGTGTATTTATTAGGCCGTAGTGGTTTGCTATCTAGCTTGAAAATGCCCCAAAAACAGTGTTTACCTAAGGTATAAATTTAACGTTAGCATCATTTTTACAAAGCACGAATCTCACCACGAAGCGCTTAGCTTTCACGGAGGTCACGGAGAAGATCGTAGAGCAAAAGATTAAAATGTTTGATGACGAGCCTTTTACTGTTGCTTTTGTTCTAGCTGTTGCTTTTCTTCGTGTAGCGTAGCGCTCCGTGTCCCAATAACATCCGTGTTTAACGGCCAGTTCGCTATCCCTAGCTCTCGCTTATTAGCACATGGCTTCGCCATATTCGCCGTGGTGAATAGCTTATGTCCAGAAATGAGTTTGTAACATCTGAGGCAGCTAATTCAGATAGATGAATAATCAGATGTCGATGCGGCTGTGGGCTTAGGTTTCAAGGATGAAACCGCAGAGCGGCCAAGGACGGCTTTATAGCGTCCCACAGAAGTAGTGACATGTGAGCTTACTACGAGCTGTTGCCTTTCTTTGTGGCCTCTGTGTCCCAATAACATCTGTGTTTAACGGCCAGTTCGCTATCCCTAGCTCTCGCTTAGTAGCACATGGCTTCGCCATATTCGCCGTGGTAAATGGCTATTGTTCATTAATTAGTTAGAACTCCTTACTTCAAGAAAATAGCCAATTTGTGTTGGCTATTTTCTTTTATCACTATCTCTATTTTCAATCGCTAATCACTAAACTCAGTCACTAAAAACCAGCGAATCTAATACTCCCATGCCGCTGTGCACGCCGCCTTCTGTGGTGCGGGCTGATTTACTTCTGATCAAGTAACCTGCGTAGGCTTTTTTGTCGGTCGCTTGATCTTTTAAATTTTCACCGGCTAACATTTCAACGTCTACTTTTTCAACAGATAATTTTTTAACATCAATCGCTGCTTTGCCGTCGATATGAACGGTGAACATGCCTATTTCGCTGATTAAGTCATCGACTTGATGTAACTCACCTTTGCGAACGGTTAACGCGGTTGTGGGTCTTGCTGTTGGGTGCAATCTTCGCATAAGTGACCAGGCTTGATATTCGCTGGGGCTGAGTTCCATCAGCTTTGGCTGTATATCATCACTAAATATGCAGTGGCCGCCACCTTCGCCTTGGTTTTTAAGTACCCAATCATCAACGCTGCTTTGAGATATTAAGGCTGTGCTGTCTTTGGTGACGGGGCGCATTTCGCCAAGTAAGCCTTTAACGGTTTTGGCCTCATCTAGGGTTAAACCAAATTGGGTGAGGGCATCGGGCGCCATAGAAGACAGTAACATCTGTACCCGTTTGCTGCTGGCAAGCTGTTGGCTTACGGTGGCGTTTACGGCTACTCGGTGTTTTTCGATAAAAATTCGAGTTTGCATTAATGCTTCGCAGCATACGCGGCTGATGATGTCATTGGCATGATAATCACTATACTGATAGCCCGCGCGCAGATATACAGTATCGATGGGGCCGACACCTTCTAATAACAATCTGTGATTTTTACCGGTTGAGAGTTTGTCGTGCAATTCGCGAAAAGTATGTCTGACCGTTCTAATCCCTTTAGCTTGTAGTGCATCTTCAAGCAGATGTTGGTCGTACACGTTGTCTTCGTTTTCTTGTACCACCATCAAAAATACCGGCGGGGTATTTTCAATGCTATCGATAACGTTATCTGTAAACTCGTGTTTAATCTTAAACGTCGCGTTGGCAATACCTTGAGATAAGCGTTCAATGGCCTGGTTTGCGACAAGCTCAGTGCCTTGATGGCTTGACCACTGCTTAAATTCATCTGGCCATTGCTGTTGTAGGTATTTATGTAATTCATGGACTCTTTGACCAAATGGTCCCATACCTGCGGCGATGCCGTTGAACTCAATGAGCTTAGGCCCTAAAGCAGCATCATCCATAAAGTCGCTGCGCATAATTAATAGCGGCAATCGTTTAGCGCTGCTTTCATTGGTACTTATTTCATTAGCGCTATTTCCACTAGTAGCGTCGCTGTGCTTGTCGGCATTATTTGAATCACGATTTTTAGAACGGTTATGGCAACAGTTATTAGCGTTATCGGGGTCATGGATTGCATCATGCATCTCGAGTAAGGCTTTAAAGAAAGGCTCGCCTGAGGTGATTGGCGCGATAGCATGACTTAAAAATTGATGATCTTCTGATGCGAAGTGAACTAACTTACCTAGCAGGTTGACCGAAGCGACTAAGTGTTGAAAACGTTCACGGCTAATGGCGGTTGGCGTAAAGCTAAATGCGGTGTGAGACGCTGAATAAGGCGTAGTTTTAATTACCATGCCATGGGTTATCGCCCATTCTATAGCGTCTTGTGAAGCTTGTTTGGTCGTGTTGTTAATCATGTTTGCCACCCGTAAGGTTTTTGATTTTAGCTGTGAGTACGCCGAATTTAGACATTCGTGCGTGCATTTACTTTGGCACGTTAAGCTGTGATGTGTATTTTAAATTGCTGCAGTGATGAATCTGTTTAAAAGAACAGTTTAAAAGAACAGTTTAAAATTTGCATACAGCGATAGATAAATCAATACATACACAAATAGATAAACATGGGCACATAAGGATAGAGTATCAAGGCATACACTGACGTCATGCAGGCGTACTACACAGGTGCAATACCGCCGTTATAAATTATCTACCTCATACACAGGTGAAATAGGTTGGCGCAGTACACTAGAGCATTACCCTAGAACAGTACTCTGGCGTGGTACATTGGCGCAATACTCAAACCTGTACATCCGCTATATAAGTTTACTCTGTAGGTGTTTTCGTAGGTGTTTTAGCTCTGACTTTTATTTTGATATATTTCGACCTATACCGAAATGTAGGTTTGTGGTGTTAACTTGTCAAACTAAATTTCGATAAACGTGGAATTGATTGTAATCAGTAAAGTGCTTTGTTTCGGTTGATACTTTTGTCAGAGAGAGTAAGTTAATGATACACAGCAGTTTGTATTATCATTTGGCATTTTTATCTGCACAATCATCTGCTATTTGGCTGTAAATCAGCTGTTATGTTTAACTCTTGGCTCAAGTTTTTAGCGCTGTTTAACAAGAAGTTTTCGCTACTAAATGGACGTTTGGTAATGCAGTGTCTATAAAACAGTATGAGTAATTTTTTTTATTACAAACCAAGTTGTCGATATCGTACTAGGGAAATTTTTATGAAAAACAAAACATCTAGTTTATTTTTAGGTTTTACAATGAGTTGTAGCGTACTAACCTTTGGTCTAGCCTCTGCTCAAGCAGCCCCTGCAGCAGACTGTGCTAGTTTGGCTGGTTGCGCTGAGCGGAGTTGTAAGATTGAAGCCTTAATTGTGAATGCAAAAGCTAAAGGCTACGACAAAATGGTGACTCAGTTGCAGTCTTCGCTTGAGCTCGTCAAAACGAATTGTACTGACGCAGCCCTTAAGAGTGATTTACAGACAGAAATTGCAGCAGTGCAATTGCAACTTGAAAGCTATCAGGATGAATTAAAAGCAGCAAAAGCGGCAGATAAGCTCGACCTCTCTTATAAGTATGCGCAAAAAGTCTTAGCTGAAAATTACAAGTTAGCGCAGCTCAAGCAAGAGCTGGCAAAAATGAAGTAGCTAATACAGTAGCTAATGAAGTAATAGAAGCTTTTAACACTGAATATTTTAAAGCTTAAGCCTTTAATGTCTGAGCCTTTAAAATCTGCGCTTCTACAACTTAAGCTGCCCTGTAAAAATATGCCCCTTAGTACAAGGGGGATTATTTTTACAGGGCAGTATTATTTTTAAAGGCCAGCCTCAACTCCCTGCCTCAACAATCCACCTAAAGAAGCGATAGACTACAGGTTACCTTGCGTATTTATTCTTTATCTTGTTGGTCGATAAAGTCCTTAAACTCAATCTCATATAAGCGGGCTAACACTAAGGTTACCGCAAAGATGATTGGGCCATAGACTAAGCCAATTAGACCAAACAGCTGTAAACCACCGAGCAGTGAGAAAAATAGCAGTAGGGTGCTCATCCCTGTATTACCTTGCATAAGCCAGGGTCTGAGAAAGTTATCAATTGAGCCAATCACCACTACACCCCAAACAATCAAAAATAGCGCCCATTGCCAGTCACCGGTGATGAATAAATAAATCGAGGCTGGCAGCCAGATCATCGCGGTGCCCACAAATGGAATAAAGGACGCAAATGCCATCATGGTGCCCCAAAATAACCCCGAGAATCCGGCTAATGCCATTGCTATGCCGCCTAACGCGCCCTGGGCTAACGCTGTAAGAAATGCACCTAACACGGCTGACTTGGCGACCACACCGACTTCATTGAAGATTAGCTCTTCTTGCGAGCGAGATAATGGAATGATGCGGCGGGTATTTTGGATGATTTTTTCTTGATCTCGCAAAAAGAAAAATAATACGAATAACATCAAGCCAAAGTCTAAAAAGGTATCTGCTATATCGCCGGCAATGCCGGTACTGGCACTTAACAAGCTACTACTTAGTTGGGTGACTTTTCCTGCAGCTTGTTGCACGAGCTCATCAATTTTAATGGTGTCAAATGGCAGCCACTTATTTAATAAGGCCATTGCGCCCTGAATAGAGGGGTGAGAAAGAAAGCTTTTGGCTCCCCCTTCAGTCAGCCACTGATAGGCATTACTCATAAAGTTAATGCCCTCGTTCATTATCGCCATTGCCACAAACAGTAATGGCAGCAATACCATCACGGTGACCAATGTACATGAAAACACTGAAGCCAGATTGGGCCGATTAGGCATACGTTGCTGAATGCGTGCGTGAAGAGGGAGAAATAATATCGAGACAATAAACCCCAGTACGATGGCGCCTAAATATGGCTCGACCAGTAAATAGCAAACATAGAAGGCAATTGCTAACGCAAATAGTAATGCCAAGTGGTGCGGTTTGAGTTTAAGGCTACTCATCAAAAAAGCTCCCAAATAAAAGCAAGGTAGAGGGTTAAAGATTGATTATGGGCTACAGCAGCATTTAGTCAACGCTAACAATGGCTTCTGTTACTCTGCATGTTTGCTGAACTCGACGGTTGTGTTTCGTGACACTGCAGCCTTGTAACGGCTGTGTGCTACTGATTTGCATCGAGTTTATGGGTGACTTTTACTGATTTGGATATAAAATCATATTCCTGCGTCATAACTTGTCGTAGCTGTGTATTAAGCTAAACCCACTGCAAATTTTGAGAACATTTGATGCAAACCAATATTCCACGCCAGCTTGCAATGCTTGAGCAAATACCCCGCCAACCAAGACGGATCTCGGCCATTGCTTTGACTGAAAAACTTAACGATCGCGACTATGACGTTGGCATACGAACGGTGCAGCGAGAGCTAAAAGCGATGCACGATATGGGGCTGTTTGGTTTAGTGCTTGATGATAGGTGTAAGCCTTTTGGCTGGTCTATTGCCGCCTGCTGGCGTGGTCTTAACTTAACCTTGATGGATCAGCATATGGCTTTGGCGTTTCATACGTTAAAGCATAGCGCTAAGCAATTGTTACCGCCGCAAAGTGTAAAGCAGCTGACGCCCTATTTTGAGCGTGCTGATCAGGTGTTGGGGGACGATCCTGATAACCCCTGGCTTTACTGGGCTTGTCGAGTCGCGCAGTTACCTGAGCCTTTGCCTATCTCTTACGCCGAACACGATCCCAAGTCACTTGAGATAGTGCAAGAAGCGCTCTTGAGTAAACGCCAAATAGCCTGTGAAATTCAGCGATTTCTTAAAGGTAAAAGCTATTGGATTGACTACCGACCGATTAATGCTGAAGGAATAAAAATATCGGGGGGCGTGATTATGCTGGCCTTTACGGTAGGCACGTCTCACACAAAGCGTTATGCAAAACCCATTAATTTGCTGCGAAATATTCGTTTACTTGAAAGTACCTCTATTACCCGTGATGATTTTGATATTGCGCTGACTGGCGAGGCGAGTAAAACCACGCCGATTAACATTGAGCTGCTTCTCTCGCCGTCTGCAAACCTTATTCAACGTAATGCGCGTTTGAGTGATGATCAATGTATTGAGCGTTTAGAAAATGGCTATTACCGCCTTAGTGCCAGCGTGGATGATACGCCTAAATTACGCGAATTTTTATGGGGAATGGCCGACAGTGTTGAGGTGATATCACCACCTAAACTTCGCTCTCACTTCACCCGTTTAATTAATAAAGTAAACATGCGATATCAAAACGCTACGACGGAGTCTGTCGCAGCCGCAGGTTAATCTCTTTGGCACTTGTTAAGGTCAATACCAAGGATATGTCCTATGTTCGATATGATTACTCAAAATAGCCAACCCCCTCGCATAGCGGTATTTGGCGTAGGTGGCTGTGGCTGTAATACCATAAACCAACTCAGTCAGGCATCTTTAGGTGACAACGTGCAACTGATTGCGGTGAATACCGACGCACAATCTTTGGCAATATCGGATTGCAGTACGCGTCTGCAGATAGGCCTTGAGGCGACTAAAGGGCTGGGCGCTGGTGCTAGGCCTGAAAGAGGCCATGAAGCGGCTAAGGAGTCACAAGCGCAGCTAAGGGAGCATATTGAACTGGCTGACATTATTTTTATTACTGGAGGCATGGGCGGGGGCACTGGGACTGGGGCGATTCCGTTTATGGCCTCTGTTGCCACAGAGCTCAATAAACCTTTGGTGGCGGTCGTGACCACACCTTTTAGTTTTGAAGGGCATCAACGAGGACAGCTTGCTAAAACGGGCGTAGATCAGTTGATGCAGCATGCCAATGCGGTCATTGTGTTGCCGAACGATAAATTAATACAAACCCTTGATAAAAAAGTGAGTATTACTAACGCTTTTTATGAAAGTAATCGCATTCTTCAAGATGTATTGCAGGGGCTCACCACCACCATTAGTCAGTCGGGTTTAATTAATATCGATCTTAATGACTTTATCGAGGTCATAAGCCATCCCAGTCGCGCCGCGATGGGAGTGGCTAAACAAATGCCCGGCGAAGATCTTCAGCTCACAATCAGTAAGGCGTTAAAAAATCCACTACTAGAAGATATCGCACTTTCTCGGGCAAAAGGTGCCATTGTTAGCGTTATGGCTACCGAGAATATTGAGCTTAATCAATACAACAGTATTGGCGAAACCCTGCTGCAGCAGCTCGATCCTGGTGCCTTAGTCATTATTGGCTTAACCATAGTGCCAGAACTTGAATGTGAACTAGAGTTGATGGTAATCGCAACGGGAATGCAGGAGGCTAGCGGTTTGCTAGAAGCTCATGAGACACATGAGATAGAAAAAACGGAAGAGATAGAAGAAATAGAAGAATTACCGCAGAAGAAGGTGAACCCACAACCACATAAAGATCGTTTTGCCTCATCTGAACTACTGAATCTACATGATTTTTTAAAAGAGAAGTCGGCTCGAACAAACCATTATGATCACCTTGCATCAGAACTTGAGATCCCAACCTATACCCGCAACAGAAAACTAAGCTAGCTTAAGTTGAATTAGGTTATCTGTTTATCGTCAGCAACAAGGCTTAAACAAGATAACCCCTTGCGGGGTTATCAATTTCGGTAAGCTGAGCTGGTAAGTTTTAACAGCTTAGCAAAGTCGCGTTGATCTACTTTTACGAAATCGCATTAATCTACTTTTACGAAATCACTTTCACGAGCAAATTTAATGGCGTCGTCACATAATACGACTTGTTGTGCTTGATTAGCACTTTGAAATCTAGTCATGTAAGCATCTAATGCTTGGCTAGTTTCTTTAGACATGATCATCTCTTCAATGCCTGCATTTCTATGAGCCATCATAGACTGACCAACAATAGTGCCTTCAATTTGCATATCATGTTCAGCGTAAAACGATGTGCAAATCATCAGACTTGCCATGCCAAGAGCAGTATCTTTGTCAAGGTTTTCTGCACTAGCAGTACCTGCGAATAAACAACTTAGAAGACCTGCAATTAGTACTTTTTTCATTACGGTAACCCTTTTTATCATTCCAATATTAGATAAGTTATCTAGATGATATTACATAGCATTTCTATTGATTTTGGGCTGCTATGCACTTGTTATTGAGGCTATCATGCAGTTATCGCTAGATATGTGATACCGCGCTTAATATGCGGGTTTCGATTCGTTTTTGCGTGGTTTATCACGCTTGAAATGCCTTTTTTACATGTAAAAAAAAATAAAAGCGCCAATGCTATCTAGCCTGTTGATTTTATGTACTATTCATTGAGTTCTGCCAGAGGATGTTTTTATGCCGCAGAAACAATTACTGCTATTTGCGCTAGGCATTAGTTGATAATATGCCGCGGTATTTTGTGGTTTCGAGGTAGTCAATGCAGCTTAGGCGACATTCTGTTCAGTTTGGTTTATTGCAGGGGCTCTTTTTCTGTAATAGCGCGCATTTGTGCGATCAAGGTTTAACGATTAACGGTACGCTTTATTCGTATCCTGAGATAGATAAAACGGTGGAAGTAAAGCGAGGCTGGTTTACTCAAACATTGGTTTGGGGCGACAAGCACTTTAACTTTTTCCACTTGGTTAATTGCAAACCTTTGTTTAGATTAGCGCTTAATAACCGCCTTGAGTTTTGCCGCACGTCTCTTAAGCTAAGCTTCGATAACGTGCTGGTGGACATTGCCGCTTTTGATCGCGCTTTTGGCCAGCATCAGCGATTCTTACGCGACTCTGACAAAAAACGTCTACAGCACCAATTTCAACACTCACGAGAGGCTTTTGATCTGGTTGAGTATTTTACCACGCTAGGGTTTGAGGTGAGTCAACTCAATTGCCGTCTAGCAAAGTTTATCAAGCAACCCGATCTCTTTACCGCAAAATATAATCAATGGTGGCAAACTAAACAGTTGCAAGCCCATGGGCCGTTATTTGACACACTTGAAGCGCACCCGTTAACTCAGTTGCAGCGCCAAGCTTGTGTGATTGATGAAAACAACACCTTAGTGATAGCGGGCGCGGGGACAGGCAAAACCAGTACGCTGGCGGCTAAGGCGGCTTATTTAGTGAGTCAAGGTTTGGCTCGGCCTGAAGAAATATTAATGTTGGCCTACGGCAAAGACGCCAGAGTAGAGCTTGAACAACGTGTGAGCAGTATTGCAGCGCTTTGTGAGCCTAGTGCTGTAAAGATCAGTACTTTTCATGCCTTGGGTAAAGAGATCATTCAGCATGACTTAAATCGCTCGACACTTGATCAAGTACAGGTGTCTGTTCTTGCTAGCGATGAAAAGCAATTCACCCAATTTATTGATCAACAGATTGACGAGATTGTGGCCGATCCACACATGGCCGATCCAGTAGCCAATTACTTTGGCCGCTATCTTTACCCGCAAGTTAACGAACTCGCATTTAAGTCTGACGGACAATATCGAGCTTATCTTAAAAATAATGAAATCAGAGCACTGTCGGGCGATCTGGTTAAAAGCTTTCAAGAGCTCGCTATCTGTAATTACCTTTATATCCACGGCATTAAATTTGAGTATGAGCCAAAGTACTGCGTGCCTGTAACAGAGCCGGGTAGGTGTGTTTATCAGCCTGACTTTTATATTCCTCAGCTCGATGCCTACTTAGAGCATTTTGGCATTGATAAACAGGGCAATACTCGCCCAGATATCGACAAAGTCGCCTATAACCAAAGCAGGGAGTGGAAGATTGCGCTGCACCAACAGCACAATACCTGTTTGTTGCAAACGTTTAGTTGGCAGGCCGATATTGGTGAGCTAGAAAAAAGCTTAGAAGAGCAATTGTGCGAGCGCTGTGAACAACTCGGCCTGAGTCAAAGTGAGGTGTTTAAACCTATCGCTCCAAATGTACTGTTTGCTCAGGTTAAAGCCTTAGGCATATATCGAAATGTTAGTCGCTTAATGGCAAGCTTTGTCAGCTTGTTTAAGTCATCAGGGATGACTTTTTCTAAACTTGAAGCTTTGAAACTGCCAAAAGCTGACACGAAACAATCAACCCATTATAACCAGGTGAGATGGAAAGCGTTTTTGCATCTATTCAACTGGGTGATTACGCGTTATGACGCGCACCTCACTGCCAATAACACCTTAGATTTCTCAGATATGATCGCCAAGGCGTTAAAAGTGGCTCGATGTAGCGATTTTCATCAACAAACCGCTGAACGTTTCCGCTACAAGTACATCATGGTGGATGAGTTTCAAGATATCTCGCTTGAACGCGCCAATCTCGTTAAAGCGTTAAGGGATGCAAGTCCTGGTTGTGCACTTTTTTGTGTGGGTGATGACTGGCAGGCTATCTATCGTTTTACCGGCAGCGATCTCAGTTTAACCACAGAATTTGAACGCACATTTGGTACCACTCAAACGATTACCTTAGATAAAACCTTTAGATTTAATAATCAGATTGAAAAGGTGGCATCACGGTTTATTCAGGCAAATCCCGTTCAGTTGAAGAAGCAACTTACCACCCATAGCCAGAGCGATAATCCTGAGGTTTGTTTACTGGTTAATGATAAACAGACAGCCTTAGAGCAAGCTTTTGCAAGCATCACTGAAGCAACAAGTAATAATCATGCAAGTGTGATGCTGATTGGCCGCTTTAAAAGCTCATTAAAAGCGTTAAGTCGCTGGCAAAAACAATATCCTCAGCTTTCCATTTCAGCTATGTCTGCCCACGCTTCAAAAGGTAAGCAGGCTGATTTTGTTATTGTGCTGGATGTGAATGACGATAAATATGGCTTCCCATGTAAAATTGATAACGATCCGATTTTAGAAACCTTGTTACCAACACTCGATAGCTATAAAAACACCGAGGAGCGTCGACTGTTTTACGTTGCGTTATCACGCGCTAAGCAAACGGTTTTTGTGCAAGCTGAGCTGGGTAAAGAGTCGACATTTGTTAGGGAACTTCGTGCTTTTGGCGAGGATGTGCGCTGCTATTTAAGCGATTTAGCGCCTATGTATAACGACTCCTTGTGTTGCCCACTGTGTGGTGAGGGTAAACTTATCCCAAGAGAAGGGCGCTTTGGCCTGTTTTATACTTGCTCGCTGGGTAAAGAGTATTGTGACACTAAGATAGAGGCATGCTCTGTGTGCAACTGTGGCCCAATGCTGCGTAATGACACTCACCATTTTTGTGGCTCAGCAGGCTGCAACCATCAACTTCAAGTCTGCCCAGAATGCCTTTCAGGCAAGCTTATAGTACGTAGCAATAGTAAAAACGGTCAGTCATTTTTAGCCTGCAGTGGCCATAGAAAAGGTGATAAAAATAGTTGTCAGTACACCTGCAATGCAGCAGATGTAACGACTCGCGCTGTCGATAAAGTTCAGCGAGATCTGGCTTAATATGGGGCATCACTTGCCAAAACTGTAATTTGTTCAGTTAAAGTGCTAATTTTTCTTCTGAAAAAGTACATCTTGCATAGAATTTGCTACATTGAATGACATAGCTAAAAAGCTGTGCCTTAGCCTTTGGTTTATAAAGCACAAAACCAGAGGAAAGATTTAAAATTAAAATAAATTCAATATATTGGATATTGAGGCGAACTTTTGGCAAATAAGTCGTGATATTGTTGATGAAGATCGCCGTTATTTAATAGGGAGATAAATAACTTGAAGCATAAAACTAATATTAAAACCAATGTCATTTTGCTTGCAAGCTTACTGGTCGCAAGTTCACTCCAGGCAAAAGAGCAGGCGACTATTAGCAACGATATCACCGGCGTAGCGGGGGTAATGCCCCAAGAAGACCTGTATAAACTGACGATATTTGATAATAATTTTGTCTTACCTGTTTATCAAACTCAAGCGGCAAATCAAGCTTACTATGCTCCACAAAACCCAAATAAAGAAGATATCAGCAACACCAATGTCCAGTTTCAGTTCAGTTTAAAATACGGTTTAGCCAATAATATATTGACTGATAATGACGGTCTTTATATCGCTTATAGCCAGATTTCTAACTGGCAAGCTTATGACAAGTCGGCTTATTTTAGAGACTCACAATACCAGCCTCAGGTATTTTGGTTTTGGCAGCACTCTGATGAAAGTGATCTGTGGCAAAGCACTAGCGTTGGTTTTGAGCACCAATCAAATGGTAAAGGTGGCGTGTATGAAAGAAGCTGGAATCGCGTTTACTTAGAGTTTTCACTAGCGTTGAGTGATATTGAGCTTAGCATCAAACCTTGGATTAGAACTGACTTTTCTAATACTGACTATAACCCTGATATTGAAGACTATATGGGTTATGGTTCGGTCAAAGGTGACTGGTACTTTGGCGAACACCAAATTAGTTTGACCTTACGTAACCTGGTAGAAAGTGGCTTTTCTAAAGGTTATGAGGAGCTCAGTTGGCGTTTTCCAATCTATAAGGGGCTAAAAGGTTACTTAAAGCTGCAAAGCGGTTATGGCATGACCATTTCAGATTATAACCATTTTGATAACGCTGTCGGTATTGGTATCGCGTTTTAAGTGAATAATGATGTTATGGTCAAATAGCGGTAGGCTTGTTGCCGCTTAATTTGGCTGGTTACTCACCAGTATGTGCGTGCTGGTGAGCTAACTTTTCTATTTATTCTGCTGATTATTCTTTCTGACGAATAGCGCTAACTAAAATTGCTGATATTATTTCTGATTAATGTTGCAGACTAATGTGAGTCATGCCTTCTGAGAAAAGGCGGAGATCTAGTATTCGGTCATTATTGTTAGGGGCTTTAGGTGCAGTATTTGCTTTACCTAATCGTTAATAATTATTACTTAATAGCAAATAGCAAATAGCAAATAGCATAAGACAGAGCCAAACCAAATCAATCTTTCTACATTTTCCTAGGCCTAAAAATGAACGAGTTTACCAGCTGGCTAGAATCTAAAAGGCTTAAAGAGCAAGTCGTTAACCCCAATATTGACGTTGGGGAATATTCTTATTATTCAGGTTTTTATCATGGTAAGTCTTTTGAAGATCAAGCTGTGCGCTATCTGCTCGGTGATGGCTCGACCATAGATGTATGGGAAGCGGGAGTCTTTGGCGAAGTCGATAAGTTAATTATTGGAAAATTTTGCTCAATCGCTTCTGGAGCATGTTTTATGCTTGCTGGTAATCAGGGCCACAGACTCGATTGGATCTCGACTTATCCCTTCTCGCGTGATGAGTTTGGTGAAGGGGTGTGCACCGGCTTTGAGCGTGCGGGTAATACGGTGATCGGCAATGATGTTTGGATTGGCTCAGAGGCGATGATCATGCCTGGGGTTACCATTGGTGACGGCGCAGTGATTGGCGCTCGAGCGGTGATCAGTAAAGATGTCGCGCCTTATAGTGTGGTGGTTGGTAATAACAAGTTAGTAAAGTTGCGTTTTACGAGTGACTCGATAGATAAGTTATTAACGTTGAAATGGTGGGATTGGCCGCTAGCAAAGCTTAAAGGCGCAATGCCAATTTTATGCAGTGGTGATATTGACGCTTTATATCTATATCATTTGGAACAATCATCTTAATTAATTTTATGTAATCATTTAAGCGCTTATTCACTTATTCAGTGAGTTATTTTTTTAAACCATCACTATTTCAAACTATCAATTATTTAAGCGTTCACTTAAGCAATCAACATAAATCACGCAATAAAAAATGGCGCTAACGTTTAGTTTAGCGCCATTTTAATATGCAGTTTACGGCAACATTATTGCTGCCGTAAACCCCGATCCGCTTAAGCGTTTTTCTTGGCTTCTTGCTCAGCTTGACTCGCCATGTACTCATTAAAAGTACCTTGGAAGTTTATAAGCTGCTTATCTTTTACATCTATGATGCGAGTCGCTAAAGATGATACAAACTCACGATCGTGGCTCACAAAAATAAGCGTGCCTTGGTAGTCTTTAAGCGCATTGTTCAACGCTTCAATCGCTTCCATGTCCATGTGGTTCGTAGGTTCGTCCATGACAAGTACGTTGATATCCATCATCATTAACTTACCGAATAATAGACGGTTTTTCTCACCACCAGAGCAGTTGCGTGCCTTTTTGTTGATATCGTCTTCAGTAAATAGCAAACGGCCTAGCATGCCACGTACCATTAGGTCGTTATGCTTTGGTAAGCGCCACTGCGACATCCAGTCAAATAGAGTTAGGTCATTATCGAAATCTTTGCTGCTGTCTTGCGGGCAATAACCGATAGAGGCATTTTCAGACCATTTGATTACGCCCTGGTTGTTTTGCAGCTCATTAACCAAACAACGTAAGAAAGTAGACTTACCGACACCGTTTTCACCGATAACCGCAAGCTTAGCGCCAGCTTCTAGGATCAGCTCGCCAGCTTGAAATAGCATTTCGCCATCAAAGCCATGGCCAACATCTTCTAGGATGAGCGCTTGACGATGCATTTTCTTGCCTTCATCAAAACGCAGCGATGGTGTCATACGGCTAGACGATTTGACTTCATCAAGGCTGATTTTATCAAGCTTCTTTGCACGAGAACTTGCTTGTTTGGCTTTAGATGCGTTCGCACCAAAACGGTTAACGAAGTCTTGCAGCTCGGTCATTTCAGCGCTTTTCTTAGCGTTACCCGCTAATAATTGCTCCTGGATCAACGAAGAAGCTTCTAAGAAGTACTCGTAGTTACCTGGGTAAACACGTAGCTCGCCGTAATCGATATCGGCCATGTGTGTACAAACAGTGTTTAAGAAGTGTCTGTCGTGCGAGATGATGATCATGGTGCACTTACGCTTATTCAGCTCTTCAGCCAACCAGTTAATGGTGTGAATATCCAAGTTGTTGGTTGGTTCGTCAAGAAGCAAGATATCTGGATTTGAGAACAGTGCTTGTGCCAAAAGTACACGTAGCTTCTTACCTGGAGCGACCTGGCTCATCAAGCCAAAGTGGAACTCTTCATCAATGCCTGCTTCAAGTAGAATTTCGCCCGCGCGACTTTCTGCACTGTAGCCGTCCATTTCAGCAAACTCACTTTCAAGTTCACCCACTTTCATGCCATCTTCTTCAGTCATGTCTGGTAGTGAATAGATGCGCTCGCGTTCTTGCTTAATTTCCCACAGCTTAGCATCGCCTTGAATAACAGCATCGATAACACTGTATTGTTCGAATGCAAATTGGTTCTGGCTCAAGGTACCTACTTTTTGGCCCGGAGTAATTGAGACGTTACCTGAGGTTGGCGCAAGCTCGCCACTTAGGATCTTCATGAAGGTGGATTTACCACAACCATTTGCGCCAATTAAGCCGTAGCGATTGCCGTTACCGAACTTAGCGGAAATGTTTTCGAATAATGGCTCTGGGCCAAACTGCATCGTGATGTTTGCGGTAGAAATCAAAAGAGTATCCTGAGTGATTAATAAAACGTGAAAGCCAAAGACGTAAACAGGTTACGGAGAGTAAACCTGCTATAGAGGCAAAACAGCCGCGGATTATACAGAGGTAGGTGCTTAGATGTCGAGCAATCATGCAAGCTAAGGCCTGATATTTATCTTGTTTGAGCTTGCTTTAATGAATAAATGCCAGCGCAGAACGATTTGATTGGGTGATAAAGGCTTTTTGTTGTTATTATTAAGGCATTGTTTTGACCAGCGCTATGATTGGTCTGCACTTCTGATTAAATGATTATCATTTTATCGGTGCGTGCACTTTATATTACCTGCGATATTTGGACGTCCCATGATTGAACATCAACAGAATAACCCGCTTCACGGCCTAAAGCTTGAAACCATGCTTACAGAACTTGTGAAGTTTTACGATTATAAAGTGTTGTACGCAGCACTTAAATTGGCATGCTTTAATTTGAATCCGAATATGGAGTCGTGCGTTAAGTTTTTGAAAAAGACCGAATGGGCGAGGGAACGTGTAGAAGCTTTTTACCTATACCGTTTTAAGCGCATGCCAAAAGGCAACGAAGCGCAAATGGAGTTAAAACCACGGGAACGTGGTTTCGCTGATGGTATTGTGCCGCGCAAACCTGAAAAGTTAACCGTGGAACTTGTTGCAGAGATGCGTGCAAAGGCTATGGAAAACTATAAGGAAATGAAGAAAAACGGTCCAAGTCCACGTTACGGTAAAGATAAGCCGAGAGCAAAAGATGCTTACTCGCAAAACCGTAGTAGTGACAAAAAGCGTCCATCAGCGTCTCAAGACCCAACTAACCCTTGGGGTAAGTAACGTACAGTAATTTATTGGCGTAATTATCACTTTTAGTTGAAAGGGGAGTTTCTTAAGGAAACTCCCCTTTTTTATAGTGTATCGAGTTTAAATTTAAGTATCTGCTAGGGTTTGCTTATAGAGCTCTGCGGCTTTATCTTGACTTTGTAGATTGCATCGGTGTGCTACAAGCATCGTTCATTTGTCTGGTTATGCGTTTTATGCATAGTGTTGTTTATCTTTATTCATTTGCCTCATGAAAGACAAATAAGTAGCATGCGCTTCCTTTTTGTCTAAGCCGTGTTGATCCATGCGTTCACAATCGTTAATTGCGCAACTTATGCGTTTGTCTGCCACATTAGTTTGTACCCTTATTTTAATTAATTACTGCCAACCTCTACTTGATGCATTTAGTCTTAATGCAACAGACGTTGGTTGTCATCAAATGCCACAGAATGCTGATGGGCAACCTACTAAGCAGGTTGTGCAACCATGAGCATATTTAGATTTCCTGCTTTAGTTTGGTTAGGTATTGGGATCCTGATAATCAGTTTGGGTATTCGTCAGTCCTTTGGGATCTTCATGACGCCAATATCAATGAGCTTTGAGGCTGGCCGTGAGTTTTTTAGTTTTGCGATTGCATTGCAAAACTTGCTTTTTGGCATGTTCCAACCTTTTGTTGGGATGGCGGCAGATCGGTTTGGTTCTAAAAAGATCATTATGTGTGGTGCACTCACATATGGTTTGGGCTTATTACTGACCTCAATGTCAACCAGCAGCGAAATGTTCTACTTCTCTATCAGTATGCTAATTGGTTTAGGTTTAAGTGCCACGAGTTATGTTGTGGTACTAGGCGCTGTCGCAAAAGTTGTGCCGGCTGAGCATACGGCGAAAGCGTTTGGCTTAACAACGGCTGCAGGTTCATTTGGTATGTTTGCGGTGATCCCTGGAGCCCAAAGCCTACTTACTCACTTTGATTGGCAAACGGCTTTACAGGTATTTGCCTTGCTGTGTTGCGTGATGTTGGCTTTTGCTTCTTTTATGAAAACAGCAAGAAGCACTCCAAAAAGTAATGAATTAGCCGATACTCAAACTTTATCTGAGGCGCTCAAGCAGGCTTGTACTAATCGAAACTATTGGTTAATTCACCTGGGATTTTTTGTGTGTGGATTTCACGTGATGTTTATTGCGACCCATCTTCCTAGCTACCTAGCAGATAAACACCTTGATAGCTCAACTGCGGCGCTAGCTTTGGCCTACGTGGGCATATTTAATATCTTCGGCTCTTACTTTTGGGGCGTGATGGGGGATAGGTTTAGTAAACGCTACGTTATGAGTGCGCTCTACTTTGTGCGTACAGCTGTTATTGCTGCATTTGTGACTTTACCCGTTACCGACAACACTGCCGCTATGTTTGGTGCAGCGATTGGTTTCTGTTGGTTAGGTACTGTGCCTTTAACATCGGGCTTAGTTAGACAGATTTTTGGTGCTCGTTATTTATCGACACTTTATGGCCTAGTGTTTTTTACTCATCAAGTGGGTAGTTTTTTAGGTGCTTGGGTCGGCGGCCGAATATATGATTATTACGGCAGTTATGAACCTATTTGGTGGAGTACCGTAGTTTTAGCGTTTATTGCAGCTTTACTGCATTTACCTATAGATGACAGACCGCTTATACAAAATTCACTAGCCGTGACTCGTTGAGCGCCTTTATTGAGGTTTGCTTTGCTTATGTATAGTGAAGAGCGCAGGCCTAACGTTGAACGCATAAATGGCAAAACGATAGGTAAAACGCATAATATAAGTGACAACCGCAAGCCAAATTGGCCAAAAGCTTTAATAGAGAGCAGTCTAATGAATAAATTATCACAAGGTTTAGCCGTAAAAAGGGGCCTTAAACATCCCCCTTTGTAATTGTTTTACTTAAAAATTGGCAAAAGTGCTTAAACGCTACTCGAATTGGGTAGCAAACAACCGCTTGGAAGTTTATTGTGTTTTTTTACTTGCAACAATTACGGTATCGCCATACTATAGCGCTCGTTCCAAGGCAACAGCCAAACGGACAGCAAGAACACAGTCGCGGGATGGAGCAGTTTGGTAGCTCGTCGGGCTCATAACCCGAAGGTCGTTGGTTCAAATCCAGCTCCCGCAACCATTTTCTTGAACAGTACAACCGTAGCTCAGTTGGTTAGAGCACTACCTTGACATGGTAGGGGTCGGTGGTTCGAATCCACTCGGTTGTACCAATTCTTTTATAGAAGAATTAAATCATCTATTATCCTGTCGCGGGATGGAGCAGTTTGGTAGCTCGTCGGGCTCATAACCCGAAGGTCGTTGGTTCAAATCCAGCTCCCGCAACCAATACAACCGTAGCTCAGTTGGTTAGAGCACTACCTTGACATGGTAGGGGTCGGTGGTTCGAATCCACTCGGTTGTACCAATTCTTTTATAGTAGAATCAAAAATCTATTAGTGTTAACCGGATGCGGGTTAGAGCAGCGTTAAAGCTACTCAGGCTCAATTTTCTTGTGTAGAACATGGCGAATTAATTCCTCCTGCTTCTATAAAGAGAAATTCAGTTTTCTAAAACAATTCTTTGTAAGTAGAATTAAAACAGCTTTCAGCGTTTATCGGACGCGGGATGGAGCAGTATGGTAGCTCGTCGGGCTCATAACCCGAAGGTCGTTGGTTCAAATCCAGCTCCCGCAA
>NZ_JBRILW010000027.1:0-59216 GCF_052977125.1 Shewanella sp. 30m-14 | reverse complement strand
TCCCCTGTAGTTCAGTTGGTAGAACGGCGGACTGTTAATCCGTATGTCACTGGTTCGAGTCCAGTCTGGGGAGCCAACCTTTTCACCTCTTGCTTCAACTCTATTTTTTCAGCACTCTTTCTTCACCACTCAGTTTTCAACACTTTAAAACTCCCAAATAAATCCACTGCAATAAATCTGCAAATCTGTTTATAATGCTTTCAACTAAACCTGTATAACTCAAACTATTACGAGTTATTGATCGCGTTGAATGGATTCTTTATGACAACCTCTAAACTTTTCCAGTTGTTTTTAGTTTTACTTTTTTTAGCGCTTAGCTTTTTTAGTTATCAACATGAAAAACAAAGCTTAATGGCCCAGACTCACATAACCCTCGAGCAATATGCCACTAGCATTAAGCAACACAAACAGTGGCAAGGAAACGGTCAAACACTCTACAACTTGCTAAAACAACAATTTAGCTTCCAATTTTTTCAATATATCGACAAATCAGATAGCAGTAATAATTTCACCAAGGGCCAACTCGTGCTTAAGGAGAAAACCGATCTAACTCAATTATTCGCTATTGATTCTGCTTACACTCAGGCGCTTGATGCTGGGCGACTGCAGGTAAAACTGTCAAATGTGACTCCGATAGACAACACCGTGACCCAGTTTACGCATCACCTCATTATTATTTGGGGGACGTTTTTACTAATTAGTTTGACTCATTTACTGTTGAGCATAAGACAGAAAAAAACGATCGCCTATATTTGCAGCCATATTGACAATTTAGCTAAACTTTCTTTCAATGCCATCGAGCAATCCCGTATAAAAGGTGAATTTAAAAGCGTCGGATTAACGCTGGACAAAAGTAAACAGCAGTTAAAAGCCAGAATCGATGAATTTCATGAAGCTCATGAACAATTATGCAAAACGGCCTTTCAAGACCCCATTACCGGTTTTGGCACTCGGGCCCGTTTTACTGAAAAACTTGATGAAATCTGTAAACCCGAACGTAAAGAGCTCGGTATATTGGTCGTTATTAGAGCCACAGAGCTCGCCTCAATGAATCAGATGCATGGAAGAGAAGCTGGTGATGATTATCTTGCTCGTATAGCAGACGAGATCAGGCGGGCGTTGAGTGATAATCCACAAGCACAGTTTTATCGGATCGCTACTGCCGATTTTGCTATCGTGATTGCCGATGTAGGCATTAAACAAGCCACCGAATTAGCAGAAATACTCAAGACGGCATTTAAAGAATATCAACAACAACTTGGAACACCATCTATTGGTCATATTGGTTTAGTGCCCTATCTTCAAGATAGCGACCCAGTGTCTTTAATGACCCTCGCTGACACGGCTGTTAGTATTGCACAAACCTTAGGCCCTAACTGTTATCATCTTCAAGAAAAATTAACCGGTGGCGAGCTTTTTGGTGAGAGTCGCTGGAAAGTGGCTATTAATGACCTATTACGACGCAAAGCAATTAAATTTTACATACAAGCTATACGCCCATGTAGAAACGATGTCGAATCTTACCGAGAGTTACTATCACGATTTTATAATAGCCAAGGTAAACTTTTACCTACGACAACCGTTATAGCAATGGCTGAGCGCCACGGTATGAGCGAAGAGATAGATAAACTCGTCGTCCTTAATACCATGCGCATACTGCTTACTCATCCTAACCTTAGTGGACTTATCGGCATCAACATCAGTGCAGCATCAGCCACCAATAAAGCCTTTGTTTCTTGGCTAAAAACCATCTTGAGTAGACAGAGGCAAATTGCAGCACGATTGGTGTTTGAAGTTAACGAATCAGGAATGCAAACAAACTTGAGTGCGACCTATCACTTTATCAATGAACTGCACAGTGTTGGCTCACGGATATCGATTGAGCGCTTTGGTTTAGGCTTTACCTCATTTAAATTCTTTAAAGAGGTCCGCCCTGACTTTATTAAATTAGATCATAGTTATACCCAAGGGATCAGCCAAGACCAGCATAATAAGTTCTTTGTAAAAATGATTATTGATATTGCTCGAAAGCTCAGCATTCGAGTAATAGCGACCGGTGTAGAGAAACAAGAAGACAAATTGATCATGGAGCAACTGCTCATCGATGGCTTACAGGGCTACTATATTGCCAAACCCACCCCATTTATGCAGGGCGAGGATATGAAAGAGCAAGCTTGATATTGGTTATTTATAAGGCAAACTTTTTAACCTTGCTTTCTATGTGTTGTTAATACCTAAGGAAAAGCCGATAATAGCTGTAATTCTGTCTAACAAAATTGATTCGAGATGAGTGAATATCTCCTTTTATTGATTGGCACTGTGCTAGTCAATAATTTCGTATTAGTAAAATTTCTTGGTTTATGCCCATTTATGGGTGTGTCTAGCAAACTTGAGTCAGCCATTGGCATGTCAATGGCGACCACTTTTGTACTAACCTTGGCCTCAATACTGAGTTACTTAGTCAATCAGTACCTTTTGCTGCCTTTTGACTTAGGCTATTTGCGCACTATGAGCTTTATTTTAGTGATCGCTGTGGTCGTACAGTTCACCGAGATGTTAGTGCAAAAAACCAGTGCGTCTTTGCATCGAGCGTTAGGCATTTACTTACCGCTTATCACTACAAACTGTGCAGTTCTCGGTGTTGCTCTGCTTAATATCAATGAAAAACATGGCTTTATTGAATCTGCTATTTTTGGATTCGGCGCAGCTGTGGGCTTTTCACTGGTATTGGTTCTTTTCTCAGCCATGAGAGAACGCCTTGCCGCTGCCGATGTCCCGACACCGTTCAAGGGGGGCGCAATCGCAATGGTCACAGCAGGACTTATGTCCCTCGCCTTTATGGGATTCACAGGGTTGGTTAAATAAACATGTCAGGTATTGTCATCGCTATTGTTGTACTAACAATACTCGCGCTAGTCTTTGGTGTTCTACTGGGATTTGCCGCTGAAAAATTCAAAGTTGAAGGTAACCCGCTTACAGATCAAGTCGAAGCATTATTGCCTCAAACACAATGCGGCCAATGTGGTTACCCTGGCTGCCGCCCTTATGCTGAAGCCATCGCTAATGGGGATAAAATCAATAAGTGTCCGCCGGGTGGAACGGCCACCATGGAGAAACTTGCCGACTTAATGGGTGTCGATCCTGAGCCTCTCAACGCGACTAATGAAGTGCAAGTAAAAAAAGTTGCCTACATCCGTGAAGAGGAGTGTATTGGCTGTACTAAGTGTATTCAAGCTTGTCCTGTCGATGCCATTCTTGGCTCTGGCAAGTTAATGCATACCGTCATTACAGACTATTGCACAGGTTGCGATCTATGCGTTGCACCTTGCCCTGTTGATTGTATTGACATGCTACCAGTAGAACAAACGACCAAAACTTGGGATTGGCAGCTTAATGCGATCCCCGTAAAACAGTTGCAAGAGGATAAGCCGTGTTAACTTTATTAGAGCAAATTGATAAAGGTACGCTTTGGCGCTCACATGGTGGCGTTCATCCTCCAGAGTTGAAAATATTATCTAACACCAGCCCTATTGGACAACTGCCACTCGCCAGCCAATACATTTTGCCACTAACCCAAGTTGGTGACAGTGCACTCTTGGCCATCAAGGTTGGCGATCGAGTCTTAAAAGGTCAACCTCTGACCACAGGAACCAGCTTTGCGTACAGTCCTGTGCATGCACCGACTTCTGGTACTGTCACAGATATTAAGCCAATGCCAAGTAATCATGCATCCGGTATTAGTGTTCTGAGCTGTATTATCGAAGCTGATGGCCTAGACGCAGCAGTTGAGGTAACCTCAGCCGAACCCGATAAGCTAACAAATCAACAGATCCTGCACAAAATCCAACAGGCTGGTATCGCAGGTCTTGGCGGCGCCGCATTCCCCACTCATATCAAGCTGAGCCCGGCAAGTGAGATTGAACTCGTTATTATCAATGGTATTGAATGCGAACCTTACATCACTTCCGATGACCGTTTAATGCGCGAGCATAGTGATGAGATCTTTTCTGGCATTACTATTATCGAAAAGCTTCTTAAACCTAAACGGATTATTATCGCTATTGAAGATAATAAACCTGAGGCTATCGAGGCGATGCAACATGCGCTTAATCGCAGCACGATGGCAACAGATAGCACCAGAATCACTTCCGTTCCCACCAAGTATCCATCCGGTGGTGAAAAACAGTTAATTCAAATTCTAACTGGCCAAGAAGTACCATCAGGTGCTATTCCTGCCCAGCTCGGTATGTTGGTGCAGAATGTCGGTACTGCTTATGCTATTCATGATGCCGTCATTAATGGCCATGCGCTAACCAGCCGAGTGGTGACCGTAACCGGACTTAATAGCCAAACGCCAGGTAACTATTGGATACCAGTGGGTACGCCGATAAAGCACATTCTTGACTCACTGGGTTTTAATGGCGACTTAGATAGCGATAAAATTATTATTGGCGGTCCTATGATGGGGCACGCATTACCTAACGTACAGGCTCCTGTTTTAAAGGGAACCAACTGCATCCTTCTTCCAAGTAATGAAGAGATAGCAGATGACGCGGTAGAAAAACCTTGTATTCGCTGTGGAGAGTGCGCAGTTGCCTGCCCCGCTCTTTTATTACCGCAACAACTATTCTGGCACGCCAAAGCCGAAGAATATGACAAGGCAGCCAGTTTTAACCTGCATGATTGTATCGAATGCGGTTGCTGCAGCTTTGTATGCCCAAGCGATATTCCACTGGTCGAATATTACCGTGTTGCAAAGTCCGCATTACGTACTCAAACCGAAGAAAAGAAACAAGCTGATTTTGCTAAGCAACGTTTCGAAGCGAGATTACAACGCTTAGAAGAAGAAAAGTTAGCCCGTGAAGCCAAGGCAAAAGAAGCGGCCGAGCGACGCAAAGGTGGGATGACGAATACAGACAAGAATGCAGTAGCGGAAGCTATGGCACGAATAAAAGCCAAAAAGGCTGCAGAAACAATGCAAGCCAGTACCTCAACGCCAGTCGATGACAAAGCGTTGGCTGAAGACAAAACGTTAATCGATAAAAAAGCGCAGGTGGCTGCGGCTATAGCCCGTGCTAAAGCTAAAAAAGACAAACCAAGCTCTGACACATCGGTATCAGCAGAGTCACAAAATGAGTCACAAGATGGGTCCTCGCGTTTATTAAACGACAAGCAGGCCCAAGTTGCAGCCGCGATAGCGCGCGCTAAAGCGAAGAAAGCCGCACAATCAGATTCTAGCTCTCAGGCGAGTACTATTGCCACTGACGAAAGTGATGCGTCCTCTGTCGCTGTTACAGGTGGCAACGATGACAAAAAGGCAAAAATTGCCGCTGCCGTCGCTCGCGCTAAAGCGAGGAAAGCCGCACAAACAGATACTGGCTCTGGCTCTGACTTAGGTTCTAGCTTGAACTCTGGCTCAGCTCAGGGCTCTGAAGCGACTGCTGATGTTGCCGCTTCCCCTGTAGAAAGTGACGTTCCTGTTGTCGCAGATACTGGTGCCAAGGATGACAAAAAGGCAAAAATTGCCGCTGCCATCGCTCGCGCTAAAGCGAGAAAAGCCGCTCAATCGGATACTGGCTCAGACTCTGACTTAGGTTCTAGCTTGAACTCTGGCTCAGCTCAGGGCTCTGAAGCCACTGCTGATGTTGCTGCCACGGTCGAAAGTGATATGCCCTTTGTCGCAGATACTGGTGCCAAGGATGACAAAAAGGCAAAAATTGCCGCTGCCATCGCTCGCGCTAAAGCGAAGAAGACGGCTTTAAATGCGGCAGAACCGCTGGCAATGCTTGAGGCAGAAATCCAGCAAGTAACAAATACACCAGAGACTGTTATGGAGGGAGATGTTGATACTAAGCCCGCAACAGTTCAAGAAAAGCAACAAGATATGACGCCTGAACAACGTAAAAAAGAGCGTATTGCCGCCACTATTGCGAAGGCAAAAGCCAAAAAAGCTCAAGCACAATTGCAGGAAAAGGAATAAACCATGGCGTTTAAGTTAGCCTCATCACCTCATTTAAAGGTACAGCTACAAACCCAGACCGTAATGCGCCGAGTGATTTTATGTGCGCTACCGGGTATTGCGACCCAGTGTTATTTCTTTGGCTGGGGCGTGTTAATCCAAGTGATGTTGGCAGTCGTAGTTGCACTCGCTGCTGAAGCCGCTGTATTAAACTTGCGAAAAAGAGCCGTACTCCCGACGATTAGTGATAATAGCGCTGTATTAACCGCAGTGTTAATTGGTGTTGCAATTCCATCTATTGCACCTTGGTGGATCGTCGTCATCGGCACTTTATTTGCTATTGTTCTTGTTAAACAGCTCTATGGTGGCCTTGGGCAAAATATTTTCAACCCCGCTATGGCTGCCTATGTCATGCTGCTAATCTCATTTCCTGTGCAGATGACAAGTTGGTCAATCCCAACCGCTATTGCGCAAAACCCTATGGATTTAGGGCTAACCCTGCAAGCTATTTTTGGCTCTATGTCTGCAGAGCAGTTAAATGTTTATAAGCTAGGTTTTGATGGTCTTGCGATGGCAACGCCGCTTGACACGGTAAAAACAGATTTAGCGCTTGGCTTAACCATGTCTGAAAGCCTTGGGAAATCGGTATTCTTTGACGGCTTTGGGGTCGGTTGGTTCTGGGTCAATATGGCCTATCTTGCTGGCGGTTTAGTGATGTTAAAACTAAAGGTGATCCGTTGGCATATCAGTGTGGCTATTTTAGGCTCACTCTTTGTCTGCAGCAGTTTTGGCTATCTGTTAAGTCCCGACACGCATGTAGGGCCATTGATGCAGCTGTTTTCTGGTGCCACCATGATTGCCGCATTTTTTATTGCGACCGATCCAGTCACTGCTGCGACAAGTGTACGTGGCAGACTCATTTTCGGTGCGCTTATTGGCGTGCTCGTTTATGTGATTCGAACCTTTGGCGGCTACCCCGATGCTTTTGCTTTTGCCGTACTACTCGCTAACCTTTGTGCACCATTTATTGACTACTACGTCAAACCTCGCACCTATGGCCACCGTACTGGCAACTGAGTATAAAGAGAGTTTACTTTGAAAAAATCTATGTTAAAAAACGGTTTATTACTCGGTCTATTTGCTCTTCTATGTACTGGGCTAGTGGCTGTTGTCAACCAATTTACCTTTGATAAAATTAAGCAGCAAGAGCAAATTGAACTCGCTCGAGTGTTACATCAAATCGTTCCTGATGAAATCCACGATAATGAACTCACGGCACATTGTATTTTGCTCAAGTCCGCTGAATTCTTAGGAACAAGTGATGCCCTACCCGCTTATATCGCGACTAAAAACGATCAAGGTGTGGCGATCGCTATCGAAGCCATTGCCCCAGATGGCTATAACGGAAATATTCGAATTATTATTGGCATTAGTCATACAGGTGAAGTGCTAGGGGTACGAACTCTCTCTCACCAGGAAACACCAGGGCTTGGTGACAAGATAGAGCTGAGGAAGTCTGAATGGGTAAAATCATTCGACGGATTGCAGCTATTATCAGACAAAGACAAGCGTTGGAATGTCAAAAAAGATGGCGGTGAGATAGATCAATTTACCGGTGCAACCATTACGCCGCGCGCTTATGTTAAAGCCGTCAAAAAAGCCGTGCAGTATTTTAATGCCCATAAAGCACAACTGTTATCAGCGCCAGCTAATTGTGAGGTTGGAAATGAGTGATTACAAAGAACTCGCCAGACAAGGCCTGTGGAAAAATAACCCAGGACTGGTTCAATTATTAGGGCTTTGCCCCCTACTTGCGGTAACCGCAACGTTGACCAATGCCTTAGGCCTGGGGTTAGCGACGATGTTAGTACTAATAGGCTCTAATATCCTCGTTTCTCTTGTACGTGATTTTGTCCCTAAAGAGATCCGTATTCCTGTTTTTGTGATGATAATTGCCGCTCTTGTTACCACAGTGCAGTTACTGATCAATGCCTATGCCTATGGGCTATATCTATCGTTAGGTATTTTCTTACCGCTTATCGTTACTAATTGCGTCATTATTGGCCGCGCCGAGGCATTTGCCTCGCGTAATAACGTAGCGAAATCTGCATTTGATGGATTAATGATGGGGCTAGGTTTTACACTTGTTCTTTGCATATTAGGCGCAAGTCGCGAGATCTTAGGTCAAGGCACGCTATTTTATGGTGCAGATCAGTTGTTAGGTGAATGGGCTAAATCATTAACTATTCAAATTTGGCAGGTAGATACCAGCTTCTTATTAGCAATGTTACCACCAGGGGCATTTATTGGTATGGGATTATTGATTGCACTTAAAAATGTCATCGACCAACACTTGGCATCTAAGCAACCTCAAACAGAGCCAGAAGCCCCAACTCGTGCTCGGATCACCAAAGTCAGTTAGCCCTAATATTACAAATATCGATATTACGAGTATTGATAAAACGAGATTTAGTATAAATGTAGTGTCTGCACTTGATAGTAACGGCGCTTACAAACGAGATAATAACAACAATTATTACGGATAATGGATAATGAACGCTGAAAAACGTCGCTTAATTCTGGAACGGTTACGAGCCAATAACCCCCACCCAGAAACTGAACTCAACTTCTCAAGCCCATTTGAACTGCTAGTTGCAGTTACATTATCCGCTCAGGCCACCGATGTCAGTGTCAACAAAGCCACTGACAAACTGTTTCCCGTTGCCAATACCGCCAAAGCCATTGCTGATTTAGGTGTTGAAGGGCTTAAACCGTACATAAAAACTATCGGCTTGTATAACAACAAAGCGATTAACGTGGTTAAGGCCTGTGAAATACTGGTCGAAAAATACAATGGCGAAGTGCCTGAAGACAGAGAAGCACTAGAATCGCTTCCTGGCGTTGGCAGAAAAACGGCTAATGTTGTACTTAATACTGCTTTTGGCTGGCCTACCATCGCTGTAGACACCCATATTGATAGGGTTTCGAATCGCACTAAGTTTGCTATGGGTAAGAACGTAGTTGAGGTTGAGAAAAAGCTGTTAAAAGTGGTCCCAGCTGAATTTAAAGTCGATGTGCACCACTGGCTTATTCTGCATGGACGTTATACATGTATTGCGCGTAAACCACGCTGTGGAAGTTGTATAATTGAAGATCTGTGTGAATTTAAAGATAAAGTCTACCCAGAAGAGTAAGAATACGTTCTATAACACTGATTAAAAATAAAAGTTTAAAACAAAAAAGCCGCTATATGCGGCTTTTTTAATTCAATATCTTAGAACATGCAGATGAAGAAAATAGATAAAGTCACTGCAATAATCGCGCTTAGAGCAAGCGACATTTTTAGTTCGGTTTGCATCAAAATCTCCTTAATTGTCTATTTGCATAATATAAGAAAAATGAGACTTTCTCAGTCTAATTTAAACGTTTTGTGATCTAGATACTGACTAAAAAAATTGATCTCGCTCAATATTTCTAAAAAGTATTTAATCACCTTTTTAGAACTCAATAATAACCGATATACTTGGAACATAAAAACCTTAACCCTAGGACATAAAATGGCACAATTACTACACACCATGCTTCGCGTAGGAAATCTAGATCGCAGTATTGAATTTTACACCAACATTTTAGGCATGAAATTACTCAGACAAAGCGAAAACAGCGAATATAAGTACACCTTGGCTTTTGTCGGCTATGACGACGAGTCTACAGGTAGCGCGGTTATAGAGTTAACTTATAACTGGGGCACTGAAACTTACGATCACGGTAATGCATTTGGCCATATTGCGATTGGTGAAGAGGATATCTATGCTCGCTGTGAAGCGATTCGCGCAGCTGGCGGAAAAGTCATTAGGCCTGCAGGCCCTGTTGCTGGCGGCAGTACTGAAATTGCGTTTGTAGAAGATCCTGACGGCTATAAGATTGAATTTATTCAGATGAGTTCAGCGCAGAAAGGTTTAGGTTAAGCGGTATTTATGACAATAAAAAAGCGCCTTTCGGCGCTTTTTTTAGATCAAATAGCGAGTGCTATTTAGAAGTTCATGGTTACACCAGCAAAGAATGTACGACCGATAACGTCGTATACTTCAGGTACTGTACCGCCGTCACTGCCGTTAGAGACTTTTGATGGCTCTTCATCAGTAAAGTTCTTAACACCTGCCGTTAACATCCAAGCATCGTTGATGAAGTATGATGCTGATAGGTTGTGATAAAGAACTGAATCAACTTTTTCACCGTTTCCTAAGTCATCCATTTCACCGATATAACGGTTAAAGTACATTACACTCCAATCGTCTTGGCCCGCTTTAATACTGAAGTTGTTACGAATTTCAGAATAAGCACCGAAGTTACCGTCGATTGTACCAGTATAATCAATACCGTCTTGCTCAAAGTTCAGCAAGTAAGTGGTATCGTTGCTAACTACCCAGTCAAGGTTCAACGCTTCAAAATTATACGCTAGGTTAAAGTCAAGACCGCTCGTGTCCTGGAATCCAACGTTCGTTAGTGAGTTAGTCAGGTTAGTCAAATCACCATTTGCGCCAATGTTAAAGGTTTCACACGCTTTACCATCCCCCTGACCTGCAGTTTGATAAGCATGACACTCGTTTAGACCTGCTTGCGTATCAAGGCGGGTAATCGCGTTTTTGACTTTAAAGCGCCAGTAATCAAGAGTTAGCGACAATCCTTCAACATAGCTTGGCGAGTAAACTAAACCAGCAGTGTAAGATTCAGACTCTTCAGGCTGTAGATCTTCATCAGATGTACGGTTAACTAAAATCTGTGGGTCTTGCTCTTGCTCCCATGGATCTTTTAGGTAATCGAATGAACCTGAGTTACCACCATATAGCTCGCTAACACTTGGCGCACGGAAACCTGTTGCAGCTACAGTACGAAGCATTAAGTCATCAGTTGCGGCATAAGTAAGACCAATCTTCCAAGTCGATGCGTTACCAAATGTTGAGTAATCATCAAAGCGTAGTGCGAACTCACCGGTTAGCTTATCAGTAAACGGTACGCTCACTTCTTGGAATACAGAGATAACGTTGTAGCTACCATCAGTTGGATCTTGCTGCGCGGCAGTACTTTCACCGGCAACAACAATTGGGTCTGGATTGAAATAGCCACTCTCATAGCGGTATTCTGCACCGATGGCAAATGCAACAGCACCTGCGTCTAGGTCAAATAGCTCGCCATTAAGACCTGCAGAGAACACATGCTGCTCGTTACCACCATCAGATTCTTGATCATATGAAACACTGTTTAGCAGTTCTTGGTCGGTCATAGGCTGACCCGTCATCCAAGGATCTTGATCAGCATAGATAGCATCAGCCATCAAGTTAGCGTTGATTGAGTTCTCTACTGCGGTATCCGCTTTGTTGTTACCGTAGGTATAAGACGCATCCCAGTTCATGCCAGTATTGATATCTAACGAGCCTTCAAGGCCAGCTGAAACACGCCATGTATCTGTATCTTGAGTGTAGACACGGGGGCCTACGTCGTTCATACGCTTTCTGTAGTTAACTTGACCTTTATCATTAGCAACAATTCCACCAGCAACCATCTCATCGGTTAGATTCATGCAACCTGGATCTTCCGCTCCATCTTCAATTTCGTAGCCTGAACCACATACATTTAGATCTAGATTTGCTGGTTGAGGCGCTAACTGTTGGTTTGACTTTCGCTTGGTGTATAAAATATCACCGGTCATTACGATGTCATCAGTTAGCTCTTGGGTCATGTTAGCGAATAAGCTGTAACGCTTACTTGGAGTCTGATAAAAACTGTCTTGGGTATAGTCGTAACCTTCTTCACGAGCGACCCAGTTGCCATCTTTATCTTTAACCTTACCGCCTAAAGAGCCATTTGGAATAAATGAGCTTGCACCTGGATCTGTCCAGTCACGGTCTGACTGGATGACACCTTTACGCTCAGAATATGCGGCACCAAATGTGTAGTTACCAGTATCGGTATTGAAACCGTAAAGTGCGCTTATCTCACCGTTTTCACCGTCACTCTTATCGGTCATGCCGCCTTGGACATCAACTTGAAAACCTTCAAAATCTTTCTTGGTGATGATGTTAACAACACCAGCAATCGCGTCTGAACCGTAAACTGCAGATGCGCCATCTTTTAAAATTTCTACGCGGGCAATCATTGCGACAGGGATAGCGTTAAGATCAACAGCACTATCGGCACCTGAACCAGAATTCACCATACGACGGCCGTTCAACAATACTAGTGTACGTTGCGAGCCCATACCACGTAGATCAACCTGTGCTACGCCGCCTGCTCCATTGTTTGTGCTTGAACCAACTGCAGCACCCGCCATAGATGTTTGCGCTTGAAGTAACTCATCAACAGTTGTAAAACCTTCAGCACGAATTTCAGCAGCATTAATCACAGTCACAGGAGATGCTGTTTCCATGTCTTGACGTTGAATACGGGAGCCGGTAACTGCAATGCGTTCTACATCGGCACCAGCTTCTTCAGCAAAGGCTGTATTTGATACGGTAAATGCGCTGGTAGAAACCGAAGCGATTAAACCAAACTTAATCGCAGAGGCCAATTTAGATGGTCTGTTCATTATGTAGTACTCCCTAAACCTAATTATTTTTATATATACGTCATTTGTTATTCCTGACGTTGATATGGATACTGCAATTTCACGTTTATGCCGTCAATCCAGCAATTCATTAACCATTCGCTATATTCTGTTAAAAAAAATAGCAATAAAGGTAACGTTAATTTTTCACACACCTATTTTACAATGTGACATTCGTCACGCAGCAGTACAATCAGCTGGAATATAATGGATATACAGAGGAACACTCCAAAATGCGCGTAACCATTCGGCAACACAGCGGATACCATTAAGTGTGACGCACGTCACACTTTTAAGGTGATATCTTTAGTAAGTACAGGTGGGTTAATGCGATTTTTTAGAAGTTGCTCATGTTTTTCCTAGTCAATCTAGGTTAGTACTCAGCTCTTGTTCAGCATCAAATTGCACACAATTGAGATAATGTGAATATATGTAACAATTCTAAATACCTGATATTCACAAGGCAACGCAATCAAATCACACTTTGAAACCTCAGTCTCATTGATCCCTGCTCAGTACAAATTCAGTACAAATAGAGTTCGCATCTTGGTACGCCGTTTGCGGATGAAGCTTAGTCTTATGATGTTGGATGTTGGATATTTGGTGTTAGTCACTGGATACAGGAATTCACCTAGCAGGTGATAAATGATGAGGATGGTAAGAGAAAGTGAGGCAGTTGATAGAAAGAAACTAGGCGAAACAGGCCGATAATAGTGTGTACCACTTAAGCCTTCTGGATTGAAACAGACTAACGTGCAAGACAAAACTATTTACTGGTACTGATTTACCGGTACAACATTACAGGTATAGGAGTTTTTGAGGAGCAACAATCTTTGCTCCTCTTACGCTATGCTCTATGCACTATGCACTATGCACTATGCACTATGCTCTATGCTCTATGCTCAGTGCTCAGTGCCGCTTAAGCTTGATAACATCACAAACCGATTGCTTTAAGCATCAGGTTTAATGATATTAAAGTGGTTATAAGCTCTTGGTGTTGCGATTCTGCCTCTTGGCGTTCTTTGTATAAAGCCTTGCTGGATAAGGAATGGTTCAAGGACATCCTCAATGGTTTCTCGCTCTTCGCCAATGGCTGCAGCGAGGTTATCTAGGCCAACAGGCCCCCCCATAAATTTGTCGATAATCGCCAACAACAGTTTTCTGTCCATATAGTCAAAACCTTCAGCATCGACATCTAACATGTCCAGCGCAGCTTCTGCAATCACTTTAGTGACATCACCGCTATGTTTAACCTCGGCAAAATCTCGAACTCGTCTAAGTAAACGATTGGCAATACGCGGCGTACCACGGGAGCGTCGCGCAATTTCTACAGCGCCTTCGTCGTCGATGTCAAGATCCATGACTTTCGCTGAGCGTGCCACGATACTGGACAGATCTTTGACGTTATAAAACTCAAGCCTTAGCGGAATGCCAAATCGTGCTCTTAACGGCGAGGTTAACGCGCCTGCTCGTGTTGTCGCGCCAACTAAGGTAAAAGGCGGTAAGTCTAATTTAATCGAACGCGCAGCGGGGCCTTCACCTATCATGATATCCAGCTGATAATCTTCCATTGCTGGATATAAAATCTCTTCTACGACGGGGCTTAAACGGTGGATTTCATCGATAAATAACACATCATTTGGCTCAAGGTTTGTCAGCAATGCTGCTAAGTCGCCTGCTTTTTCAAGTACGGGTCCAGAGGTTGACTTGATATTCACGCCCATTTCATTGGCAACAATCATCGCCAATGTCGTTTTACCGAGTCCTGGTGGGCCGTAAATCAACATATGATCTAACGCTTCGCCGCGTTTTTGAGCCGCTTCAATAAAGATTTTTAATTGTGCACGAGTATCATCTTGCCCAGTATACTCATCCAACATCTTAGGCCGCATCGCACGATCAACCGCTTCAATTTCATCGCGCTCTATTATATTGGGTTGTATGAGTCGGTCAGCTTCAATCATCTATATTCCTTAAAGCATCGATTTCAATGCAGATTTAATCAGCGTCTCTGAACTCATGCCATCGGTATAAACCGATGACACCGCTTTACTCGCCTGTGCAGGTTTATAACCCAAAGACAGTAATGCTGCGATAGCGTCCTCTTCTGCTGTATTGACCACTACTGGCGCCTTGTAATTCGATTGCAACATAAACTCACGCTCTGAGCCTACAGAAGCTTCCATCAAGCTCTTTAATTTATCGCGCATTTCAACTAATAAGCGCTCTGCCGTTTTCTTACCCACACCCGGTAATTTTACCAGTGTGGCTATATCGTCACGTTCAACACAGACAACAAATTCACCCGCGGTCATACCCGACAAAATTGTTAATGCTAATTTAGGGCCGACACCGTTTGCCTTAATCAATAATCTAAATAGACTTCTTTCTTGTTTAGATACAAAACCATAGAGTAACTGCGCATCTTCTCTTACAATAAAGTGAGTATAAATAACCGCTTCTTGACCCAGTTCAGGCAGCTCAAAAAAACTGGTGAGCGGCATTTGGATCTCATACCCTACTCCAGAGACATCAACTAGCACCTCAGGTGCTTGTTTCTCAATTAATAATCCGCGTATACGACCTATCATTTATATCGTCCATATGTTCTTACACTGGCTCTGCCGCTAAGGGCGGCCAAACTTTGGCTAGTATGATAATGACACACTGCCACACCAAGCGCATCAGCCGCATCTGCTTGCGGCGCACTGGGCAGTTTCAGTAATTGCTGGATCATGTGCTGCACTTGTGATTTTTGCGCACGGCCAGTTCCGACCACTGCACTTTTAATCTGAGTTGCGCTATATTCGGCTACAGGTAAATTAGCTGCAGTTGCCGCAACGATTGCAGCGCCACGAGCTTGTCCGAGTTTGAGCGCTGAATCGGCATTTTTTGCCATAAACACCCGCTCAATAGCAAACTCGTCAGGCTGGTATTGTCTAATAATCTCGGACAAACCATCAAAAATTTGTTTCAAACGAATAGGGAGTTCATCAGAACTCGTTCGAATACAACCACTGCCAACATAAACTTGCTGTCGACCGACGCATTTAATGACGCCGTAACCTGTGATGCGGGATCCCGGATCGACCCCTAAAATTATTGCCATATAGGTTTTATTCCAGACCTTCCATCACTTCGTCAGAAATTTCTGCGTTATGATAAACTTCTTGTACATCATCATGATCTTCTAAGTTGTCGATTAAGCGTAAGAACTTTGGCGCAGTACTCGCATCTAAGTCCGCTTTGGTTGAAGGAACCATGGTCACTTCAGCATTAATTGACTCTAAGCCTGCAGCATCGAGGGCATCTTTGACGCGGCCAAAATCTTCAGGCGACATCAGTACGTCAATAGAGCCATCTTCATGGGTCACAACATCTTCAGCACCCGCTTCTAATGCGGCGTCCATGATTGTGTCTTCATCGACTCCTTCATAAGAGATGATCCCCTTTTTATCAAAAAGGTAGGCGACTGAGCCATCTGTGCCTAAGTTGCCGCCAGACTTACTAAACGCATTGCGCACACCAGACACGGTGCGGTTCTTATTGTCGGTCATTGTTTCCACCAGCACCGCAGTGCCGCCAGGCCCATAACCTTCGTAGATAATTGTTTCTAATACTTGGCCATCAAGCTCACCGGCTCCGCGCTTAATAGCCCGTTCAACAGTGTCGCGAGTCATGTTGTTTGATAGCGATTTATCAATGGCTGCGCGTAAGCGTGGATTAGAATCAGGATCTGAACCACCTTCTCGGGCAGCAACCGTTAATTCTCGAATAAACTTGGTGAACAATTTTCCGCGCTTTGCATCTTGTGCCGCTTTGCGGTGCTTAATGTTTGCCCATTTACTATGTCCTGCCATGTCTATCTCCTCAATTCATTCCTATACCCAAACAACCTATTCCACCCAACGACGCATATGTATTTCACGATCAACAAAGTGACTTTAGTATTAGTGCTTTTAGCATTAGTTAATTGTATTAGTGTTTTTTGTAGCTAGTGTCTTTTTGTATTGGTGACTCTAGTATTCGTAACTCTAGAATTAATGTCTTTATTTTAAAGTGGCTTGGGTATATTTAATCGAAAAAAAAGCCGAGTCTTAACTCGGCTCTTATGACGCTGTATTATTCAGCGTCTTTTGTGTCTTCTTTGGATTCTGCTTCTACAACACTGACGCCAAGTTCAGCTAACTGCACCGGATTTGCAAATCCTGGCGCGTTCGTTAACGGACAAGCCGCTGTCGTTGTTTTCGGGAATGCCATCACATCACGAATTGAGCTCGCACCAGTCATCAACATGATGATACGGTCAAGACCGAATGCTAGACCCGCGTGTGGTGGTGTACCGTAGCGCAATGCTTCAAGTAAGAAGCCAAACTTCTCGCTCGCTTCTTCGTCATTAATACCTAGAATTCTAAATACCGCAGACTGCATTTTGCTATCGTGAATACGAACTGAACCGCCACCTAGCTCACAGCCATTTAGTACCATGTCGTATGCATCAGAGATAGCAGCGATTGGATTCGCTTCTAGCTCTTCAGGAGTCATGTTACTTGGGGCTGTAAATGGGTGGTGCATTGCATGCAGCCCGCCATCAGATGTGCGCTCAAACATTGGGAAGTCAACAACCCAAAGTGGCTTCCACTCGCCTTGTAGCAAGTCAAAATCTTCACCCGCTTTTAGACGCAGTGCGCCCATCGCTTCTGCAACGATATTGGCTTTATCTGCACCAAATAGAATTAGATCGCCAGTTTGTGCGCCAGTGCGCTCAAGTAAGGCCTTAACCACATCTTCGCTTAGGAACTTAAGGACTGGAGATTGAATACCTTCCATACCTTTATCAAGATCATTAACCTTCATCCAAGCTAGACCTTTCGCGCCATAAATAGTGGCATACTTAGCGTATTCATCTAATTGCTTGCGTGAAAGCTTAGCGCCGCCAGGAATACTTAGTACTGCAACGCGACCTTCTGGATCATTTGCTGGGCCGTTAAATACCGCAAACTCGACTTCTTTAACGATGTCTGCAACATCAATAAGCTCAAGAGGGTTACGAAGATCGGGCTTATCTGAACCGAAACGACGCATCGCTTCTTCAAATGTCATTTTAGGAAACTCGCCTAAATCAACATTCAATAGCTCTTGGAATAAACCACGAACCATCTCTTCAGTCTTATCCATCACCTGAGTAGAGGTCATGAACGACGTTTCGATATCGATTTGAGTAAATTCTGGCTGACGGTCAGCACGTAAGTCTTCATCACGGAAACACTTAACGATTTGGTAGTAACGGTCAAAACCAGACATCATCAACAACTGCTTAAATAGTTGTGGTGATTGTGGCAGTGCAAAAAATTGACCTTTGTAAGTACGACTTGGTACTAAGTAGTCACGTGCACCTTCTGGTGTCGCTTTAGTTAAGATAGGTGTTTCAATATCTAAGAAACCGTTACCATCTAAAAAGCGTCTTACAGCACTGGTCACTTTAGAGCGGAACACTATACGGTCAGCCATTTCTGGGCGACGCAAATCTAAGTAACGGTACTTAAGACGTTGCTCTTCAGTGTTGTGCTGGTTTTTGTCCATGTTGATTGGCAATGGCGCAGAGCTGTTTAAAACAGTTAGCTCTAGACCTAAAATCTCAATCTCACCAGTACGCATATCTGCGTTAATCTGGCTATCAGGTCTTGCTCTTACAAGGCCTTTAATCTGAACACAAAATTCGCTGCGTAGTGTGCTTGCAACATCAAACACTTCAGGAAGGTCTGGATCATAAACAACCTGAACGATGCCTTCTCTATCACGAAGATCGAGAAAAACAACGCCGCCTAAATCTCGGCTGCGATTAACCCAACCCACTAGGGTCACTTCTTGACCTACGTGAGACTTATTGACGTCTCCACAATAATGACTGCGCATTTAACTCTTCCTTTATTCCGCAAAGCGATGTTTGAGGTTCTGGTTCAAAACAAGACAAAAGCGGCATTATAGAGAAATATTGCCGTTTTCCAAATAACTTCTCGACTAGTCGGCTAACTATCAAGCAATTTCAATTAAAAATTAATAAGTTCAGCGTATCTTAGCAAAACTAGCAGCTTCTATATGCCCCGCCGCCCGCATTTTTTGCACGATACATCCGTGTGTCCGCGGTTTTTAATAGCGCATCAATGCAATCGCCATCGTTTGGATAGATGGCAACACCAATACTGGCCGATGCAGATACGACTTGCTGATTAATAACAAATGGCTCTGACAAACTATTTAATAAATTATCAGCCACATCGCCAACCGACTCAAAGTCTTTAATTTCATTTAAAATGATAACAAACTCATCCCCGCCCAATCGGCCAACGGTATCCGAGCGGCGGATCCCTTTAATTAAAACCTTGCTAACATGCACTAAGTACTCATCGCCAGCATGATGACCCAAGCTGTCATTCACTTGCTTAAAGCCATCTAAGTCGATAAAGATCACCGCAAACTGTGCCGTGTCCCTTCTATGCATTAAAATCGCTTGCTCTAGTCTATCTTCAAGCAAACTCCGGTTGGGTAACTGGGTCAAACTATCGTGTTTAGCAAAGTGTGCCATTTTATTCTCAGCATCGATGCGTCTTGCTATTTCCTTGCGTAAACGTCGATTAGCTAATAATGCAGCAATAACAACGAGTGATAAAATAACGAAGACTACAATACCTAGCTTTAATCTATTTTCATACTCTTCACGGCCAAACTCAACCGTCTGAGACACCCATTTTTGATGGATTTGCTGTTGCCTCGTTGTATCAATGTTAGCCAAAACAGCATTGACTAATGGCAGCAGGGCCTTTTTACTATTGTGCACACCGATATGACTTCTCTGTTCTGCAAAGTCGACTAACATCGACATCTTCAAACTTGCAAACTTACCGCCTCGTATATTACTGCCCAGGTTAACGACCTTATCAATAAACACATCAGCCTGACCCTGACTAACAGCACTTAAACCCGCATCAATATCAGGCACTAAGATTAATTTCAGGCTAGGATACTTTCTCATTAATTCGCCAACAATATGGTAGCCTTCAATAACGGCGATTCGTTGACCGGTAAGCTCATTCAAACTAAAAATACTCACGCTATTTAATGATGTGACTAATCCCCAAGGTGAAGGCCAATAAGAATCTGAAAAGCCAAGTTGGTATTCACGCTCAGGGGTTATGGCGACACTGCCAGCCATATCAACGCTGCCTGAGACGAGCGCATCGAGCAGGCTTTGCCACTCATCGAACGCGATAGGCTCAATATTCAAGCCAAGTTCCTCACCAATAATACCAATAACATCACTGTTAATGCCGGCGTACTGACCCTCTTCGATAAATTCCATGGGATGCCAGTTTCGTAAAAAACCCACTTTAACGCTGCCTAATTCCTCGACTAAATTCTGCTGTTCGGCGGTCAAGTTTATCTGCATCTGCTGATTGTTATATATTCTATCTTCTGGGTTTAGCATCCACTTTCGTTCAATATCGGCTAACTCGACATTCGACATTTGCAAAAAACCAGCAGCGATACGCTCTGAAAACCCCACATCGCCACTTCGATTTAACACATATAAGTTGGTTTTAAATTCAAGGCCTGCATATTGATGAAAAAGCTCCCAACTCTGATTGAGTAATAGATAATGTTGTGTCCATGCTCCCGCTGCAACGAAGGCGGAGACATCGCCCTGCTTTGCCGCTTCTATCATGTCATCTACAGAAGAGAAATATCGAATATTGGTGTCAGGAAGGGCATCAATTAGCTCCTGTAAATATGGCGATGTCGGCGAGACCGCCACAACCTGACCTTTTAATTCGTCCAAGTTTTGTAAAGGTGTCTGAAAAGAAAATAAACGGCTAGTGACGCTATATATCTTATGGGCATGATTTAGGCCTGTTTGCATTGTCTCGCTTTCTGGATAGCCTAACTGCACATCCGCAATACCGCGTTTTACATTATCTATGCTCTGTTTCATGCTCCCCGGGACGAATCGGATCGGTAATCCCGTTTTCTCAGACCATAGTTTCCAGATATCCACCAGCAACCCATGTGGCAAGCCATCTGTGCCGATATCGGCATAAGGGCCTACTCCAGTTTGCATAGCGATAACAATATCATTTTGATAGCGCTTCTCCCCTAGCCATTGATGAGTATACTGCTCAATAAGCTCAGGTTTTATCAAAGCAAATCCATCCGCCACTTTAGCCGCTAACGCATGATTGGCTTTGTTAAATGTAGGATAAAAAGACAACTCAGAGATAGCCTTACGGTTTTCGATTGGAAACTTTATCGATATGGCATTATTAATTTGGCTTTCTCGCAAAAAGCCTTCTAAGCCAACAAATACCAGCACCTCTTCGGTCATTACGGCCTTAAGTAAATCGGTACGACTTTCAAAATATCGAAATGTTAGGTTAGGCTCTTGCTGCTTTAAAATCTCTATTTGTGCAGCACCGGCAACTACACCAATTTTATAAGGTCGAAGGTCTGCTAATGTTTGTGCCTTAGGTAACTGGTAATTGACATAGAGGAAACTATTTACACTGGTGATTTTAGGGGAAAAAGTAAACTCTTGCTCTCTGCTAACCGTTTTTGCCATACCTATATGTAAGTCCGCAGTCCCCTGCTTAATACTCTCGACGGAGTCTACCCAGTCAGTCGGTTTAAACACCACTTTGGTATTGGTTTGCCTCGACCACTCCAACCAGATATCAACTAACAGCCCACTAGGCTGGTTATTTTCATCGGTAAACTGAAACGGATAAGTGTCATTACTCATCGCAATGATAAGTGATTTAGTCTCTCTAACCGAGTCTGAATAAGCCGGAAATGTGACAAACATCGTCGCCATGGCGAGCAACATACAAGTGATAGTTTTCAATTACATTTCCCAAAAAGGTTAAATTTATGAGTGCATTTTGTTTAATTAGTGCTATTAGACAAAATTTTATGAGTAAATTCCAGTACTAGTCTTGCTGCTTACTGACATGATTAGCTAGAATGAAGTGTTGAACTCCCACTATTTGATCACATGAACTCTTCTACCGATAATCTCTTTGCCAAGCCTTATGAACAAGTCAGCGATTTTCAATTCGATGACAAAGTAGCCGGTGTCTTTAATGACATGATCAGGCGATCGGTTCCTGGCTATGGACAAATCATCAATACCATTGGTGATCTCGCCCAAAAGTATGCGGCGACTAATACTAAAATTTACGATTTAGGTTGCTCTTTAGGCGCGGCAACTTTGAGTATTCGCCGCCGAGTAGAAGGTCGTAATTGCCAAATTGTCGCGATAGATAACAGCGAATCGATGATTGAGCGTTGTAATGAGAATCTGTCGGCATATGTGAGTGAGACGCCTGTCGAACTCGTGTGCGGCGATATTCGCGATATAAAGATTGAAAATGCCTCTTTGGTGGTACTGAATTTCACCATGCAATTTCTTTCTCCTGATGATCGTGAAAGCCTGCTTAAGAATATTTATGAAGGCCTGATCCCTGGTGGTTTATTGATACTGTCTGAAAAACTGTACTTTAAAGAAGATAAAATTCAATCGACTTTAGATGACTTACACCTCGATTTCAAAAGAGCAAATGGTTACAGTGAGTTAGAGATCAGTCAAAAACGCAGTTCATTAGAAAACGTGATGAAACCTGATACACTAGCTGAGCATGAAAATCGGATCAGATCACAAGGTTTTAGCCAGTTCAGCGTTTGGTTCCAGTGTTTTAATTTTGCATCTATGGTGGCAATTAAGTGATTAGTTTTAGTTCTTTCTATAAACAGATTTCAGACTCAAGCCTACAACATTGGCTTGAGACTCTTCCGTCAATTCTCGGCCAATGGCAGCGAGAACATAAGCACGGCTCCCTCCCTAAGTGGGAAAAAGTACTTAATAAACTGCATTACCCAGAAGCCGATATCATCGACTTTAAAACGAGCGTCAAAATTGGCTCAGGTGAGCAGCTTAGCGATGGTGAAAGGCAGAAACTTGAAAATCTATTAACCATTTTTAAGCCTTGGCGTAAAGGTCCGTACTCACTCCATGGCGTAGAAATCGATACCGAGTGGCGATCTGACTGGAAATGGGAGCGTGTCGTTCCGCACATATCTCCTTTAGAAAACCGCACAGTATTAGATGTGGGTTGCGGCAGTGGCTACCATATGTGGCGCATGTTAGGTGAAGGTGCCAAGCACGTGGTCGGTATTGACCCATCACCGTTGTTTATGTGCCAGTTCGAAGCGGTCAAACGACTTGCGGGTAACGATCACCCTATTCACTTCTTACCGCTGGGAATTGAAGAGCTACCCGCTTTAGATGCATTCGATACTGTATTCTCTATGGGCGTGCTCTATCACCGCCGCTCACCCATTGATCATATATTCCAACTGCGAGATCAACTACGGGTTGGGGGTGAGTTGGTACTAGAAACTTTAGTTATCGATGGCGATGAAAATACCGTGCTCATGCCAACGGATAGGTATGGCAAGATGAATAACGTGTGGTTCTTACCTTCAGTTGAAATGCTCATGCTTTGGTTAAAGAAGTGTGATTTCACAGACATACGTTGTGTCGATGTTGATGTCACTTCACTTGCCGAGCAAAGAAGTACACCATGGATGCCAAATGAATCATTAGTTGATTATTTAGATCCTAATGATGTTAGCCTAACAGTTGAAGGCTATCCGGCGCCAAAACGAGCCACAATTATTGCCACCAAGAATCAGCCAAATAAAGATTTAATCTAGCAAATAGTAAATGGGAAGCACTATGTTCAAGCAGATAATTTGTATTGCCGCAATCACAGCCGCCATTTCAGGTTGTGCAACGACCAAAGAAACTAACGCACCGATCCCAGTAGATGCTGCGGTGCTACAAGCCAGTTTAACCAATCAAGAAAGCAATATACTTGGTGCAATCGATACCTGTAACCAGGCTCAAGCTGCAGGGCTTGCATCACTAACTACTCAAATTGATGATCTCAATACAAAAATTGCTCAGCTGAACGTTAAGGAAAAAACGGCGGTCGTCCCAGTGGTTGCACCGGTACAGTGCCCCCCTTCACCTATTGGTGACAAATTTATGTTAGGTGCGCTAGAAAATGTCTATGTCGACGAAGTAAAGGCCAGTTTCAATACCCGTATCGATACGGGTGCGGAATCGTCCTCCCTCGATGCACGCAATATCATTTTGTTTGAAAGAGATGGCAGCCAGTGGGTTAGGTTTGACGTGTTTACTCAAGGAGATAAACAGCCAGCAAAAACGTTTGAATCAAAAGTCGAACGTTTTGTAAGAATTAAACAGGACTCCGATGAGAAAAGTGATCGTCGACCTGTTATTCACGCGCACCTTGAAATTGGCCAATATAAAGCGGAAACCGATCTAAACCTGAGTGACCGTAGCCATTTAGAATACCCTTTGCTACTTGGACGCAAGTTTATGCAAGACATCGCTGTCGTCGATGTTGGCCAAACCTATATCCATGGAAAAAAACAAGACGCTCAGCCGTCTAAAACGAAAAAATAGGATAAATGCAAATGCATTCTAAAAAACCCTTTTACATTTTAGTGGCGTTACTGTTTATTAGCGGCATCGCCGCAAGTGTCTACCGTGGAATTGAACACAGCGTACCATTTTTACCCGGTAAACAAGTTCAGAGCTGGGCAGTCGATGCTAAAGTTAGCTTTCAAGGAACCGGTGAGCCTGCTGAAGTCTCTTTCTCTTTACCTGAAGATCCAGCCTATGAAATTTTGGTTGAAAACGCCACATCACCAGGATATGGCTTAACGATTACTGATAACGCGATTGATCGCCGCGCTATCTGGTCCATTCGTCGAGCAGTTGGTACCCAAGATCTGTATTATAAAGTGACCCTGATCCCGACGGGTCAAGATAAGCTGATAGCCGAGAAAAACCCTACAACGCCTGTTGCATATATGTGGCCTGCGACAGAACAAGCTGCGGCAGAGCAAGCTATCGAAGAGGTTTGGTCTAAAAGCGCGACCAATCTTTCTTTTGCACAGCAGCTAAATAAAGATTTAAATGCCAATGAACGTAGCCAGAACATAGAGCTGCTACTAACCAGTAACTCGCCAAGTAAACTCTTCATCAGAATGCTGCACAGCAAAGGGATCCCAGCGAAAGAAGTTAGCGGTCTTTATCTTGAAGATCAACGCCGTAGGCAACAATTGTCTAACTTTGTTGAAGTGTACAATGACGGTCAATGGCATCTGTTTAATGCCGAAGATGGCAGCCAAGGTCGCCCTGATAACTTACTGCTATGGGACCGAACAGGCACATCGGTACTTGATGTTATCGGCGGTGTTAACTCACAAGTTAACTTCTCAATGTTGCAAGATACTCGTTCTGCTTTAGCCACTGCTATTGATGTCATGAAAAATGATAACGCTTTAGATTTTTCTCTTTATCAGTTACCCCTAGAAGAGCAGAGCCTATTTAAAGGCATTTTGTTAATACCGATTGGCGTATTAATGGTTGTGTTCCTTCGCGTCATCATTGGCATCAAAACCTCTGGCACCTTTATGCCAGTATTGATTGCTTTAGCATTCATTCAAACCACCCTCATAACCGGATTGATTGGGTTCCTACTGATTGTCGCCTTTGGTTTGATGATCCGCTCATATCTGTCGGAGCTCAACCTCTTGCTCATATCGCGGATCTCTGCGGTGATCATTGTTGTTATCGGTATTATTGGTTTATTTACTCTATTGTCTTATAAGTTCGGACTGAGTGAGGGATTAACCATTACCTTCTTCCCAATGATTATTTTGGCATGGACCATTGAGAGAATGTCTATCCTTTGGGAAGAAGAAGGTCCTAAAGAAGTGGTCATACAAGGCGGCGGCAGTCTGTTTGTTGCCACACTGGCTTACTTAGCGATGAGCGCGACTTGGGTACAGCATTGGGTATTTAACTTCTTAGGTATTCACTTGGTGATCTTGGCGCTAGTGTTACTAATGGGTCAATACACTGGATATCGCTTACTTGAGCTTAAACGCTTCAAGCCTTTAGCTGGAGAAAAGTAATGTTTCTAGCGAACCCTTCAGCCTTAAAGCACAACGGTGTGCTTGGTATGAACAAGCGTAATATCGACTATATTGGTCGCTATAACCCACGTAAGTACTACAAACGAGTCGATGACAAATTGACTACCAAGCAATTAGCCCTTGCAAACAATATTGCTGTACCGGATTTAATCGGTACAGTGTCAGAGCAACATGAGATTGCCGATATTCCTGCGATGGTTAATGACAAAGACGGCTTTGTCATTAAGCCATCGAAGGGATCTGGCGGTAAAGGGATTTTGGTTGTCACTAAAGTCGAACATGGTCGTTACTACAAGCCAAATGGTCAAGAAGTCACGCCTTCAGAAGTCTATCGACATGTATCAAACGTGCTCAGTGGGCTATTTTCTCTTGGTGGAAAGCCAGATGTCGCCATTGTTGAGGGCTTGATCCAATTTGACCCTGTATTTGATGGCTACTCTTACGAAGGTGTACCAGATATTCGTCTGATCATCTTTAAAGGCTTTCCCATCATGGGAATGTTACGCCTATCGACTGCAGCGTCAGACGGTAAAGCAAATCTACACCAAGGCGCAGTGGGCGTAGGGATCGACATCGCAACAGGCAAAGGTTTACATGCTGTGCAGTTCGATCAGCCCGTTGACTTTCACCCTGATACGCAAAAGAAGTTGATCTCAATTGCTGTCCCGCAGTGGGATACCCTGCTGCATACTGCATCTATGGCTTATGAAATGTCGGAGCTTGGCTATCTTGGAACCGATATGGTGCTGGATAAAAACAAAGGCCCACTTTTGCTAGAGCTTAATGCCCGCCCAGGTCTTGCCATTCAAATCGCAAATGGCCGTGGTATTTTGCCAAACCTACGTCATGTTGAAAGTATGGGCAACCATAACATGACAGTGGCAGAACGCGTGGCATATGCAAAAATACATTTCAGTGCCAACAGCTAAACACGTTAAATGGCTTTTTAGTCCGCTTTTCATTGTTATCTGTTGGTTCAACACGGCAGCTCATGCTGCCGTGTCGCCTATCCCGATCTTAGTAGAGCAGTGCCTAAGCTATAATTTCCCCGCCCAGCAATCCAGTACTCACTCTGATAAAACATCCGTTCCTCAATACGATAGTAATACACAAGCTATTGAGCTTGAACGTGATTTCATCGGATTTTTTAATATCAACGATAGAATTAAGTACTACCGGCAATTTCCTCTTTCTTATACAGATCGGGAGTTGTTACTTCAGTGTCAGTTATATTTAGCCGATGAATTAGCCCTATACTTTCAATCCACGCAATTTCAATCTACACGATTTAAACTCGCTGATAGTCACGATCCCGCGATTCAAGCTCTAGTGATGCGAATAAATCGCCTCGCTAAAAATACCGAGCGCCCTAAATATAAGGCTCAGTTACATACTGCTCAAGCGGCTTTTAAACAAGGCATTAGCAGTCAATCCCTTAGCCTTAATTTCTTTAATAACGACTGTAAACTAGCTTCAGTTGAGCCAGCAACAGACTTTAACGGTTCACTGGCAAACTATTTGATTCAACAACCAAGTGAGCAGTGCAGAAAACGTGTTTGGCAAGCCTATCAGGCCCGTGCATCGCATAAAAATTACAGGTCGTTAAATTTAATCACTGAGTTACGTCAGCACCAAGCCGAGCTCGATGGGTTTAGCGATTACAGTCACGAGGTGTTGCACCAGCAATGGTTGTCGACACCAGAATTAGTCAAACAGTTTCTACAAACACAAACTCAAGCAATCAATATTGCTCCTTGGGATCTTGGCTTAACTTTATCAAAGGCGACACCTACCCCGGTTAACACCATGGCATCGATGCAGTTACTTCAGCTGCTAGCAGATGCATTACAAACATTTTCGATTACAATGACAGCTGTTAATGAAAAGCTGTATCGAGTCTGGTTAGATGGGCGTCTTCTGGGGGATATCTATTTAACTGAAGGTAATAAAACCCGAGTAAAACCAATTCGACAGCTAGTGGTAGGCCAACAATTTGGTCAGTTCGAGTTGATAGTAAAACCTGAACTTAAAACTTATCAGCAGCAAAGCGCTGTGATTGAGTCGGTGGCAAGCATCATCACCCAACTGGCAAGTGGACAGAAATTTTATCTGCCAAATACCATCGGGGAAACTCAAGATACCGCTCATATCGACACGCTATGGTTACAACAGTACCTTAAGAGTCAACTTCTACCAGAATTAAAGCAAGACAGTAGAGAGTCGGTATTGCTGCAATATGCCCAACAGCTACACATATTTAGGGCTAAAGTGGCTATCAATACCTATTTAGCGGCTAACAGCCCTCTTAAATTCGATCTTAACCAAGCATTTACGCAAGCCTTTGCAGCCCAATGGGATCAAGTCGATGACGCCGCTTATACGTTTAGCGCCCTTGTATTTGAAGGGCCGCTTTATTACCAAAAAATCTGGCAAAAAGCAGTGGCTAACTATATTTACCATTCGACAAAAGACTGTCAGAATCAGAAACTTGTATTCGATTATTTAGTGGTTAATGAATCAGCTAATGACATTGCTAGCATTTTTGAGCAGTTATTAGGTGAGCCAGTGACTAATGACTCACTTATCAAAAGGACTCAACATGCCTTCAATCCTCAAGATCAGCACCCTCGCCGCTGCACTATTTTGCGCCAATAGTTTAGCCGCAGACCTTGCTGTTACAGAGTCAACTAAGGCTCAAGTGTATCAAGGGATCAAAAGTAATCTCGAAGAACACCTATTTGAATTGCCTCCTCGCGTGCAGGGCCATTACGGTATTCGCCAATACCGCATGACAGGAGATCCCAAATATGCCAATTCAGCGCTGGTTGATCTTTATGTCGTCACCGAAGCGCAGGCCTTCTATGCTTGTAACCTAGATAAGCCTGACTTCATTAGCGAACAAGCAGAACAAGCCATATCTGTACTAGGTAAAGGCCCACGAGCTAAAGCCCGTAAAAAAGCACTACAATCTTTTCCTGAATTTATCTTTTATACCGACGTACTACTTCGTTACTCAAGCCGGATCAATGAGTTTGGTTTTGACGGCCCTTGCCACGATAAATTAACGGCGGTTTTAAAAAAGGCTGACTTAAAAACAGGCCTAACCGATAAAGCCATGATAGAAACCTGGGCAGCTCAGCTTGTTAACTATGTGTATTGGGCAAAACAGATAGGTGTTGGCGACTATTTAGCGGACTATAAAAAAGCCTTTATTGAGGTCTACCCTGATAATCAAGACGCAAAATTAAATAAAAAACAGTACCGTAATAAACTCTATGGTATGACCCACTTTATCTTTGCCGACAGTGAGTATTATCAGCACAATGTCGATCCGAAGGAGTTTGCTTGGATTTTAGATCACTTCGAGAACAATATTGACCGCATTTTAAAAGATGCTACAGATGACATTATCGCTGAAGTAGGCATCAGTTTTTTACTCGCAGGAAAGCCGAATCATCCTGTTGTTAAAAAGACCCAACAACATATTATTAATGCCTACAATACTCAGGAGCAGATCATTCCATCACCACGAGGCAATCCAGATCTTGTTATCGGTGAGCATCGAAATGTACTGGCAATGATGCTACTCGATTGGCCTGAAAATTTACACAAAGGACCTTATCTATCTGAGCTTAAGGCAACTAAGAAATATTTGCCAAAGCAGGTCACACCAATTAAAAAATAGGCATAACAGATAACAAAGCTCTTAAAGGCTTTGTTATCTGCCCATTGCAACTAGCACATAAAGCGGATTTCACGAGTCTTGAGTGATTATGGATAGAGCAAAATCAACCTTAGAGCAGTGGCGTATACTGCAAGCTGTCGTCGACTTTGGCGGGTACTCACAAGCTGCCGAAAAACTGAATAAAAGCCAATCGTCGCTTAACCATGCTGTTGCCAAATTACAGTTTCAGCTTGGCGTGCAATTACTCGAAGTTAAAGGACGCAAAGCCTACTTAACCGAATGTGGAGAAGTGTTATTACGTCGCTCAAGACACATTACTCAATCAGTCAATGAGCTAGAGATGTTAGCGAACAACCTAGAAACTGGCTGGGAGCCTTCCTTAACCATTGCCCGTGAAATTATCTACCCAATGGAACACCTAGTTGCTGCTCTGAGCGATTTTCTGCCTGTAAGCCGTGGGACACGAGTCACTGTGCTCGATACCGTTATTACTGGAACGACGGAACAGATTAGCGAACAAAATGTTGATTTAGCCATTTGTGGTGGCCCACCACCTAAAGGCTATTTAGCTGAACCATTATTAGATATCGATTTGTTATTGGTTTGCCACCCTTCTCACCCACTGGCACAGATGAAAGTCATCGAAGATGATCAAACTCTGGCTCAGCATTTACAAATCGTGATTAAAGACACGAGTCTTACTCCACTGAGCGAACTTGGTTGGCTCAAGGCTGAGCAGCGCTGGACGGTGAGTAATTTTCATGAAGCCATTACCATTTTAGAAAGAAATATCGGATTTTGCTGGGTTCCAGAGCACCAAGTTAAACAGTACATTGAAAATAATCAGCTAGTTAAATTAAATCTCAAAGGTTCAAGTAAGCGTAAAGTTACACTCAGTTTAGTGATCCCAAATAGAGATAAACAGGGCCCAGCAAGTGAGTTACTGGAGTCGCTAATCAAAAGGCATCATCAGGTGATAGAAGATTGTATCGATATGACTAAAAATAAAGGCCAACCCTAGGGCTGGCCTCTTAACGAGAAACACTCAGGTTAATCTGACTCTCATTTAACGATTAATGTCTAACTGTGTTTGTGCTTGTAACATTTGTTGTTTCAAGCCGCTATAGTCATCAGCGCTAAAGTTAACGTGACCAAGCTTACGGTTAGGTTTAGGGACCTTATTGTACCAGTGCAGACTGGAAGTGGCAGTAATGCTATCCAGTGGCGGTTTAGCTGTACCCAATAGATTAAGCATCCCCACCTTACCTTGAACCCGGCTCTCGCCTAGTACCAGCCCCGCAATTGCTCGGATATGATTTTCAAACTGACAGGTTTGACTACCAAGCTGTGTCCAATGGCCACTGTTATGAACTCTTGGCGCTAGCTCATTTACCAGTAACTCTCCATTAACCACGAATAACTCTATAGCGAGCACACCAACATAATCTAAATGATGGGTTATACGCCTAAAGTAATCCTCTGCAGCGGCTGTCATTGCAGGTGTAAGGTTTTCAGCTGGTGCCGTCGACGCAATTAAAATGCCATTATCATGGCGATTTTCGGTTAATGGATAGCAAGTAATGTTTCCCTGCTTATCTCTTGCACCAATAATTGATACTTCACGTTCAAAACCGATCCACTCCTCAGCTAAATAAGAGTCTGGCACCAGGTGAGTGGCAACCGAATCAAGATCATCTTGAGTTTTGATCACCCATTGGTTTTTACCGTCATACCCTTCTTCGAGCGACTTAATAACCAAGGGGAAGCCTAGATGCGTACCAAGCTCGTTGATACTTTCACCATGAGAAAAAGCGGCGCAAGGTATATGTAGCTCAGACAACAACTGCTTTTCGGCGATACGGCTCTTACAACGAGCAACACTGTCAACATTTGGACTGGTAGTGCAAAGTGCTGATAGCGCAGTTAACAAACTTAAATCAACTTGCTCCTTTTCAACAGTGACCACATCAGGATGTCCAAGAGCGGCATATAATTGATTCACATCATCATCAATAGACCAATTCAAGATCTTACCAAGACCATTTACACAAGCCGTATCAGTATTGGCTCCGGTATCATTAATAAAGCTAAATTTGATCCCCAGAGGCAAACCCGATAACGCCATCATTCGCGCAAGCTGACCGCAACCAATAATGGCAATATGCATTATTCAACCTCCAGCGGTACACCCGCTGTTTGCGTGGCGCGCCAATCACAAAGTCGCTTAGTTAGCGCTTTATCTGCCAATGCCAATATTTGTGCAGCCATGAGCCCTGCGTTATACGCCCCGGGATCACCAATGGCTTGCGTCGCGACAGCCACACCTTTTGGCATCTGTACTATCGACAATAAGCTGTCCATACCTTTAAGCGCTTTACTTGATACAGGAACCGCAATCACAGGTAGATGGGTCATGGCAGCTGTCATGCCAGGCAAATGCGCAGCACCACCCGCACCAGCAATAATCACTTCGACTCCATTGCTTGCAGCTTGCTGACTAAATTCAACCAAACGCTCGGGTGTTCTGTGTGCAGATACCACTTGAGCGTGATACTTAATACCGAGCTCTTCAAGGACTAGAGTGGCATTTTTCATCGTTGGCCAGTCACTTTGTGACCCCATGATAATAGCGACTTTGACAGGTTCCATAATTACCTCTTTATTGGTTAACCATAATGTGAACAATGCATAAGTAGGAATGCCTACCGACACATAAAAAGGGAACGCAACAGCTAATGAATAAGTAATAGATTGGGTGCGATGTTGCGCAGTGTGCCAGAATTGTTTTATATATGAAAATAGATGTTATCATGTTTATATATAGATAAATAACTATAAAGTTCAAATTATGTCTTTACGTTTGCAAGCCCATATGGGGACCCTAAGACAGTTAGAAATATTACTGGCTGTATATGACTCTGGCACTGTGAGCGGTGCAGCCCTGAACCTGCATCTAACTCAACCGACAATCTCGATGCAATTAAAGAAGTTAGCAGAGGTTATAGGCTTGCCTTTGTATAATGTCATTGGCCGTAAAATCGTCTTTACCGAAGCGGGTCTTGAAGTGGTTAAAACCGCGACCGAGGTACTGGGTAGTTTCGCACGACTCGAGAGTTCACTATCCGATTTAGGCGAGCTGAAATCGGGAACGTTAAGGCTAGCAGTTGTCACCACATCAAAATATTTTATCCCTCACTTATTGGGGCCATTTTGCGAACGGTATCCCAATGTCGATGTACAGCTAAATGTGGGCAATCGACAACAAATTATCGAGCGTTTAAAGCAAGGCGTTGATGACTTCTACGTGTTTAGTCATCCTCCAGCGGATCTCAACACTGAAAGTATTGAGTTTTTTAATAACCCCTTAGTTGCTATCGCTCATGAAAACCATCCATTTTCGAAGCTAAAATCGTTATCACTCGATAAACTCAGTCAAGAACCCTTTTTAATGCGAGAAAACGGTTCTGGTACCCGTTTAGCCATCGAACATTTTATGGAGAAGCAAGGGGTTAACTTAAATATTAAAATGACTATCGAGAGTAATGAAGCCATCAAGCATTCGGTCATGGCAGGCTTAGGGATCAGTATTTTGTCTGCCCATACACTCGTGTTTGGTGGTAATGCGGGGTTAACGCAGCTCAAGGTTAACTCATTACCGATTAACTCAAATTGGTATTTTTTGTGGTTGAAGTCGAAAAGGCAAACCGAGATTGCACAGGCTTTTCTTCGACATGTTGAAACCGACGGACGCCGCATGTTAACGCAATTAAATCGCCACCCCTTATACCAATCAGTATAAGAAGTTGTTCAACGCAGAAGTAGGCAACCAAAAACGCTCCAGAATGGCGAGTTTTAGCGGCTCTGATACTGTGTTAACGAGCTTAAACGTAGAATGACTATGCGCTTCACTCCTTGCAGACCACATCGTCTAGTATGTTCCCGACATACATAAGACATTTCATCCATCCCTGGAGGTCAGATGTGGTGAATGTCATTGCACTTTAATATTACACCTTGATACTGCAGCTTAATCTAGTACCTTGATATTACGATATTACACCTTGATATTAATCAAGCTGCCTATCATATCTGATGCTGTTTGGATCACCTCAGCCGACGCCTGGGCATGAATCACCGCTTGAGTTGCATCAACTAATGCTTGCGTTGTACTGCTTGGCATACTGACATTGTCAACCGTCGTCGTGCCTGCAACTGATTGGCTCGCACCGGCAACATCAATCGTCGCTTGGGTTAAGTCTGTCTGCGCCGCTTGAAATCCATTGTGCCCAGAAATGATACTCGGTGGGATCTGCATTATTTTCTCCATAGCAAACAATTAGTAGCACAATTATCAAGCAAAAATTTAAAGAAGTACAGTTTATACCAATTGTATAAAAAACAGACCGCTAACAATCATTGACCCAATCGATGAATAAAGATTCATTGTTCTGCTAATCTTAGAAATAGCCTTTAAGTCACTAAAATGATACGGTTATCACATAAATACAAGAAATTGGAAATAGCGCAATCTTGCGAGGAGATCTCTAATGAAAAAAGCGAGAATACTGGTCGTAGATGACGATCCTGTCTGCTCAAGCCTTTTATTATCTATCTTAGGCGATGACTACCAAGTCACAACCGTTAATTCAGGTGATGATGTTACTGATATTGCCAATATCCAGCGCCCAGATGTTATCTTTTTAGATATTATGATGCCGGGTAAAAACGGTTATCAGGTACTGAAAGATTTAAAAGAAGATCCACAAACCTCTATGCTACCCGTCATTATCGTGAGCGCCCTTTCGGAACAGTCTGATGAAAACCTTGCATTAAGGATTGGTGCTGACGGCTATATAGCCAAACCTATCACGCCATCAAATGTGTATGAAGTACTTAAAAAGCAGCTCTAACCAAACCACCTTCTAAATGACAAAGTACCAAAGTACAGCTTATGCTCCACAGCTAATTGCTAGTGAAGTATTCCACTAGCGAAAAAGCGGCATTTACACTGTCTGCTGCACAGCTTTATCGTAATGGCTTATTGTTAAGACGTGAGTCTAATCAACTCAGCGCATAGGCAAACACCATAGCGAGCCGTTTAATGCAGCTCAAGGTAAAAGTGATCAGGGTGTAACGTTTTAACTTAGGAAATAGCTCTCGACAAATCACCTGCTTATCTTGGAATACACCGATGTTACTAATCGGAAGCAATAAGGCTTTAATCTGATACGTTTGCTTAGCAAACGTCACAGAATAGCGCTTATAAGGCAGCCATAAGAACTTTTTAAACACGATATTGCCTTCACAGCTCACCCTTAATGTTCCCGATAAACTATGGTAATCGAACTTAACTTGATGACCACTTAGCTCAAGGGTTTTATGATGTTTAAACCAACTCATGGTAAATCCTTTTTATGTCGCTTCCATATGACTATGCACTTGGCTAATGAATAACTTACCTAAACTGATATATCAAACAAGCTCAAATTATTCATCTTGCCTATATGTGCTACCAATATGTACCATCTATATATTTAGACCGCCATCACCAACCTGTTTCCCAGTCTTTCCAAACTGGGTTAACTCCACGTTGCAGCATGGCGTTAGCAACGGCTTGTGGCGTCCGTGCATCACTAATTTCAAACTGATCGAGCTCAGTATTAGGTTCAACATAACCGCCAGGCTGAGTTGAACTGCCCGCACTAACATTCGTCACACCGAGTCCGAACAAATTATCTCGAAGCGTAGGCGTTTCTCGTGTCGATAAACTGATCTCTAGCTGCTGATTAAACAAACGAAAAGCACAGATCATCTGTACCAAGCCTTTGTCTGTTAATTCCACTTTAGGTGACACCCCGCCAGTACAAGGTCTGAGTCGCGGCAGAGAGATACTGTAACGACTTCGCCAATAGGTTTTCTCTAGGTAATCGAGATGGTACCCCATTAACAATGCATCCAAACGCCAATCATCTAAGCCTAACAACACACCTAATCCGATTTTATCAACCCCAGCCCGAGCGACTCTATCGGGTGATTCAAGCCTGTACACAAAGTCCTTCTTTTTTCCTCGAGTATGATGTTCGGCATAAATCACAGGGTTATACGTTTCTTGATACACCATCACCGCATCAAGCCCCTCACTCACTAACTCTCGGTAATCTTGCTCGTCAAGCGGTTGTACCTCCATGGCCACGTGGCTAAATTGCTCACGAACCAAAGGCAGAACTTGTTTAAAATAATCTAGTCCTACTTTAGTTTCGTGCTCACCCGATACCAATAAAATAGAATCGTATCCCATAGCTTTAATTAAGCGCATCTCATCTGACACCTCATCATTAGACAAGGCCTTGCGCTTAATTTTATTACTCATCGTAAAGCCACAGTAATCACATTCATTGGCGCAAAGATTAGATAGGTAAAGCGGAATATACATGCCGACACTTGCACCAAAGCGCTGCCGAGTGAGTGCCGCCGACAGCTGCGCCATCTGCTCAAGATATGGCTCTGCAGCGGGTGATAATAGTGCCAATAAACTATCTAAATTACCCGCAGCCTGATGCAACGCCCGCTCAACATCGTTTGCGGTTTGCGAATAGAGTTTCAGCTTAAGCTCTGAGCGAGACAGCTTTTTAAACACATCAACAAAACTTTTTTGCTGCTCTGTTTGAGGATTTTTCTGACGTTGGTTATTCATTTAAAAACCCTGTTAACGGGCTGGTGTGATGTGCTTGATGACTCACTGCGCCGAGCCCTGCCATATAGGCTTGTCTGCCGGTATTTACCGCTTGTGCGAAGCAGCGCCCCATGGCAACAGGATCAGAACTGCTGGCAATCGCAGTATTAACGAGCACTGCATCGGCCCCCAGCTCCATAGCATGAGTGGCTTGTGACGGTGCGCCAATTCCAGCATCAACAATCACTGGTACTTTAGCTTGCTCAATAATGATCTTTAAAAAGGTTTCGGTGGCTAATCCCTGATTTGATCCTATCGGGCTACCCAGTGGCATCACTGCAGCGCAGCCCACCTCTTCTAAACGTCGACAAAGCACTGGATCTGCATGAACATATGGCAAAACCACATAACCTTGTTCACATAAAATCCGCGCCGCTTCTAAGGTTTCGATAGGATCTGGCATTAAATACTTAGGGTCAGGGTGGATCTCAAGCTTAATCCAATTAGTGCCTAACACCTCTCTCGCCAGATGGGCCGCAAAAATCGCTTCTTTGACGTTGCGAGCCCCTGCCGTATTAGGTAGAAGTTTTACGCCACTGTCTAACAATGGTTTTAATATATTGTCGCTGCCAGTCTTAAGATCCAGTCTTTTAACCGCCAGTGTCACCAGTTGGGATTGAGATGCTTCAATGGCGGCCAACATGGTTTCTGGCCCAACGAACTTACCTGTACCGGTAAATAATCGTGATTCAAATTGATGTTCTGCAATCGTTAACATTTTAGCCTCCGGCTACGACAGAAAAGAGTTCTAGTTTATCGGCTGTTTTACACTGCGTAATAGGCCAGCTTTGTCGAGGTACAACCTCTGCGTTAAGCGCAGCCGCTATCGCCTTTATCTCAATGCCTTGTGCCAGACTATAAGCTTCGATCACAGCCTGTAGTGTTGTGTGGTTAGCGAGCTGCTTAACTTCATCATTGATACTGATTGAAATGCCACGGCAGTCTTTCTGTTCATCATTATTATTAACTTGCTGCATAAAATTGCTCCACAGATTAGCCCCTCGCTGTACAAAATTGAGCTCGAGGCTAATCATTCTCGGTTAATACTTTCCGGTTAAGACTTATCGCCTAATACTTCCCAATTAAAACTTCCCGATTAAGATTTCTCGGCTAATACTCAACGGTTAATAATTGACGGTTTTAATACGGCATACTGAACAGTCTTTATTGCGTGGAACCGTCGCTTCTCGCCAGCTAAATTGGTTACCATCGAAACGAAATAACTTACCGACGGTCTCTCTACAACCTAATAACTGTTGCAGTGCAATCAAAGCTTGCATCGATGCCAGTACGCCTACCATAGGTCCTAATACCCCCACGGTTTGACAGCTTTGACTAACTTGCATATCTGCAGGGAATAGACAGTGATAACAACCAGATTGTGGGCTATATTGCTGGTCTATATGCAATAATTGTCCTTGAAAGTGTGCTGCCGAAGCTGACACCAAAGGCAACTCATGACTCATTGCAAACCCATTAATCAATTGGCGGGTATCAAAGTTGTCACTGCAATCAAGTAATAGATCATATTGGCCAACATCTGTGTTAAGCACTTGCTTGATATTGTTTTTCATCAAGTGTTCAGTAACGGCCTTTAACTTGACGTGAGTGTATGCTTGGCCAAGCTTTTGCTGTGCCACTCGCGCTTTTTTATACCCAATATCGCTGGCCGTAAATATCAGCTGCCGTGGAAGGTTTGATAACTCAACCTCATCACCATCCACCAGCGTTATGCGGCCAACGCCTGCAGCGGCTAGGTACTGAGCAGCTAAATTACCTAACCCTCCAATACCGATTACGGCAACATGCGCATTAGCCAGTGAGACCTGTCCAGCCTCACCCACTTCGGGTAGTAGGACCTGCCGTGAATATAGCAGAAAGTCGCTATCGCTTAACGCGTTGCATACCCCTTTGGTCATTGTCATTTTGATATTCCCGTCATACCGACTCATGCCATGCTTGGGTTAACGTGTTAAATGCGGACGCTGGATCTTCTGCTTCAGTCAAAGCCCGTACAACAGCAATATCATCTACGCCAGTCGCCTTAACACTTTCAAGCCTTGAGGCATCTATCCCCCCAATCGCGACGATGGGTAGCTCCCCCTTCATCAATGACACGTACCTTGCAAGCTTTGCTAGCCCCTGCGGTGTAGAGGGCATCACCTTGGTCGATGTAGCAAATATATGACCAAAAGCGATATAGGACGGGTTGTGCTGCTTAGCGAGCAAAATCTCAAAATAACTATGGCTAGACAAACCAAGTGCCATATTCGCCTCAGCTAACTGCTTAAGATCACAGTCCATTAAGTCTTCCTGACCCAGGTGCACACCGTACGCTTGATGCTTTATCGCCAGTAACCAATGATCATTAATAAACACTCGCGCCTGGTAATCACGCCCGAGCGCAATGGCTTGAATTATCTGCTGCTCCAAAGATTGAGACTTCAATGCAAGCTCTTTGGGATCTTTTAGCCGAAGTTGTATAGTTCTCGCTCCAGCTTTTAACAGCGTTTCGAGTAAAACCACATCTGCTACAACCGGGTACACGCCCAAAGCTGCATTAATCTTTTTAAAACCATTGAGCTCGCCTTCTCTAGTTAGCTCATTATTAGCCAATGAACAGGGTAAGTGGTCTTGCTCGGTGACTTGTTTGATATAAGGGAATAAGTTGATCTCCCTTGGCCACGCCGTTCTTTTTAGGCAGCCGGGGCCTTTCCCCGGTTGATAACTCAAACGCAGGCCTGCACTAACATAAGCTTTAGCCACTACAACGGCATCATTAAGCACAAAACCATGAGCCATCACAGCAGCGATAGCTGATGATAAGGTGCAGCCAGTACCATGATTATTACCGCTGGTTTCTCTTATGCTCGATAACCAAAAGCTTTGCCACTGATGCTGCTTGGATATGCCATCTACATCCCGACAAATCAGTAAGTCATTAGCCTGCTGTTGACACCAACTTGGGCCTTTATCTCCGCCTTTTGCCAGCACTGATGTTGCAAGCATATCAGCAAGCGTTTTAGCCGCTACGATACATGCGTCAATATCATCGAGTGTGTGCCCCGCTAGCACCTCAAGCTCAGCGTTATTGGGAGTGACTAAATTTAGCAGCCCTTTGAAAGGACTAAAGTCTAGCCTGGCATTATTTGCCAGTCGATCACCACAAGTCGCTACCATCACGGGATCTAAGATAACAGGAACCTTAATACCGACTTTAAGCCAACTCGCTTGTTGAGTGCTAAGCCATGACGCTAACGCAGTAATTTGTGACTGGTCTGCCAGTAAACCGATTTTAATCGCAGCTGGCGGCAGGTCTGCTAGCAAAGTATCAAGCTGAGAGCGTAACATTTGCGCGGATACCGCCTCCACCAACGACACCGTCACCGAGCTTTGCGCTGTCACAGCAGTGATAACGCTGCACGCATGGGCATCGAGATCTGACATGGTTGCCAGATCCGCTTGAATACCCGCGCCGCCTCCGCTATCTGAACCCGCAATAGTCCACACTATCGGACGCTTGTCAGGCCAACTATGGGGAGCATTTTTCATGACTAATCCTCTAGCACCACATCACGCTTTTTTTCAGCGGCTTCATGGTAGAGTTCCGCCCCCTTGGCTTTAAACTCAGCCGACATCTGTGCCATGCCCTGCTCACGAACAACAGTCGTTTCACTCACTGTGTATGATTGATATTCAGCATCCGATTTAATATCGATGCTGCTAACCTGTTGTTCACGCTCTTGAGCGGCAGCATAATCACGGACTTCTTGAGTGATCTTCATCGAACAGAATTTTGGGCCACACATGGAGCAAAAGTGTGCTACTTTGGCAGACTCTTGAGGTAAAGATTCATCATGATAAGCACGCGCTTTATCAGGATCTAAACCAAGGTTATATTGATCTTCCCAGCGAAACTCAAAACGTGCTTTTGATAAAGCATTGTCACGAATTTGCGCGCCAGGGTGTCCCTTTGCAACATCGCCAGCATGAGCTGCAATTTTGTAGGTAATAAGTCCTTGTTTCACATCTTCTTTATTCGGCAAGCCTAAATGTTCTTTTGGCGTGACATAACACAACATGGCGCAGCCATACCAAGCGATCATTGCCGCACCAATACCTGAGGTGAAGTGATCGTAACCCGGCGCGATATCTGTTGTTTGCGGGCCTAACGTATAAAATGGCGCTTCATCACACAGCTCAAGCTGTTTATCCATATTCTCTTTGATGAGATTCATTGGAATATGACCTGGTCCCTCGATAATGGTTTGCACATCATATTCCCACGCAATTTTCACCAGCTCGCCTAAGGTTTCTAATTCCGAAAACTGCGCTTCATCGTTTGCATCGGCAATAGATCCCGGACGCATACCGTCCCCCAGCGACAGTGATACATCGTATGCGGCGCAGATCTCACAGATCTCACGAAAATGTTCATAAAGGAAATTTTCTTTATGGTGTGACAAGCACCATTTGGCCATGATTGAACCGCCACGCGACACGATGCCCGTTAAACGTTTTGCCGTCATTGGTACATAACGCAGTAACACACCAGCATGAATAGTGAAGTAGTCTACGCCTTGTTCGGCTTGTTCGATCAAGGTATCGCGAAAGGTTGCCCAATTTAGATCTTCTGCAACGCCGTTTACTTTTTCAAGCGCTTGATAAATTGGTACCGTACCAATTGGCACTGGTGAGTTACGAATAATCCATTCACGGGTTTCATGAATATAACGTCCCGTCGACAAGTCCATCACGGTGTCAGCGCCCCAACGCGTCGACCAAACAAGCTTTTCAACTTCCTCTTCGATTGACGATGTCACCGCAGAGTTACCAATATTGGCGTTAACTTTAACCAAAAAATTACGCCCAATAATCATAGGCTCAGCTTCTGGGTGGTTGATATTTAAAGGGATGATAGCTCGGCCACGGGCAATTTCTTGTCTAACAAATTCAGCGGTTATCGGCTCGCCAATCACTGCGCCAAAACTTTCCCCCTTATCTTTTTGCGTTAAGATAGGGTCTCGTACTTCTACCTGTGCCATGTTTTCACGAATGGCAATGTACTCCATTTCAGGCGTGATAATGCCCTGCCTTGCATAGTGTAACTGCGTCACACATTTACCTATTTTGGCACGACGAGGTGGTAATAATGACTCAAATCGAAGGTGGTCTAAGCCGTCATCAGCTAAGCGCTGCTGAGTAAAGCCAGAGCTGACACCTGCAAGTTGCTCGGTATCATCGCGCTCTTCTATCCAGTGCTCGCGGAACTTTTCTAACCCTTTACGCACATCGATTTTTGCATCAGGATCAGAATACGCACCTGCGCAGTCGTAGACTTTTAGTGGAGGGTTGGCTTCAAATATAGGATTGGCTTCAGAGCCGCTAATTAGGGTATCAGCTTGGTGTATTTGGCGCATACCCACTTTTAGATCTGTTCGACTACCTTGTAGGTAAATTTTTTCAGAATTTGGGTGCTGTAGCGGCTTTAAGTTATCAATAAACTGTTGAGCTTGAGCTCGGGTTTCGCGGCGTTTTGACATTAGCAAACTCACTTTATAAAAAGAAATGAAGTTGCTTGTCAGGAGAAATGAGAATGTGAAAAGTTGAACGGATAGTAAGGCAATAAACGCCAGCTACACGTAACCTTCGAAACATTGCTTAAGCATGTCTTAAACAGACATTTTTGCAATGATTTCGCTTGTTTCCTTCGCAGGTTCTAGCCTGATCAGGTTCAACGGATCCCGAATTAACGGTCTCAGCCATATGGCACTCCGACAAGATGAACTGGCAGTATAGTCCTATCGACTTGTGACATACAAGTGCTTAAGTAGATATTAGACCACAATAAACAAGCAAAAAATTAGAACCATAACCAACTGTTATATATGAGTTTTAACTTGTAAAATGGGTGGTTCCGTTAAAATAGATGAATTTTTATCAACTAAAACTTATCCCTTTTTACTTATCATTCGCTTATCTAGTCGTGCGGAAATCGCATCATTGATCGCTTTTTTTATCTTGTCTCCACCACAATTAAATGGGTAACCCAGGTTTTCTGCAAAGGGGTTAATTTGCGTTGGCACTTGGACAATGCGATAGCACGTATCACCTTGCCTGACGATGCGATTCGGATCTAATCTATGGTTGGTTGTGAGCACCTTGCTGTACTCATCAACTTGAGGGAAAACTAACTCTTGCATGTCGCCATCCATCTCACTCAAGGAACGCTTTTTAGTATATTGATCAGCCTTGTCTATAATGAGTTCATCGAGTTTGCTGGCTCGTTGCTTGCCCAAGTAAGACTGCGTAAACAGGCTTGAGCTTGATGCTAAATTTTGACTACTATTTTGACCTGAACTTGAATTCGCATTTTGAGTAGGAATTAAGTTTAACTTTTCATACTGACTATTCTCACTGCGAGCTATCGTGCCCTTTGTGTTACTCGCCTTTTTTATTGTCAGCTTTGTTATAGTGCCCTTTGTCATAGCCTGCTTTGTTATAGTACCTTTCGTTATAGCGTCCTTTGTTTTACTGACCTTAATTGACCCGTTGTTAGTTTCACGCTCTTGCCACACTTTCTCTTGTAGTTCTTTCTCTTGCGAAGTAGCAGCAACAATCTCTGGATTTACGACAGGTTTTACTGTGACTTCACTTTTCACTTCAAGCTCAATATCCGTTTTTATTACTTGCTCAATAACTTTTTGATCTGTGACTTTTGGCTCAGTGACGTTTTGAGGAACTTGATACAGGTATGATTGAATTTTAGCGCCGGACACATTTTTAGTTACCAGTGCTGTGCCTGTCCATAATTGGTTTATCGCAACGATAGCCACAAGGTGTAATAGTATGACACTGGAGATAATGAGCAAGCCGTTGAATCGAACTTGGCGTTGCTGTTGCTTACTTTTTTCTGCGTTAACGATTTGCTCGCGTTTGGCCTCCCACTTCTGCGTCGCTCTCAATTGGCTCTTCCTGGCTCTTGTGCTTAATTAGACACTCTTCCTATAGTGATAACAGCTTAGAACAATCTCAGCTTAAATAAGTTCACATTAGTTATTTATGCTAGGCTGAGGAGCCCATTGAATATCGCACACTAAACACAGGAGCATCCAAGAGATACTGATTTCAAGAGTGTCAGTCCAGAGTTGTCAGTTTAAGAACTGCCAATTTAAGCGTACACGTGTTCGCTTAAACTGTAGCTTTTACAATCTAAAATGTTACACTGACCACAATTATGGTAATCCAGAAGTCATTTATATAATGCCAGTAGAACATGCGACAGCTCCAGATAATCAAGGTTCTAAGCCAACGAATAAGCCAACAAGTAAACAAATAACCTCTGCTAATTATTGTGCTAATGAAGAGCTAGCCAATAGCCTCAGTCATGGTATTGGCGTACTTGCAGGGATCGTGGGGCTGATTTTATGTCTGCTTAAAGGCTATGATCACCTCAGTTTTATTCAGTTAACCGGCGTGGTCGTATACTGCTGTAGTATTATTTTACTGTTTCTTTGTTCAACCCTTTACCACTATGCAACTTCGCCTCTAGTAAAACATAAGTTAAAAATTGCCGATCACTGCGCCATCTATCTGTTAATTGCCGGAACCTATACGCCGCTGATATTGATTACGCTGGCGAGCAGCGACGCCAATTGGGTATTAATTGCCATTTGGTCACTTGCCATTGGCGGTATTTTGTTTAAAACCCTATTTATTGGCCGCTTTAAAGTGTTTAGCTTAGTCTTGTATTTAGTGATGGGTTGGCTATGTGTGACGGTGATGCAAGAGCTAATCGCCAACATGTCAGATTTAGGTTTCAATTTATTGATAAGCGGTGGGCTCTTTTATAGCTTAGGTGTCATTTTCTACGTCGCTAAACGCATCCCCTTCAATCATGCTATTTGGCACTTGTTTGTTTTAGGTGGCGCGGTATCTCACTTCTTATGTATTTACTTAACCGTGATTTAACTCGCTAATATCGATAACTTTAAGCTTTACTTCACTCGATACAACAAAGGCGCTTATAGCGCCTTTTTTTATGAGTTAATCATCTACTGATAACTGGCAAAAATCGATAAACCTTTCGGTTAACAACTGAGCCTCATCAGTCATTTCGGCTTGTTTAAATAGCTCAATAATACATTCGAGTGTGCACAAACCTCCCTCAACCTGATTGCGCCTGAGATTAAACTGTGAGTCTGGCGTATCGCTTAAAGAGAAAGTGTTAGCTGTTTTTAGATAAGGGCTTTGGCGCAGCATTTTACGGGCTTCTTGCCAAGTCGCATCTAAAATCACTACTGTTTCTGGCCACTTTAGTACTTTATCTGTGTTTCGAGATGCTCGGCATTGAGAAGCACTGCTTTCAACAGCTGTGTTTACCGAGCCTTCATCTTGAGACAGAGCGGCTGAGTCCACCTCAGGGAATAACAGCGCCGTTGTCGATTCAGTTAACTTATCTAATAAAAACTGTGATGGCGTTACCCGTGACCACATGATCCGCTGACAATATTCAGGGAACTGTTGCAGTGCAATATTGCCCGTATTCGTTGGACGGATTGCTTCTCGCTCATGGGTTAGTAATATGACGTGCAATGGTCTGACTCTTAATGTAACAAGATGCGAGTATATACCGAAACAGCTAAAGGTGTAGAAAAACTCATAAAAAAGCGCACCTTACAGAGGTGCGCTTCATTGTACTACAGTGTTTTATCTAAGCCTGCATGCAACTTAGCAATACACTGCTCATCTATTTGTATTTTTTAACTTTCTTTAAGGCTATCTGCTGTTTTAGCATAGAAAGATGATCGGTAAATACCACACCATTTAGGTGATCCATTTCATGCTGCAACACGATTGCTAAAAATTCATCGGTATCAATTTCAAACGTTTTACCGTGACGATCTAATGCGCTTACTTTAACCCCTTCATGGCGATTGACTTTAGCGCGATAACCCGGGATAGATAAACAACCTTCTTCGCCTTGATACGAACCACGCGATTCAATAATCTCTGGGTTAATCAATACTACTGGCTGATCGCGTTCTTCAGATAAGTCGATAACCAAAATAGCATGCAAACTACCAACCTGAGTTGCAGCTAGGCCGATACCGTCATCGGTGTCGTACATAGTCTCAATAAGATCATCAATAAAACCTTGTACAGACTCAATATCTGTTACAGGTACCGCCTTACGCTTAAGGCGTTCATCGGGGATCGTTAAAATGTCTAGCACAGCCATATCATTATCACACTAATGTTAACTAAAAAAATTCGCGCTATTATGACCGAAACAATCGCAAAGGCAACTACCGCGGCGATTTAAGTCTATTTAAGTTCAATAGCCCTTTCAGTATATCTTCTCTATTGCCTCCCAAATCACTACATACACCAGCCGCTAATTTAAACAATTAGCTCCACATTTACGCAACATGTGATAGCATAAAACAAAATGTATAAAATATACGGAAAATAATATGACACAAGCAGGACGCACTGCACTGCCCCCTACATTCTTCGTTGCCAATACGATGGAGATCTTTGAACGCCTTGCTTGGTATGGCTTTTTCGCCCTATCTTCCCTTTATATGACCTCACCGCAAAATCAGGGTGGCTTAGGATTTTCAGATCAAGAACGTGGCTTATTACAAGGTATGATCCCGTTTTTCCTTTATTTATTCCCTGTACTAACTGGAGCACTTGCCGACCGATATGGTTATCGGAAAATGTTCTTAGTGGCTTACGCTATCATGTGCCCCAGCTACTACCTACTTGGCCAAGTTGATACCTTTATGGGATTCTTTGTGGCCTTTATGGGGGTCGCAGTAGGAGCTGCCTGCTTTAAACCTGTGGTCACTGGCACCGTAGCCCGAACAACAGATGATACAAACAGGGGATTAGGCTTCGGGATCTTCTACATGATGGTCAATATCGGTGGGTTCTTAGGTCCCTTCATTGCCGGCTATGTTAGAGCGATTAGCTGGGATTGGGTGTTTATCATGTCATCATTTTGGATTGCAATTAACTTTATTCCAGCTTTCTTTTTCTATAAAGAACCTACGGATCAAAGCCAGCAGAAAGGTAAACCTCTTAAAGCCGTATTCCAAGACATCCAAGAAGTTCTTGGCAACGCCCGCTTTGCCATTTTATTCTTTGGTACGTTAATCATCTTAATGTCCTATGGCGCCAAGTGGATCACGGGGGAGACAACCCTAATCATTTATGCAGCCTGGTTCACTGGCCATATCATCTGGGACAAGCTAGCATCAACAAAACCCAAAGCTCCGTGGTACGCGCAGAAAATCAGTCTAGGTAACAAACCCTTTGTGATCTATCTACTCATCCTATCCGGTATGTGGATGGTCTATCAGCAGATATTTATTACCTTACCTATCTACATTCGAGACTTTGTCGATACATCTGATTTAGTGATGATGCTCGCAGGTTACCCTGACTTATTACAGTTTTTCGCCCCTGTTGATACGAGTTTACTGCAATCGGAATTAACCCGCTTAAGCCATGAGGTGGCTGCAGGGACAGTTAACGTTAAGCAAGCTTACTTTGAACTTGTTCATACAAAAGTCATGGTGCCAACACCTGAGATAAGCCAAGCGGTAAATGCTATATCACAAAACCCTGCGCTTGCGGCGCAATATGCTCAAACATGGGCAAGTGAATATCGCCAAGTTAACCCTGAGTACCTTATTGGACTTAACTTTTTGTCGATTGTAATAATGCAGTTGATGATCAGTCGTTTCGTAGAACGTTTCCAAGCATTACCCGTTTTGGTTGGTGGCACGATTATTCTCGCCTTAGGCACTGCCATTGGCGGACTGGCGCATGGCGCAATCATGGGCGGGGCAATGGTGCTGACCTCTATCTTGGTATTCTCAATTGGCGAAATGGTTGCATCACCGAAAAGCCAAGAGTATGTGGCAAGCTTTGCGCCAAATGACAAAAAAGCCATGTTTATGGGTTACTACTTTGTCTCTTCAGCGATTGGATTCTTACTGGCGGGCCCGCTATCTGGCTACCTATACTCAGAAGTTGCCAAAGGCGCTGGTCGCCCAGGTCTGATGTGGTACATCATAGGGGCACTTGGTTTGGTAACGGCACTTGGTTTAGTACTGTTCCATAAGTTTGGTACCACACCAGAAGCTGCAGATGATACTGCAGTGCCAGTAGCTCAAGCGACTTAAATCATTAACCCTTAAGTAAGTGGTTGTCACTTATTGCGAATATACCCAAGGATAAGCCTATTGATAACTCAAATTTTCAATAGGCGTTAACCAGCAATAAATCTTATTCAACGGCGCTTAAAACCAAAAGCCCATGTCGGTCTAATCAGATCAACATGGGCTTCTTAATGCTACGTTAAAACTCATAGCGTACCAACCGCACTATTTAAAATTGAGAGCGCACCGCAAACACCCACTGAGTGTCTTCGCTTTCAAAGCGATCAAGCTTTTCCCAATCATACTGATAACGCACAAGCCAAGACCATTGTGGGTTAATCTGATAACCAAGTGCTAGCCAACTTCTCGCCTCATAGCGCTCAACGCCGTCAACACCGGCATTACCCTGCAGGTAAAACTCACTATACCAATGTTCAGTCATCGCCTTTAACACAGTCATATTGGCATTGGCAGCAGTGCTGTCTTTATATGACTTAACGGCTAAATGATTCACCGCCAATTCTGTAAATACCTGGGTTGAAAACCAGCCCTGATGCTCGGTCATAAGTCCCATTTGGTACTGATAATGGCTGGCTTTACCTTGGGGTGTATCAGTTTTACCATGAACAACAGAGGCTCTAAAATTTACCTGCTGCGTAGAGTAAAGGTAACCTAAGTGCCATTTATCGCCGCCAATATTGGTATTGGCTGAAAACTTTTGGTGGCTTGTTGCAAAGCTACCACCAAGCTTAAACACATCGCCATCAAAACCAACATAGAGCGAATCATTCAAATTTAATGGATCTGCAATATGTCTAAAATCGCCTGCGAAAACTGGGACTGATGCAACTGAGAGTAATAACAAAGCCCCCAGAAAATGACTTAACCTCTTTACTGACATTATATCTACCGTCAAAAAAGCGCTATTATTACTTTAGCGCCAAGTATCGGCAAGAGCTTTTACTTTATATTACAACCCATTAACCCTGGACTATAGCACCACCAAACCATTAACATTGGTAACACTAATAAGCGTAAATATGAGCCATATAGAGCAAGATTATTGACCTTCTCAAGGTTAAATCTTACGGTAATAAAAGGAACTCGATTTGATTCAAAAAAGCAGTAAGCCTTCAGCAATGACGCAAATTTGGCATATTGTGTCTATGATCCCTGAAGGGAAAGTCTGTTCTTACGGAAAAGTCGCCGACTTAGCAGGCTTACCAGGGCGAGCTCGTTACGTTTCAAAAGCGCTTAAGTTAGCACCCGATGAATTAAACCTGCCATGGCACAGAGTGATTAATAGCCAAGGAAAAATATCATTTGCTGAACATAGCTCGCCATTCATTGAACAGATGCAGCGACTGCGCAGCGAAGACATTATAGTGAACCGTGGCAAAGTTAAGTTGTCTGAATATGAGTGGCAACCTGATATCGCAACATTAGTGCTTTCATTACCATTTTAGATGCTAGTGTCATTAATATATTGTATTAAAATTAGGCCAGTGCCAAATCATCCTCGATTGTAAGGAGTTGTCTTTGTTAAAAACGTTACCAGCTCTATTCGCTACTAGCTTGCTGTTTGTCAGTCATATTTGTCTTGCCAATACAACAGCATTAACACCACATACTGCAGAGTATCAAGTCAATTACGGCAGTATTGAACTAGGCCGCGCCCGCTATATCCTCGATGCGCCCGACGGCAACCTATTTCAATACCGTTTTGATAGTGATGTGGGCTTGCTCATGCTATCTGACCAACGTCATATACGCAGTGAATTTACTTTAGAGGGTAATAATCAGCTGATGCCTATGCGTTATTCAGTTGAGCGCACCGGCACCGGACCAAGTTTTAGAGAGCAAGCCGCTTTTGCAAAAGGCCAAAATGTTATCCATAGCCGATACAAAGATGAGCGAACCCAATTTCCTTATGACAGCCAGTTATTTGATCCGCTGATGGTTCAGTTACAGTTTAGACTCGACATGGAAGCCCATAAAGATGAACTGCATTACACCATGGTAAAAGAGGGCGAGGTCGATGATTACGCTTTTAAAATTGTAGGCAAAGAACGGGTAAATATCGACAGTGGCAGCTACCAAACCATTAAGTTTGAAGTGGTACGCAAGAGCAAAAAACGCCAGACTTTCTTTTGGATGGCGCCAGAACTTAGCTACCTTCCTATCCGCTTAACCCATTTTGAGAAAGGCAGTAAACAACTCGACATCAAACTGCTTAATTATCATTTTGCCCCCGTAAAGCCAATTGATGAATCAACATCAGAACAGGCTCAATTACATGATGTTCCTAGCAATGAAAAAGGCTAATTTCGCAGCTACAGCGTATCAAGTTCTAAAAGCTCGCCACACCAAACGTAGCGAGCTTTTTTATTTCAGTAAGCCGTTATTAACTGGACGAGCTGACTAACTCACCTTTTTTAAATAACTTCCATTCACCGGGAGTTAATACGTTCCACTGTTCGTTATTAGTTAAAGGCCTTGTGGCTATCACCGTGACAACATCGTTAGGTGTGGTCTCTTTATCAAAGTCAATCACCACATCGGTATCAATCAACTTAGCTTTGCCAAAAGGCGCGCGTCGAGTGATATAGCAAAGGTTATTGCTGCAATAACTCATAAGGTGTTCACCGTCACTTAAGATCATATTGAACACACCTAATGTGCGAATTTCATCGGCGAGTGTCGAAATATAATCATAAACCGCTAGCCTATCAGCAGGAGCTGTATCACCAAATGCCTCAACCACTTTGTCCATGATCCAACAAAAAGCCATTTCACTATCGGTATCCCCTACCGCGGTAAAACGCTTTGAGACAAATTTTTGCTCATAACCACTTAGCTGACCATTATGGGCGTATGTCCAATACTGGCCCCAAAGCTCACGCGTAAACGGGTGGGTATTTTCAAGTGAAACACAGCCTCGATTAGCTTGACGGATATGACTTACAACCACTTCGCTTTTTATCGGGTACGATTTTATAAGCTGTGCAACATGAGACTCGCTACTCGGGCGCGCATCTTTAAAGGTGCGGTTACCTTTACCTTCGTAAAACGTGATCCCCCAACCATCGACATGTGGTCCAGTTACACCCCCTCGTTGGGCAAGCCCTGTAAAACTAAATACAATATCGGTCGGAACATTGGCACTCATGGCCAGTAACTCGCACATTAATCTCTATCCCGTTTATCTATTACTATCTTCTCTAATTACACCATTTTACTCACTTGATAGCCATTGTGAAATGTTTATCCCGATACAAAAATTTAAACATTTGTTTAAAAAAATCTTGTATTAAAATTAACTAAGGTTTAGATTTTGTGAGACACAGGTCTGACCACGCACTATAATTGTGAGGAAGAACCTAAAATAAGTGCCTTTAGCACCACTATAGGTCACACATAAAAGGAGAATTACAGTGACGACCCTACTTTGGATCTTGGCGATGATTGTGACGATAGGCGCATTTGCTTATCTCAGAGTCTCTTTACTAACTGCCACCTTAGGCACCGCGATTGTATTAGCAATTGGTACCGGAGCCGCAAGTGTAAGCCCATTACTGTGGGTAGTATTTCTTGTCATTGCTCTACCTCTTAATATCAGCTCATTTAGACAAAACGTTATTACTCGCCCACTTCTAAAAATGTACCGCGGCATCATGCCGGAGATGTCTTCCACAGAAAAAGAAGCCATCGAAGCGGGAACCACCTGGTGGGAAGCCGACCTATTCGCTGGCAAGCCTGACTGGCGCAAGCTACACAATTACCCAAAAGCGAGCTTAAGCGCAGAAGAGCAAGCTTTCTTAGATGGTCCAGTTGAAGAAGTATGTCGCATGCTAAACCAGCATCAAGTGTCTCATGAACTTGGTGATCTTCCTGAAGAGATCTGGCAATACCTTAAAGATCATGGTTTCTTTGCCATGATTATCAAAAAGAAGTACGGCGGTTTAGAGTATTCGGCTTACGCTCAATCACGTGTTCTGCAAAAACTTGCAGGTCTAAGCAGTGAGCTGGCTTCAACCGTTGGTGTACCTAACTCACTCGGTCCTGGTGAATTACTACAGCATTATGGTACTACCGCTCAGCAAGACCATTACTTACCTCGCCTTGCTAAAGGCTTAGAAGTACCTTGTTTTGCACTAACAAGCCCAGAAGCAGGTAGTGATGCTGGCGCAATTCCTGATTACGGTATTGTCTGTAAAGGTGAATGGGAAGGCGAAGAAATATTAGGTATGAAGCTAACCTGGAACAAACGCTATATTACCCTTGCTCCTGTTGCAACCGTACTGGGGCTTGCATTTAAACTGCGCGACCCTGACCAACTGCTTGGTACTCAAGAAGAACTCGGCATCACCTGTGCTCTAATCCCTACCGATATTGAAGGTGTTGAAACTGGACGTCGTCACTTCCCACTAAACTGTATGTTCCAAAATGGTCCTACTCGTGGCAATGAAGTGTTTGTACCGCTCAGCTTTATCATTGGCGGCGTTGAAATGGCTGGCCAAGGCTGGAGAATGTTAGTTGAGTGTCTATCGGTTGGCCGTGGTATTACCTTGCCGTCTAACTCTGCCGGAGGCATTAAAACCGCAGCACTCGCAACAGGCGCTTACGCCCGTATTCGTCGTCAGTTTAAGTTACCTATCGGTAAGCTTGAAGGGATCGAAGAGCCAATGGCGCGCATTGGCGGCAATGCTTATCTAATGGATGCAGTGACCTCACTGACAACGACGGGTATTGATCTAGGCGAAAAGCCGTCAGTTATCTCAGCCATTGTAAAATATCACCTAACAGACAGAATGCAGCGATGCGTTATTGACGCGATGGACATTCACGGTGGTAAAGGTGTGTGCTTAGGCCCAAATAACTACTTAGGCCGCGGATATCAGGCTGCACCCATTGCGATTACCGTAGAAGGTGCCAACATTCTTACCCGTTCGATGATTATCTATGGCCAAGGGGCTATTCGTTGTCATCCGTATGTATTAGCTGAGATGGAATCAGCATTTGATACCGACGCAAGCAGGGGCCTACGCGATTTTGACACGGCTATATTTGGTCACATTGGATTTACCACCAGCAACCTAGTCCGTAGTTTCTGGATGGGTCTAACGTCGAGCCGCTTCTCTAACGCGCCATATTCAGATAAGACTAAACGTTACTATCAGCAGATGAACCGCTTTAGCGCTAACTTAGCACTACTATCGGACCTTGCAATGGCCACTCTTGGCGGTAACCTTAAGCGTAAAGAGCGGATCTCTGCCCGTCTTGGCGACCTACTTAGCCAGCTGTATCTTGCTTCAGCAACCCTTAAGCGCTATGAAGATGAAGGTCGTTTGACTGAAGATCTGCCACTCGTGCAATGGGCTGTAGAAGATTCACTATACAAGTTACAATCATCGCTTGATGACCTATTAGATAACTTCCCTATGGGTCTAGGTGTTGCGCTGCGAGCTGTGATCTTCCCATTTGGTCGTCCACTTAAGCGCCCAAGTGACATACTTGACCATAAGGTAGCAAAAATCATGCAAACACCTTGTGCAAGTCGTGACCGTTTAGGCAAAGGCCAGTTCTGGACGCCTAGCGAACATAACGCTGTGGGTATTCAAGAACAAACCTTTAAAGATATCTTGGCATCTGAGCCTATCTACGACAAAGTCTGTAAAGCGGCAGGTAAGCGCCTGCCCTTCATGTGGCTTGATAAAATCGCAGCTGAAGGTAAGGCGCTTGGGGTACTAAGTGAAGATGAGATTGCCTTGCTTGAGCGAGCTGAAATCGGCCGTATGAAGTCAATCAATGTCGACGATTTTGACCCAGAAGAGTTAAAAGCGCGCACACTTGAGTACACTAAACAGGTACAAGCTGCGTAAGCTTTTCTTGTAAGCTTCTCATGTAGGTTTGACTGATAAACTTTAGTAATAAGCACTACGAAAAAGAGGCCTAAGCTAATAACTTAGGCCTCTTTTTATTGGCTAATTATTGATAAATCGCCCTCATAAAAGACAATCAATACAGTATCAAATAACCCAATTAGCTTAAATCGAAACGGTCTGAGTTCATGACTTTAGCCCACACTGCAACAAAGTCCTGCACGAACTTTTGTTTATTATCATCCTGAGCGTAAACTTCTGCATAGGCGCGAAGAATGGCGTTGGAGCCAAACACAAGATCAACTCGTGTTGCGGTCCACTTAACCTTCCCCGTTTTGCGATCACTGATTTCATACAAATTATTACCTGCGGGTTTCCACGTGTTATTCATGTCGGTCAGGTTAACAAAAAAGTCGTTTGTCAGAACTCCCGGATGTTCGGTTAATACTCCATGGCTCATGCCGGCATAGTTTGTACCTAATACGCGCATACCACCGACGAGTACCGTCATCTCTAGTGCTGAGAGTCCAAGCAACTGCGTTTGATCAAGCATCAACTCTTCAGCGCTGACAACATAATCGCTCTTTAACCAATTACGATAACCATCATGGAGAGGTTCTAAAACATGAAAAGATTCAATATCGGTCATTTCCGCCACAGCATCTCCACGGCCTGGCGAAAATAGAACCGTTGTAGCAAACCCTGCTGCCTTAGCGGCCTGCTCGACACCAAGGTTACCAGCAAGCACAATGACATCTGCCACACTCACGCCATTTTTTACAGCAATGGGTTCGAGCACGGCTAACACCCGGTTAAGCTTTTCAGGCTCGTTGCCTTGCCAGTCTCTTTGTGGTGCCAAACGGATCCGTGCCCCATTAGCACCGCCGCGAAGATCAGAGCCACGGAAGGTTCTTGCACTGTCCCATGCAGTTGTGACCATCTCGCTAATACTTAGACCACACGCCATTATTTGCGCCTTAATCGACGCGACATCGTAATCACTGCGTCCACTAGGCACAGGATCTTGCCAAAGCAGTTCAGCATCTGGTACATCAGGGCCTATATACCTTGTTTTCGGCCCCATATCACGGTGAGTCAGCTTGAACCATGCCCTAGCAAATACTGCAGAAAAGTGTTCAGGATCCTTGTAAAAACGTGCTGAAATCTTCTGGTAATCGGGATCTAACTTCATCGCCATATCGGCATCGGTCATAATAGGATTGTAGCGCCTGGTCAGATCTTCAACATCGACAGGCTTATCCTCTTCTTTTATATTAATAGGTTCCCACTGCCAAGCACCTGCGGGGCTTTTATTTAGCTGCCACTCATGGTTGAGTAGTAACGTAAAATAACCGTTGTCCCACTGAGTTGGATGCGTTGTCCATGCACCTTCAAGGCCACTTGATACCGTATCACGGCCAATGCCCCGTTCGGTTTTATTTATCCAACCCAAGCCCTGATCTTCTACATCAGCACCTTCTGGGACAGGGCCTAATAACTCTGCATCACCATTACCGTGACATTTACCTACGGTATGTCCGCCAGCGGTTAGTGCAACGGTTTCTTCATCATTCATCGCCATTCTCTCAAAGGTGACGCGCACATCTTTGGCTGTTTTTAGTGGGTCAGGATTTCCATCAACCCCTTCAGGATTAACGTAAATAAGTCCCATCATCACTGAAGCTAGTGGGTTTTCCAGATCGCGCTCGCCAGAGTATCGACTGCCTTCGCTGCCGCTGGGGGCTAACCATTCTTTTTCTGCCCCCCAGTAAATATCCTTTTCAGGATGCCAGATATCCTCACGACCAAAAGCAAAACCAAAGGTTTTAAGGCCCATTGATTCATAAGCTATGGTGCCCGCATAAGCAATCAAATCAGCCCAGCTCAGCTTGTTGCCATATTTCTTTTTAATTGGCCAAAGTAGACGGCGAGCCTTATCTAAATTGACATTATCTGGCCAGGAATTAAGTGGCGCAAAACGTTGATTTCCCCTACCCGCACCGCCTCGGCCATCTGCCGTACGGTAAGTCCCTGCGGCATGCCAAGACAAACGGATCATAAGGCCACCATAGTGCCCCCAGTCTGCAGGCCACCAATCTTGGCTATCTGTCATTAACGCATGCAGATCTTTCTTAAGTGCAGCAACATCTAATTGTTTCACCTGTTCACGGTAGTTAAACCCTTCTCCCATCGGGTTAGTTTTCCTATCGTGTTGATGCAAAATATCGAGGTTTAGCGCCTTAGGCCACCACTCCATATTCGACATACTCATTTCAGTGGCGCCGCCATGCATTACAGGGCATTTGTTGTCAGCCATAATTATTCTCCATCGTTTAATTAACCCTATCCAAACGAGTAAAGCGCAATATATTGGACAGTTAAGTTAACTAGTGTAGTTGCTTATGGTGACTTTTCGACATCATGACGGTTTATGTTCTGGCTTAAACTTTCAATTTTCTAAAGAAGCTTAGCCAAGTTCATTAGCAGCAGTTGCCATCTCTTAACCATCAATATCTGAGTACGCTTATGCAGCGATGGGCTCGACACCTTTGTTATGCACTAAAATGGCTTCATCAATGACAGCGTATGAAAGAAAGTGTACTGATACTCGTCTGGAACAAAAAGATGAAACGCTTTTTAATGCCGCAGTCCCTTCTCGGTGCTATCAATAACCAGGGGCGAATACCACGGATCACCTATATAAAAAGCTGATGTATTAATAAAGATGGTTGTTTGAATGCTTTAGTTTGAATGCTTTAGTTTGAATGCTTTAGTTGGAATGCTTTAGCTTTAATTGCTTTAGTCTGCCAGCAACCACTGACAGTATTGTTTAAACTGCTGTCAGCGCTTTTATATGCGGTGCTTATATACTCGCTGCATATAAAAGCGCTGCATAATAACCTCTTACTTCAGTAATACTATAAGCTTAGTAAGAGGTCTAAATATGCCTTTGACAAAAAAGGGAGTCATTAACCTCACTCTAACTGTGAAAAGGAGTGTGGGCGAATAAGCTCTTTTTTCATAAGGTAAACAGACCCACCGAAAAAGCTATGGATCTTCAAGCTAGTGAGACTACGACACAGGCTTAGTCGTTATCGTTATCGTTAGCAATAGCGGTTGCTGCACCAATAATGGCTCCACCAACCAATACTCCCGTCAGAAAATTATCATTTTTATGTTTCCATCTGTCATGGCGGTTATCACTCAATGCATGACGAATTTCACGGCGTGCTTCGCGTTTTTCTCTAGCGACCTCACGGTAACCCTCACGAATTTCACGTTTGGCGCATTTTCGAGTCTTGCAACGTAACACTTCACGGGCAGCTTCGCGTTTTTCGCGGTTAACTTCGCGGCTCCCCTCACGGATCTCTTTACGAACTTCATACCGACCAGCATTGGCATCAAAGCTTACAAGACTGGACATCATCAATACCGTCGATACCATCATGGCAAGTGTTAGGCCTTGTTTCATTTCTCGCCTCTCGTGTCTTGGTAAAATACGCCAGCACGTTTTTCAAAGTTTGCCAACGCTTCTTTGCACTCCTGCACATTGAGTTCAATATTGCTACCGTATCCAAAGCTAGCAGCATAGAGAAACGCTCTGTCCCCCCCCAAGGTGCGACTGATTTCACTATTGATATTCATGGCCTCGGTTTCTAACTGCGCACGTTGCTCTTCTGTCACACAGCCAAGGGCTAAACCAGTCTGATAGCCAAAATTTTTCAGCCCTGTATCAATTTGCTGTTCTTTTAATAGAACGTCCTGTTGTAATAGAACGTCCGGCTGAGATGCGTCAGCCAAGACTGGTGTTGTTAATACCGTTATTGCTACGAGTAATAATATATTTGAGGTGCGATGCATAAATTTCTCCAGTTCCCCAACCTTTGCCTAATTATACTTTTTGAAGTTTAGCACTTCACAACAAGTGAGTAAGTTTCAGTGATTCTTCGCTGATGGCGTTAGTAGGCCTGTGTGGAAATGAACGCAAGCTGAACGCAGACTACAGGTTAGACAATACGACAACGACAAGGGTTCTATTTGATTGGCTGTTATAGCAGCGTTTGACTCATTAATCACAGAGACAAAGACATGAGTGTCGACATAGAAAAACACTGGCAGATAGCCAGTGCTTTAGTTTCATCGCCGAGTAAAAAATCACAACAAACTACCGTTAATCAAAGCATAGCCAAACAGGATGGCGACGATTAATAGTTTAAAGATCAATGCTGATCTTGCAATCTGTAAGGAAGGTCCATCTCAGAGGCTAAAGAGAACAAAAGCCCATGGCTCCTGTCCTCTTTTTATTTTACTGTACCAATGAATAGAAGATTGCCGAGATTGAAACTAGTCCTATAATCACTACAAAAACATTACTGATGGTACCTGAGTATTGCTTCATCGCTGGTACTTTCATGATGGCGTACATCGGCATGATAAACAGCAGCAGCGCGATGATTGGTCCACCTAGACTTTCAATCATTCCCAAAATATTGGGGTTGATAGTTGCGACGGCCCAAGTGGTCAGTAGCATAAAACCAGCAGTAACACGGTTCAGAATAACAGGGTTGACCTCTTTTCCCTTACCGCGTGCAGCCTTGATAATTAAACCATTAAAGCCTTCACTCGCCCCAATATAGTGGCCAAAAAATGACTTAGTGATAGCGATGATAGCAACAATTGGTGCGACATAGGCAATAATGGGTGTATCAAAATGGTTTGCCAGATAAGTTAATATCGACACATTTTGCGCTTTCGCCTCTGCTAAATTGGCAGGCGATAGGCTAAACACACAACTAAATACGAAAAACATCACTGTTACAACCATAAGAATATGGCTAAAAGCTAAGATCCGTGAACACTGTTTCTCAGCATTATCACCGTGAAACTTTCTACGATCGACTGCGAAGGAGGAAATAACCGGAGAGTGGTTAAATGAAAATACCATCACAGGTAGTATTAACCACAATGCCATTAAGATGGTGCTGATCCCACCTTCAGCAGGCATCACATTGCTAAATATTGACGTATTCCAGTAAGGGATTAGGTAAACAGAAAGCAACAGTAGCACGGCAACGAATGGGAAAACCAGTATACTCATCGCCTTGATAATTAACTGTTCACCTAAACGAACTACGGCGATCAAGCCAATAATCAAGATTAAGGCCAGGGTTGCGCGGTTAGGCGGAGTCATGCCTAGCTGATGTTGCATAAAGCTTTCAACAGTATTGGTAAGTGCAACACTGTAGACGAGCAAAATCGGGTAGATGGCAAAGAAATAAAGTAAGGTGATGACCTTACCCATACCAACTCCAAAATGCTCCTCTACCACCTCGGTGATCCCAGCTTCTGGATTTGAACCCGATAACACAAAACGAGTCAGTCCGCGATGAGCGAAGAAGGTCATTGGCAGTGCCAGTAGCGCCATGATAATGAGAGGGATCAAGCCACCTTGGGCCGCATTAATTGGCAGGAAAAGGGTGCCCGCCCCCACAGCTGTACCATATAGCCCCAATACCCATAGAGTATCGCTCTTGTTCCAGCTTGATTTAACCTTGACTTGTGCCGAGGTATTTTCAGTTTTGTTAATTACAGAGTCCATTATGGACAACTCCTTAGACGGTTCTTATATGACCTTTTAAGGGTTCTGTTTTCATATCTAAATCACAGATTGCAGCTGAAAATATCAATCTCAGCAACACCGGCAACATAAGATAGGGAGTTTAACCACAAAGAGTGAATGAAAAACTGGCAGAACCTAGTAAAGGCCGCGCAGTATAGGGAAGAGAGTTAGGGATAAATGTGATTTCGAACAAACTTATTTAGGTTTTACAAATGAACCAACCTGTTCGTTGATTTTTTAACCTACTGAAGAGAAGTTAAACTGCTACTCATGCAGTTCTCGGCGTGTCATAGCTAAAGTCGCCTCAAGAAAACTCGGACTCTACCTCAGCAACAGAGCTCTATTGCTTGCTATAGCATCGAGCTGACTCACTTGCTTTTTAACAGATGCAGCTCACCACGAAGGATACTGAGGCCACGAAGGATACTGAGGCCACGAAGGATACTGAGGCCACGAAGGATACTGAGGCCACG
>NZ_JBRILW010000026.1:0-63903 GCF_052977125.1 Shewanella sp. 30m-14 | reverse complement strand
TTATCGATATCGTAGGTCCAGCCCATATCATCGTTATCCAGGCTAAAGCTGGCGATAATATCGCTGATTTGTTGGGCAGAGAGTGATGCATTAGCCCCATTTTGCCAATTGATATCGTCGTTATAACTGCTGTCGAGGCTGAGTACGTCATTGTTATCGACATCGGTTGCAGTCAGGATGCCGGTGGCCACCAATCTATCTGGGTCGACATCAATCATATCCTCAGTCACACTACCAGACACGCCAACTGTTAACTCTGGAATATCGTTGGTACCGGTAATGGTGATGGTGACGACTTGAGTATCTGATAAACCAAATTCATCGGTAACGGTTACGGTAAAGCTTTCAGTTTCTGTATCGCCATAAGCCAAACTATTCGTAAGTTCATTATCTAAGGTAAAAGACCATTCGCCAGTAGAACCATCGAGTGTGAAGGTCCCGTAGGGAGTGACAGGGTCATCATTTAATTGCCAAGTGAGTAGGGCTCCGTTATCAACATCATCTGCTGATAGGGTACCGCTAGTTTGTGGGATACCTGCAGTTGCTATATTGCCACCGATAAGGACACCCGCTTCAATAACATTACCTAGGGCATCTTCGAGGGATGAGGTGATTTCAGGTGCGTCATTCTCACCTGTAATAGTAATAACAAGTGCTTGGACTACGGAGTCACTATCACTATCGGTTAGTTGGTAATTGAATGTATCGAAGAGTTGCTCGCCTTGAGCAAGAGATTGAACCTCTGATAACTGATTATTTAATTGATAGGTATAACTACCGTCAGCCGCAATAATTAGTGAACCATAAACTCCCGATATTACAGTATTTCCTGCAACGTTAATGCTTGAGTTTTCACTGTTGGTTACTTGAGTTACAATGGCTAAATCTGCACCGAGGGTATCGTTTTGCAGTACATTGCCGGTGACACCATCAAGATTATTTTGGCTGATTTCATTACTGTCATCTAAGCCACTTGGGGCATCATCAACAACATTTGCAGTGACTAAGGTTGTGGTTTGAACTCCCTGATTATCAGTTAGCTGCAATAGGAATAGTTCGGATAAGGTATCTGAATCTGAGTGATCGAGTGTGGCAGCTAAGGTGTAGCTGTAAGTTAATACTGAATTGACAGCGTCATAGTTGCTAATAGTTAACACACCATATTGGGTGCTGATTGATACAGGCCCGACAAAATTCCCATCAGTAAAAACGGCTATGCCATTAATGCTGAGAGATTGGATCCCCGCTTGAACATTAACAGATACACTTTCAGCTTGAGATAGCAAAGCCGCTTGGGGCTCTGAACCTTGTTCTAGATGCCTTTCATATAGCGTCACAGCACGAGCTGAAAGCTGAGGCCGTGCGAATTCTGTTAGAAAAATAGGTAATTCATCTACCTGGGTTAATTCTACTTGCGCAAAGCCCGCAGTATCATGCCCGGCATTAGCCAGAGTTTCATCGCCCGTTCGGCCAACGGCAATATAGCCACCGCCTTCATTGCCAGCTTGAGCCGTCTCTCCTGCCGCTGTGTCAGGTAAGTTTTCTGTCGGATCTTCACCGCTCAGGATTTTAGCTTGTAAGGCTGCGATTTCAGGATCGAGCGCAGCTTCAGTTGGTTCAGATGCCTGTACGTTCTCGTTGCTAGTAGAAGGGGGTACTGCTAATTCGTCTTGGGTCGCAGTTGTGCCATCACTGTATTGCAATGTGAATGTGGTGCCTGTTGATATACTGTGCGCTGTATCTTGTTTTAATGTATCGCCGACACGTAGTGGAACCATTTCGCCTTGGCTGTTTTTTGCACTTATAGAGCCAGAGAGCTTAACAATCGTGGCGTCCTGCTTGGGAGTGAATGTATCCATCATAAGTTACTCTAACCTTCTCATCCGTGAGTTAAATTAAGAATTATCAGTACTTAGTAATCATTTTTTTGCGCACTGACAGTATGAATTCTGTACTGCATTGAGCCGTTGTCAAATCTAGGGAAGTCAAGGAGGAAGGGGAGGATTAAGCAACATTTACGTATGATGCTGCGAATAGGCTTGTTATCAATTGCTTAGAATCGAGTTTGTAAATTGGCGGGCTTTGCTACATAAAAAAAGGCCGCAAAATATGCGGCCTTTAGTTAAAAAAGGTATAAGCGTTACATTAGCTTTGCTGCATTTCGTCTGGTTTGCAGCGCCCGGTTAAGTTCACCTAAATGCTCCTGTGCATCAGCTAGAGCATGTAAGCTACTGATGTCATCTTGCAGGTAACAGGCTTTTTGCCACCAGATCTTAGCTTGATGGTAATCGTGATTTTGCTGGTAAAGCTTTGCTAAGCAGACTTGGTAATCGGCGTTATTTTCATAGCTAGACTCCAATGCCAATAACTGCTTTTTAGCGTCAACGTCGCTAGGCGTGAGCACTTGTGCTAACGCATTTAATACTGATGCAGATGGCGATGCTTTTACCTGTTTGAGCAACATTTTGACGGCTTCGTCTTTACGTTCAAAACGACTCAAACCTATTGCGTATAGCGCAATATATTCTGCTTGCTTTCTTTCGCCACGGGTTAACCAATGCCAGCACTTTTCTAATTCTTGCTCATTGGCTTTAGCTGCCTGGCTGAGTAAAGCCGTATTCGTTTTAAGCGATAAAGCGTTAAAAGCATCATCTTCTAATACGTGCTTTTTACTAACGATTGGCAGCAGTAATTTTAGTGCTTGCCAATCTTGTTGTGCTTGATAAAGCTCAATAGCCAATTTGAGAATGGGTAACTTACTCTTGCTGGTCGGATTGAGTTTATCTAACTCCTCTCTTGCTGCGACTAAATCGCCTTGCTGTAATAAGTAACGAGTCCGAGTGGTGCTGACGGCTTTAACTGCGAGGGGTTCGAGTTGCGCCTTTGCTAAGTATTCATCACGGGCTTGGTGATTATCTTGATGATGTGCTGCACGGGCTGCAGCTAATAGATTTAAAGCTGGGATTTCACCTTTTTCAGCCCCTTTAGCCATGGCTTTCTCTGCCGCAGGCCAATCTTCTTCAGCTAATGCTAGTGCACCTAATAATGTGTGTTTACGTGCAGCTTTTTTACGCCATCTTTCTGGGAGGTAGCGACTATTTAATACTAAATTTAATAGCCATACGACAACAAATTCAACGAGTTGTAGCAAGCTGTAAAAGATAATTAGCGCAATAATGGCGAAGACGATACTGGTTTCGACCTGATAATCACCAATGGCCAGATAGAGATAGCCTTTACTGCCAACAAGAAAAGGGCTGATACAAAGCCCTAGTAAAATAATAATAAGGTAGACGAGAGCGCGAACCATTACTGCGCCTCCTCTGTCATCAAGTTGCCATAAGTGACTAATTGATTAAGCAGGTTAGATGCTTCAAAACGCTCTATATTCGTTGTTTGGATCTTCAACGTCTCCAGTGCATCTAAAGTGGCTAAGGTATCAATTGTTTGTTGATCTTTAAGGTCAAAGTACTGATAGACCCATTTTCTGGCTAACTTAATTGAATTACGGTAATTGACCTGATCTTGGCGATACAAGGCCAGTTGAGCTTGGAGCAGTTTATTCTTTATATTTTCAACTAAATACCACTGTTGATCAGGCTCAAGTAATGGCGCTGCATCTGTGGTGCGTTTTCGAATAATCACGAAATCATCAATGAGTGCCTGCCATGATTTAGCCAAGTTAGACTGCCAATCATCTAGCGAGTCACTGACTTTATTATCGCTGAGCTCTTCGGCAGAGAAGTGGGTCTCTGCGCGATTCAAAGGCAGCTTATCTAGGCCTGTTATGATGTTATCTATGGTTAAAACGGTGCCCGATATATCGGTATTCTTAATGGCTGCAACGACTGCAATATCTTTAGCTAATGCTTTTCTTAGCGGCATTAGTGAAGGATCACGCATTGACTTAATACGTTCATCTGCCGCTTTTAACAGACTGGTAGCAGTACTAGGGTCTTTTTCTAGCCACAGTTTTTGCCCTGCAAGCCTAACCAGGTATTTGGCCTCTTCGGCGCGCCAATGGTTTGGATTACGCTGAGCAATAATCGATACGCGCTCTTCAAGCTGAGTTTGCTGCTCAAGTGTCTTTTTCAGGGTTGAGTCAACACTAGACTTGAATTGGTTTTGTTGCTGCTCTAAAGACGCTATGCGCTGATTGGGTTTCGTCAGTGCAGATTGAAGCTTTTGGTTTAACGCTGCAGACTCTGCTTTTTGGGCTTGAAGCTGTTGATACAGGTAGTAACCGCCAGCGATAGAAGCAAAGGCTAATAGCAATAGTAAAAAGAGGGTAAAGATAATACCCCAAGGCGCCGGCTTGCTTTGAGAGGAAGGCTTATTAACAGTATTTTCGTCTGTATTTGTTTGCGGTTCTGACTGCGCCTCGATAACTGGCTGTGTTGCTGCAGTTGGCTCGGTAGTCGGCTCTGAAGCGTTGGCGTCAGTGTTCTTGGTTTCCATTTAACAGTCCTTGAAAGCTATGATGCTGCAGAAATAGCGAGTATGAACTTAACATTAACTGCGAATTACTTTAGAGATAACGCAGTTAACATTGCATTGGTGTTTGCGGCGGTGGCATTACTAATTTGCACTAGGCCGTACGCTTTTGCTTTTTCATATACTCGGGAGCTTGGCACTATAATATGACAAGTTTGCAGCCAAGCAAATAGCTCTTTTGGTACTGTTTTAATGAGGTTATCGAGTATTTCGCCGCTGGTAATGATGATAGTGTCTATACCGAAGCTTTGCCATTGTTGGCAAAGGGATCTTGTATCTAGCGCTGGGCAACCGCGTTTATAGACTTCCCAGTAATTCAGTTGGGCTTGGCGTTTACTCAGTTCGTTGGCGAGATCTTCGCGTCCGCCTTGGCCTCTAACAATCAGGATATTTTTACCACTGACCTGAGTCAGCGTGGACAGGGTGAGTAAGCCTTCTGTCTGTTGACAGTCTTCGGGGGCTTTCTCTGCATCAATTCCTATATCCTTAAGGGCTGCATGAGTAGCATCCCCAACCGCAAGGTAATGGGCCGATTCAGGCCATTGATTATTGATTGTTTTAGAAGCAAAGCTAACCGCATTAGTGCTGATGAAAATGATGATATCGGCTCGTTTTAGCGTGATATCAATTTGCTGGGCATCGAGGTTAGAAGTGGGCTGAACATTCAGTAGGGGCGTGATGAAATAAGAGACGTTGCGCTGAGTTAACGCCTCTGCCATCAACTGATTGCGCCCTTCAGGACGCGTCAGTAAGACTTTCATTTTTATGATGATTACGCGTTAGCGTAAACAGCATCAAGAATGGTTTTAGCACCCTTGCCGAGTAGCTCTTCTGCTAATGCAACGCCTAGCTTTTCAGCATCGGCTTTATTGCCTGAAGACGCGGCAGTGATGATTTGACTACCATCTGGATTACCCACTAAACCACGTAGGCTTAACGTGTCACCGTCGATCTCTGCGTATGCACCAATTGGTACCTGGCAACCGCCTTCAAGACGAGTATTCATTGCACGTTCTGCAGTCACGCGCAGACGCGTTTCAGCGTGCTCAAGTGGTGCAAGTAGCGCTTTAACACGGGCATCGTCGGTACGACATTCAATACCGACAGCGCCTTGGCCGTTTGCTGGTAGAGATTGTTCAGCAGAAATAAAACTAGCGATTCTTTCTTCTAGCTTTAGACGCTTAAGGCCTGCCGCAGCAAGAATAATGGCATCGTAGTTACCGGCATCTAGTTTTGCTAAACGAGTTCCGACGTTACCGCGCAGATCTTTGATAACAAGATCTGGACGAGCAGCACGAATTTGGCACTGACGACGTAGACTAGAGGTACCCACTACTGCGCCTTGTGGCAGATCTTCAATTGTTTTAAAAGTGTTTGATACGAATGCATCGCGCGGATCTTCACGCTCACAAATCACTTCAAGACCTAGACCTTCTGGGAATTCAACTGGCACATCTTTCATTGAGTGAACAGCTATATCGGCTTTGCCTTCTAGCATTGCGACTTCAAGTTCTTTTACAAATAAGCCCTTACCACCAACCTTTGCAAGTGGTGTGTCTAAGATGATGTCACCTTTGGTGCTCATTGGCAGTAATTCAACAGTGAGACCTTCATGGATTTTTTCCAATTCAGCTTTCACAAATTCGGCTTGCCACATGGCAAGAGGGCTCTTACGTGTTGCGATACGGATCAGATTTTGAGACATGCACGATATTCCATCTTAGAACTTATTTGCGCCAATGCTAACATTGCCTGCATATAGATGTAACATTCTGCTGCTGATTCTTTGAAGTCTACCCAGTTCTACACAGGTAAAAAGTGTGATCTTGATCGCATTTACTTGCTGCTTGTACAATTGCCATATACATTAGTGAGTAGTTATCTACGATTTAGGGTTAATCATTTGCCAGAAGAGCTTGTTAGACTCGAACATGCCGCGAAGAGATTGGATGTGATCAGGTATGCCAGAGCTATTGCATTATTGTCGCCTTTAAAGCGCCATCTTCTTCGCTTAATCCCTTTTTTGCTCCATAGTCACCTACCTAAATTACCCGGTTATAACGGACCGCTAACCCCTCGCGGTATTGCTAACTATCAGCCCGATTCAGACACTGAAGAAGCCTGTGAAACTCTCAACCTTGATATCGCTGCCACAAATAATAGTAAACGCCCTCAAATAGAGGGCGTATACAGCATGGGCAGCACAGCCAGCTTTGGCCAAAACCCTCAAAGCGATATCGATGTATGGCTAATACATAGCGATCTTTTGAGTAAAAATGAGTGCGAGTTACTTGCTAGCAAAGCTGCATTATTGACGCAGTGGTTCGCTAAATTTGATTTAGAAGTGAACTTCTATTTGGTGCATCCAGAGCAATTTATTAGAGAGCAGGGCGAACAGGCTGATTTATACAATTGCATGGGGCATGAACACAGTGGTAGTGCTCAACATTGGTTGCTACTCGAAGAGTTTTATCGTAGTCAATTTCGTTTAGCGGGTAAGCCTATTGCATGGTGGCCCAATGCTAAAGTGTCTCCTCAATTACTTTCATTAGGCGATGCCAATACCCTGCCAGCGAGTGAATATTTTGGGGCTTCGCTGTGGCAGCTCTACAAGGGGGTTGAAAAGCCTCATAAAGCATTGTTGAAAGTGCTGTTACTGGAGGCGTATGCCAGTGATTACCCCCATACTCAGTTAGTGAGCGAGCGGATTTGGCAGCATACATTAGAAGGGGATTTCTCGGCGGCTAATGACGCTTATTATCTGCTATATGAATCGATAGAGTGCTATCTAAAGAAACGGGGTGATGGCCGCCGACTGGAAATCACGCGGCGTTGTTTTTACTTAAAATGTGGCGTTAAATTGAGTCGGCATGATCAAGCGATCGATTGGCGTTACTTTAAAATGCAAAAATTAGTTGCCGATTGGAACTGGTCTGAAAGCTTACTGAAAACCTTAGATAATTGTGAGAATTGGCACTGTGGTCAGTTGCAATGGTTTAACGAGCAACTTAACGAACTGATGCTAGGTAGCTATCAAACATTGCTGCAATTCGCTTCAATCCATAGATTAAGTGAAAGTTTAAGGATCTCAGAGTTAGGCTTGCTAACCCGTAAGCTACATACCTACTTTAGTGAAGATGCTCACCAGATCATGCGCCTTAATCCGCTGTGGAGTCACTCGATTTTAGAGACTCATTTATCTGTTATCTATAGTGAACAAGATAAGCAATATTACCTCTACCGATGTTCGCCTAATCCTAGAAACTTCCTTGAGCATAGCGCAGTATTCCATTCAAAAAGTAAGGCTAAGTTGTTGGTATGGGCTAGTTTGAATGGTGTGGCAGACAGTAAAACCCAGTGGCATGAAGTCAGGCAAAGTAAGCGCAAATCGACCTACTTAACTCAAGCGGCTCATCGGCTTGATGGACTTATTGTAAATCAATCGACAAAAGTGTCTAAGATGGCACTTTACCAGCCGTGGCATTTTAGCAAGCTGGTGTTTTTATTGAATTTCAATAGTGACCCTACCGAGAGTTGGCAAGGGCAAGACATCATGGTCGACTATATGAACAGTAATGTGTTCTCGATTGGTCGACAGCATTTGAATATGGTGGACTCGATTGATGTGATTAGCCTTAACAGCTGGGGGGAATGGCATTGTCATCATTTTGAGGGAGAAAAAAGTATCTTAGATGCTTTGTCGTTCGTGACACCGGGTATGAAGCGGGCCAGTGCGCCAGTCTCGGTGGAGGTGATTAGCTGTTCAAGCAAGTTACGATCGCAAACAGAACGTACTGTGCAGAACCTGCTTTACAGAGCGGTGCGACTTAGCCGTCAGGCGCAAAGCTCAACGACCTTAGGTTATGCATTACAGGTCGGACGGCTGCGTTACGGTTTGTTCTTCAATAATCGTGGCATGCATTACGAGAATTTAAGTGATGCAAAATCTTTCTATCAACAGCTATCTCAGCGTAAATTACTTGAGCTGCCCAGACCAACGTTAGGTGACGAGCCTTTTGCCAAAGTGCCTTCAGTGATCCAAGACTATGCGGCTAAAGGTGCGATTCAGTATTTCTTGCGCCAAAGAGAGGAAGGTTTAGATGTGTTTATTTTAGATGAGATGAACGAGCTAAACCACTATGTACAAGAGGGAACAGACGTGAATGCGTTAGTGAACAAGTTGAGTCACTATCACACATTTGAAGATCCTCAACTTGCAAAAGAGCATTTTAATCTGCCGCAGTTTTTTAAATTAGATCGGGTAAAAGGCGAGCTGCTTGCAGTCCCTTTTGGTGTGACGCTGGAGTCTTCTGAAGTCGATTTTTAGCAGTGAGCACTAGGCGGTTAAACATAGCAGAATGAGAAGTATGACGACTCATTCTGCTACTAAAGCGTTAAATATCTAGCTTTAAGCCGCTTTGCTTGAAGATAGACTCAACCACGAAAGGCATAAACTCATTGCCATTACGCTCATCCATCCATTTGCCGTCAACATAAGCGAAATGGTAACCGCCAAACTGGGTTGCCAACCAAATTTCATGCAGTGGTTCTTGTTTGTTGATAACAATCTTAGATGTGCCATTAAATTCTAATTGCAGCACATTACCTGATCCATCGACATCCACATCCGCATCTTGCTCATCAATCAGTACTTCTAACGCGTTATCAATTGTTTGAAATATTTCATCAACCAATTGATGAAATTCGAAATCTGTTATAGCCATGCTGATTATTCCTCAGATTTAGGTAATACAAACATATTACCAATCGATAGCCTGATTACCAATCACATTAATTGTGTGGTTAATCACTATCTAAGTAATGCTAGCGATTATTTAATACAGCTAATGCGTTACTTTTCAATTCCTTACTAACTTATTGGTGGGGCTGCCCTCTAGATAAAAGACTTGGGATAAGTTGAATTATTTTGCATTAGCATCGCTTTGTGCAGTCAAGTTGTGATTTATCCTAATTAACCTAGTCAATACATGGCTAACTGAGCGAGGGATTTATGCAAGAAAGGCCTGATATAAATGCGTTATAGGGTTGACGCATTGCGGGCTGTCTGCAAACATCAGGATTACAATTTTCGCCGTATAGCAAGCCGTAGTGTTATTGCTACAAGGGTCACCTGATGTTGAAAAAAATGAGACTGTTTTTGCTAGTAGGGCTTGGTAGCCTAGTGCTTTTAGGTTGTGGACAGAAAAGTGCGTTATTTAGAGCGCCTCCGCAAGACGTTAATCAGCAGGCAACTGATAAGCAGGTGTCTGACGCAGAGCATGGGCAAAGCGAACAAAGCAAAAAGGACTAAAGACATTGGATCATTTTTTATATCAAGCAGATGAGCTTTATGCGGAGCAATGCCAAGTTGCCGACCTCGCAAAGCAGCATGGAACGCCACTATATATTTATTCCCGTGCAACCTTAGAGCGTCATTGGCACGCCTTTGACAATGCCGTGAGCGATCATCCACACCTTATCTGCTATGCAGTAAAGGCAAACTCAAACATTGCGGTACTTAACGTATTAGCACGTTTAGGCAGTGGCTTTGATATTGTCTCTGGCGGTGAACTGCTACGCGTCATCGAGGCCGGTGGCGATCCTGCAAAAGTGGTTTTCTCCGGCGTTGGTAAAACCGTCGAAGAGATGGAGATGGCGCTGAATCTTGGTATTTATTGTTTTAATGTCGAGTCAGCAGCCGAACTTGAGCAGCTTAATCTTGTTGCTTTGCGCCTTGGCAAGGTCGCGCCAGTTTCACTACGAGTGAATCCAGATGTTGATGCGGGTACTCACCCTTATATCTCTACGGGTCTAAAAGAGAATAAATTTGGTATCGCAATGGAAGAGGTTGAGGCTATCTTTAGCCGCGCCAATGAATTGCCAGGCCTAGAGGTTAAGGGCGTCGATTGCCATATCGGATCTCAGTTAACCGAAATTAAACCGTTTTTAGATGCGATGGATCGTATGCTAGCGTTAATCGATCGCTTAGCAGAGCAAGGTATCGACATTAAACACTTTGATGTGGGCGGTGGACTGGGGGTGACCTACGATGATGAAGTGCCACCTCAGCCAGATGTGTACGCTGCTGCTTTATTAGAACGATTAGGCGATCGTGATCTTAAATTAATTTTTGAACCTGGCCGAGCCATTGCTGCCAACGCAGGTATTTTTGTTACTCAAGTGCTTTACTTAAAAGAGAACAGTGACAAACGTTTCGCCTTAGTTGATGGCGCTATGAATGATCTTATTCGCCCGTCTCTCTATAGTGCATGGCAGAAGATTATCCCGGTGATTGAACGTGCGGGTGAGACGCAAAGCTATGACGTTGTTGGGCCGGTTTGTGAAACGGGAGACTTCTTAGGCAAAGACCGTCAGCTTAATATACTCGCAGGTGATTATTTGGCTATTCGCTCATCGGGAGCCTACGGCTTTACCATGTCGTCTAATTACAATACTCGTCCACGTGCCGCAGAACTGATGGTGGATGCAGACAAAGCTTATGTGATTCGAGAGCGAGAAAAATTAGCTCAATTATGGCAAGGTGAGCAGATCCTGCCGTAAACTAGAATAATACTAATGTAGTGGATGGCACAGCATGCGCTACAGATACTTTTTAAGGATGTCCACCTTGATCCAATTCACTAAGATGCATGGGTTAGGCAATGATTTTATGGTCGTTGATGGAGTGACACAAAATGTGTTTTTCTCCCCAGATCAAATTAAGCGCTTAGCCGATCGGAATTTTGGCGTTGGTTTTGATCAGTTACTGCTGGTTGAGCCTCCGTACGATCCCGATTTAGATTTTCATTATCGCATCTTTAATGCTGATGGCAGCGAAGTTGAACAGTGTGGCAACGGTGCCCGTTGTTTTGCACGCTTTGTGCGTAATAAAGGTTTGACCCACAAACACAAAATTCGCGTGAGCACCTCTTCGGGTAAAATCACTTTGCGTCTTGAGCGTGACGGTAAAGTAACGGTTAATATGGGCATACCCGTACTTGAGCCGAGCAAAATTCCTTTTACCGCCAAGAAAGTTGAGAAAACCTATCTGCTTTTGGCATCGAGCGGCACCTATCTTTGTGGCGCAGTGTCTATGGGTAACCCCCATTGCGTGATTGAAGTTGACGATGTGGCCGCAGCCGATGTCGATACCATTGGCGCTGAGTTGACAAATCATGAGCGCTTTCCAAAAGGTGTGAATGTTGGCTTTATGCAGGTGGTGAACTCAGGTCATATTAAGCTCAGAGTTTATGAGCGTGGCGCAGGTGAAACATTAGCTTGCGGAACAGGAGCCTGTGCGGCGGTAGTTGTGGGTATTGAGCAAGGTAAACTTGATCGCAACGTGCATGTGGACTTGCCTGGCGGCAGTTTAACGATTAACTGGGACGGCGAGGGCAAGCCTTTATGGATGACAGGGCCTGCTGAGCATGTTTATGACGGGCAGATCGCACAATGATAGATAACTCGAACAAGGCCCCTCCCTTCGATGAAATTCTCATCCGCGAATACTTATTGGATAACCCAGATTTTTTCAGCCGCTATCCAGAGTTATTACTAGCGATGCGAATTCCCCATGTTGAGCGCGGGGCGGTGTCATTAGTCGAGCGCAAGCAAGAGATGTTACGCCAACGAGTCGCTCAGTTAGAAGAAGAGATCACCGCTTTGCTAGCGATGGCATCACGTAATGAGCAGATCTACATGTTTAACAGTGCATTATCTATGCAACTGCTAAAATGTGAAGATATGGGCGATCTACGGCAAGTCTTGTCTAATGGGTTAAAAGAGCAGTTTCAGTTCAGTCATGTCAGGCTGATCACCGTGCATGACATCGATAGCGAGCTATCGCAGATCTGGAGCAAACGCCTCAGCTCTGGTTACTATTTTGGCCGCCTGACTAATGAAGAGTCAAAGCGTCTATTTGGAACCGAGGTGGGTTCGGTCGCACTGTCTCGATTATCTAAAGAATGCGGTCAGGTTATTTTTGCGATTGCTAGCCACGATCCTAGCCACTTTCATCCTGAGATGGACCACCTTCTGCTGTCTCAGCTTAAACAGTTACTTGATCACCAGCTGACTAAAATCTAATAGCGAGGCTTTATGGCTGATAATTCAGCTTGGTTGAGCGGGTTTGAACGTTACTTACGCACCGAGCGTCAAGTTTCGGCTTATACAGTGCGTAACTACCTGTTTGAGCTAAAGCGAGTCGAGAAGCTATTTAACGATACGGAGTCATGGTTGTCACAGCAACATGACTCCTTACAGGCGATTTTAGCTAAATTACACCGCAAGGGTCTAAGTCCGCGTTCCTTATCGTTAACCCTCTCCTCTTTAAAACAGTTCTATGGTTTTTTACTTAGGGAACAGCAGTTAAAGGTTAACCCAGCTGTAAGCCTTACTGCACCCAAGCAAGGTAAGCCTTTGCCAAAAAATATGGATGTCGACTCGATATCGCACCTGCTTGATATCGACGCTAACGATCCGTTAAGTTTTCGCGATAAAGCCATAATGGAGCTATTTTACTCGTCGGGTTTACGTCTTGCTGAGCTCGCTGCGCTTAATGCAGCCGATATTCAATTTTCACAGGCGCAAGTCAAAGTGTTAGGTAAGGGCAGTAAAGAGCGGATAGTACCCATAGGCAAGTTGGCATTAGCCGCGATTACTCAGTGGTTAGCGGTTAAGCGTGACATCGCTTGTGAAGACGATGCCTTGTTTGTTACCGCTAAAGGCAAACGTTTAGCTCACCGTAGTATTCAGGCTCGTTTGGCTAAGTGGGGGCAAGAGCAAGCCATAGGCATTAAGGTACACCCGCATAAATTACGTCACTCGTTTGCTACCCATATGCTCGAATCCAGTGCCGATCTGCGTGCAGTGCAAGAGCTGTTAGGTCATGCAAACTTGTCGACGACTCAGGTTTATACCAGTCTCGATTTTCAGCATCTAGCTAAGGTGTACGACAGTGCACACCCAAGAGCGAAAAAAAGAGGCAACCGATCATGAAGATCTTTATTCGCCCACAAGCCTTTGACGCGATTAGCTTCGACTTAGACGATACGCTTTACGATAATCGCCCAATCATTCGTCAGGCCGAATCCGCGCTGCAAGCATTTTTACATCAGCAGTGGCCTAAATCGAAGCTGTGGCAGCTTGCTGATTGGCACAAGCTCAAACTCGCCTTGTTTAAGGAGTCTCCTAAGCTGCGACATGATACTACGCTAGCAAGACTGCTAATGTTAGAGCGTGGCCTGCTAGAGCTAGGTTATGATGCTAAGACGGCAACAGCAGGGGCTCAAGCAGGGCTCGCGCACTTTGTGATGCATCGTAGTCACTTCAAGGTATCAAGTGAGGTGGTTGAGTTACTCAATGCGCTTAAAGCCCGTTACCGATTAATTGGCATAACTAACGGCAATGTTGATCATCAGCGCGTTGGTTTAGATGGGGTATTTGAGTTTGTACTGCACCCCGGCCATGGCTTTAAGCAAAAGCCGTCGAGCGATATGTTTACCCATGCGGCGGATAAATTAGCGCTACCTTTATCGCGTATTTTGCATGTGGGCGACAGCGCTAAAAGCGATGTTGATGGCGCCAGGAAAGCCGGTTGTCAGGCTGTATGGCTTAACCCGGGCTTCGGCGTTACAGAGAAATCGATCGCCAACAGGCAACTGCCACATATTGAAATCGCGTCTGTGCTGCAATTGAGAGATCTTATTAAGGTCTAATGCAAGCGACTTGCTATCTTCCTTTATCTTGATATGCTCATATTTCTTAAAAAATTAAGAATAAACAGAGTTTTATACTAGATAAGGATTATCATGAATAAACTATTTGTTGCAGTGTCAATTCTACTATTAACCAGCGCCTGTTCAATCAAACAGCGAGTTGATCCGGTACACGTGAATAATAATGCTGAAGTTTGTATTCAGAAGAACCCCGATGTACGAGAGGGTTTTCTGCAAGAGATGGAAAAAATTCTAGCGGAGAAGCAAATTAAATACCGCATTGTTGAACAGTTAGATGCAAGTCAGCAATGTGAGTGGACAGCGACTTATACCGCTAATTGGCGTTGGGATCTTGCATTATATATGGTCTATGCAGAGATAAAGGTGTTTCATGATGGTCGGTTAGATGGTGAAGCAATTTATGACGCTCGCAGTGGTGGCGCGAATATGAATAAGTTTATTGATGCTGAACCTAAAATTCGAGAGTTGATTGAGCAGCTTATTCAGCAACAGCAAGCTTCAGTAAATTGGTCTCCGTTGCAACAAACTGCTATTTAATAGAAAAGGCTCACTGATGTGAGCCTCTTATTTTTATGGGTCAGCCTTTATACGCTAACCATCAGTTCGATGACTCAAGCGGTTAGCGCAAGCGCTTTGAGGAACAAAACGTTGTTCTCAATATTAATATGCTGTTTTAAGTCCGCTTCGAATTCTGCCAAGCTGGCGTAACATACGCGCCAAGTGGTGCAGGCGTGCGCTGGTGGGGTAAAGTTATTTGTTAGCTCGCGGATCTTTTCAAAGATCTGCTGTGCATCATCGTGCTCATACTGCATAGCATTAATTGGATTGCCGATATGACCAAAGCAGTTTTGCATCTCAACTTGGTTATGTAGCCCTAAAATTGCAGGGAATAATATCTGTTCTTCTTTCATCAGGTGAGGCATTAAGTCATCGACTAATGCACGGATCCAACCTGCTAGAGGCTTTATCTCGTCATGATTTTCACCGTGGGCACGCACCATTTTTTGGCTGTACTCTACCAGTAAAGGCGCTTTCTCTCTTACAAAAGTGTGATGAGTCGATTCAATGTAATTGAGCAGATCGGGTAAAGCTAATTGCTCTAGACCTTGCTGCTTCTCGCCTTCAGTGTCTAACGCCATTAATGCATCGAGAAGCGCTGTTTCATCAGCATCAAAGCGTGTAATTGCTCGGGCTAATGAAATACCGCCACCACAACAAAAATCGATACCATGCTGGCTAAACAAATGGGCAGTGCGAAAATCGTTAGCGACTAATTCTCCTACACGAGAGGCAAGTAGGCTTTCTTTGGATTGAAGAGCGTTCGAGTGAAGTGTGTTTGATTTAGTCATTGGCAGATCCAAGGCAAGTTTAGTTTGAAATATACGTGCATATTATTTGCATCTTTTGGCGTGTTCAATTATTACTTGAGTAAAATGCTCAGGTAATCACACTTTGAGGTATAATTTAGCTCGATCTAGGTAGAAGTCCCAAGCCAAGGTTTATTGCTATAGATGTGGTCTCATCGATGTTTTCGGAAGTTTTTTATACACAGAGCCGATTAAGATTTGTAAACACATAGTGTTTTAATTTTGATTAATTTAAACTAGCCTGAATCAAAGTGATACGAGTGTGCGATAAAGTCAGTTATGTACGTTATTAAAAACAAAGGTAATGCTGCGGCCTAATGTCGAGCTTATCGAGTTTTATCCGAGCAATATTCATCACCTCTCCAGCTAAGTTGGGGCGGATGCTGTTGATCGTGATTTTAACGATGCAATCCATGGTAACTATGGCTGATGATTGTACTTCTGCTCATGATGATTGTGGCAGTGAAGTCACCTATGTGGCTGAGCATACGAACGGCACTGTAAATAACACATCACAATGTGATGAAGTTGAAACAGCAAGTCATGTAGAAGATGACTGCGCTGAGTGTAGCAATAACTGCTGCTCATGTTGCATGACCTTAATGCACCCTATCACTGCGTTAAAATCAGTGACAGCAAGCCCTAATAGCCACATTTTTGCTTTTAGCTCTACTTCTATTGAGTCCCCTTATTTCGCTTTCCTGCGCCCCCCTAAAGCCTTAATCGTTTAATCAAAACTTTATTCATTTAGCGAGCTTTTACAAGCTTGCTAAAGAGCTGTTGGGCCTCTTGTAGGTTTAACTCACAGCTCTGTATTTTTGTATTAAATCGAGGCTTAATCTCCGATGTTTCATAATACTTATTGCGCAAAATCTGTCACTAAAATTGGCATGTTTTGTGTTTGGCGAGGGCTTTATTGCACCTTGGCGCTTATTGCTCTGATATCCGCAACCTCAGTTATTGCGGCTACAGCCGACTCTAACGGTAATGCAGAACAATCTAATACGCTTTCTTTACCGGTTGTGATTGAACGGGTTCAACAACAGCATCCATCACTGAAAGTGTTTAAGTTTAGGCAGCAAGCGCTTGATGGCGCAGCGCAAACTCAAGCGTTGACTCCAGGCTTTGAAATCGGCTTTGATGCCGACAATCTCGTGGGCAGCGGTGAGTTCCAAGGAATTGATAGCGCCGAGTTTAGCGTATCTCTGTCTTCTGTCATTGAGCTTGGTGACAAGTTAGATGCTCGCAGCGGTATTGTTAGTGAGCAGCGCGCTGTATTAGATGCCGAACAAAAAATTACCGCATTAAACTTATTAGCTGAAGCGACACGTCGTTATATCGATGTATTGGCGGCGCAGTCGCAACTGCAACTTGCTGTTGATTCATTACAGCTTGCAGAAGAAACACAAGCGGTTGTAGCTAAGCGCGCTCAAGCAGCTGTAACACCAGAGGCCGAAGTAAAGCGCGCCCAAGCGGCGGTATTTAATGCCAGACTGGTTGCAGAAACTCAGCTACAGCAACTCGATTACGCCAAATTAGCGTTAAGCATGATGTGGGGCGAGTCTAGGGTAAATTTTGTTTCATTACAGGGCAGTTTGTTCGCTTTTACTGATGATGTCGCACTTGAGCCTTTATTTGAGAAAGTGAAATATAGCCCAGCTATTACCGCTTTTTTAACTCAGGCACAGCTTAAAGAGGCCGAGTTACGCTTTGCTAAAACCCAGTCTAGCAGCGATATCAGCTGGTCGGTTGGTGTAAAGCAATTTCAGCAAACTAATGATATGGCATTGACCGCCGGTTTTAGTATGCCGCTGTTTAATGGTGAGCGTAACACTGGTGCCGTGCTTTCGGCACAAGCCGCAAAAGAGCAAGTACTCGCCAACAGAGAAGTGGCACTTTTAGAGTTATATGGCCAACTGTATCGTGCTTATGCCAGCCGTAAACAAGCGATAATGACTGTTAACCGCCTACAGGCAAGTGTTATCCCTACCTTAACTTTAGCGCTTGAAGATACCCAAACCGCCTATGAACAAGGCTTGTATAGCTATCTTGACTACTTAACAGCCCGAGAAGAATTACTCTTTTCTCGCCGTGCACTCATTGATGCTGCGGCCTCTGCGCTACGTTATGGCGTCGATATTGAACAGCTGATTGCTGAGCCGTTACCCGCTTCTCAACATACCTTCTTCAGTGATTTCTCAAAGTCAGCTAATTCTTCTGATGCAGCGAAAGGATATACAAAATGAATCCTAGTTTATTAAATAAATTCTCCTTAGTTCACCTTGCTGTTGTTGCTGCAGTTGCATTGATGATTAGCAGCACTGTTAACGCTTCAGCTGAACACAGCCATGAGCCTGAGCATAATCATGAAGTTGCGCATCAAGAGCAAACAGCGCACACCAATCAGCATCAAGACGAGCATGATAGCCATGGTGATGAGCATAGCGATGAACATGGCCATAATGATGGTCATCAAGACGAACATGTTGGTCACGATGATGAGCATAGCGAGGAACATGGCCATAATGACGGTCATCAAGACGAACATAGTGGTCACGATGATGAGCATGGTGATGAGCACGGTCACGACGAGCATGAAGAGGGCAGAGTTCATATCAGCGCCGAGCAAATTGTAGCCTCGGGTATTGCGACAGAGCTTGCTGCAGCGGGCGATATCAAACAAACATTGACGGTATATGGCCGTGCAGTAGTGCCAGAGGCGGCCAGCAGTGAAATCCGCGCCCGTTTTTCAGGCTTAATCACCCGCATGAATGTAACCGTTGGCGATAGCGTTAAAGCCGGGCAAGTGGTAGCTGAAGTCGAGTCAAACTCTAGCTTAAAACGCTACTCGATTAAGGCGCCGATCTCCGGAGTGGTGGTGAGCCGCACTGCTAATACTGGCGAAATGGCCACTGATAATGTGCTGCTGACCATTATCGATGACAGTCAGCTTTGGGCGCAGTATCAAATCTTCCCTGGCCAACTAAGCAAGGTTGCTGTTGGGCAGGCGCTTAGCATTTCTGCTCAGCAGCTAACAGCGGCTTCGAGTATCCAATATCTACTCAATTCAACAAACGGTGACAACATTAAGCTCGCTCGTGCGCCACTCGATAACAGCAGCGGCCAATGGGCGGTAGGGGCTTTGTTATCAGGCAAACTGACGCTGAGTAAACAAGCGGTGACGTTAACGATAGATAACCGCGCACTGCAGGAGTCAGAAGGGCAGCAAGTGGTGTTTATCCGTAATGATGAAGGTTTTGAAAGACGCGCTGTGACTCTTGGCCGCAGCGACAGTGAAATGAGCGAAGTATTGTCGGGTCTTGAAGCAGGCGAAGAATATGCCGTTGCCAATAGCTTTTTACTCAAAGCCGATCTTGAGAAATCAAGCGCAGCCCACGTTCACTAAAGGAGACGTCAATGATTGAGTCAGTATTGCGTCTTGCGATAAATAGACGCTGGATGATGATGTTCCTAGCCATGCTGTTAGTCGCAGTGGGGCTGTGGAGTTATCAAAAATTACCGATTGATGCGGTGCCGGATATTACCAATGTGCAGGTACAAATAAGTACCCGAGCAGAAGGTTATTCACCGCAAGAAACCGAGCAACGAATTACCTATCCGATCGAAAATGCGCTGATGGGGATCCCGCAGTTATCTTACACCCGCTCGCTATCGCGCTATGGTTTATCGCAAGTGACCGTAGTGTTTGATGAGGGCACAGATCTGTACTTTGCACGTAACTTGATTAATGAGCGCTTAAACGCGATCAAGGGTAAGTTACCCGCCGAGATTGAACCTGAGATGGGGCCGATCTCGACCGGGCTCGGTGAGATCTACATGTACACCATCGAAGCGCTGCCTAATGCTAAACAAGCTGATGGCCGTGAATTTGACGCGACAGCATTAAGAGAGATCCAAGATTGGATCATTAAACCTCAGCTGGCACAGGTGCCTGGTGTTACCGAGATCAACACTATTGGTGGTTATGACAAGGAGTACCACATCACGCCATTGCCAACCAATATGCTGCAATACGGTGTGTCATTTGTCGATATTAAGCTGGCGCTGCAAAGCAGTAATAGCAATCGTGGTGCTGGTTTTATTGAGCGAGATGGCCAGCAACTGACAGTGCGATCTGCTGCGCAGCTAAAGAGCATTAGCGATATTGAGCAAGTGGTGATTAAGCATATTGATAGCGCACCAATCTTTATAGCTGATGTTGCAGAAGTTGGCATCGGTAAGGCGCTGCGCACCGGCGCTGCAACCCGTGACGGCAAAGAAACGGTACTCGGTAGTGCCATGATGTTGGTGGGTGAAAACTCACGTCAGGTATCACTCGCAGTAGCCGCCAAGCTTGAAGATATTAAAGCATCGCTACCTGATGGCATTAAAGTTGAAGCGGTTTACGATCGCACCACTTTGGTGGACAAAGCGGTATACACGGTACAGAAAAACCTAGTAGAAGGCGCGTTGTTGGTTATCGTGGTGCTGTTTATTCTACTGGGTAACGCTAGAGCGGCACTCATTACCGCGGCGGTTATTCCGCTGGCGATGTTGGCAACGATGACGGGCATGGTACAAGCGGGCATTTCGGCTAACCTGATGAGCCTTGGTGCACTCGATTTTGGTCTGATTGTCGATGGCGCAGTGATTATTGTTGAAAACGCGATTCGCAGGCTGGGTCAGGCGCAAGCGCAAAATGGTGGTCATGTATTGCCACGTAAACAACGTTTGCAGTTAGTGTTTGAAGCCACCAATGAGGTGATCCGCCCAAGCTTGTTTGGCGTGCTGATTATTACCGTGGTGTATATCCCGCTATTTAGCCTTACAGGCGTAGAAGGCAAGATGTTCCACCCAATGGCGGCAACCGTGGTGATGGCACTGTTAGCAGCATTAGTCTTGTCGTTAACACTGGTGCCTGCAGCAGTTGCTCTGTTTATGACGGGTAAAGTGAGCGAAAAAGAGAGCCGTGTCATTACCGCCACTAAGTCGCTATACAAGCCTCTGTTAATCGGTGCGATGAAGCTACGCTGGTTAGTGCTTGGCGCGGCTATGGCATTAGTTGGTTTCTCTATTTGGCTGGCAACAACCCTAGGCTCTGAGTTTATCCCACAGCTCAATGAAGAAGATATCTTGCTGCAAGCGATCCGCATTCCGGGCACAGGCCTAGAGCAGTCCGTGGATATGCAGATGCAGTTAGAAGATCGCATCAAACACTTCCCACAGGTGTTAAATGTATTTTCTAAGATCGGTACGCCAGAGGTGGCAAATGATCCTATGCCGCCAAATATCGCCGACACCTTTATTATGCTAAAGCCGCGTAATGAATGGCCTAATCCTAAGATGAGTCATGACGCTTTGGCGGCAGATATCGTTGCTGCGGTTTCTGGGCAGCCGGGAAATAACTTTGAGCTAACTCAGCCGATCGAAATGCGCTTTAATGAATTGATCTCGGGAGTGCGTGCCGATCTGGGTATTAAGGTTGTTGGCGATGATCTCGATCAGTTATTAGCTTCAGCTAACGCGATCCATGAAGTGCTAGAAAAGATCGATGGCGTTGCCGATCTGCAAGTTGAGCAAGTAACGGGTTTGCCAATGCTATCGATCCAGCCTGATCGCATGGCGTTAGCACGTTTTGGTTTAACGGTTGATGAGTTACAGGACTTTGTTGCTACCGCTATTGGTGGCGAGCAAGCAGGACTTATCTTTGAGGGCGATCGCCGCTTTAAAATCGTGGTGCGTTTACCAGAATTGATCCGCAAAGACGTTGAGCACTTGCACGAGCTGCCAATCATGTTGCCATCTGGGCAATATGTGCCGTTATCTGAAGTGGCGACGTTAGATATTGCGCCATCGCCTAACCAGATCAGCCGTGAAAACGGTAAGCGTCGCATTGTAGTCACTGCTAACGTCCGTGGTCGCGACTTGGGCACCTTTGTCAGTGAAGCTAGACAGCAAATTGCCGAGCAAGTGGATATCCCTGCCGGTTACTGGCTGGAATATGGCGGCACCTTTGAGCAGCTTGAATCGGCAAGTCAGCGCTTATCGATTGTAGTACCATTAACGCTGGCGCTTATTCTGGGCTTGTTGGTGATGGCCTTTAGTTCGGTCAAAGATGCTTTGATTATCTTTACGGGCATTCCATTAGCGCTAACAGGCGGGGTCATTTCGCTGTGGTTACGAGACATGCCATTGTCGATTTCGGCAGGCGTGGGCTTTATTGCGCTCTCGGGTGTAGCGGTGCTTAATGGCTTAGTGTTGCTTAGCTTTATTCGTCAGCTCTATCAAGAGAAGGGCGAGTTGATCACAGCGATTATTGATGGTGCATTAATAAGACTGCGCCCAGTACTGATGACGGCCTTAGTGGCAGGGCTTGGCTTTGTGCCTATGGCGCTGAATATTGGTACAGGTGCAGAAGTGCAGCGTCCAATTGCCACAGTGGTAATTGGCGGTATTATCTCATCGACGTTATTAACTCTGTTTGTACTGCCTATTCTGTACCGTATGGCACACCAGCGCGGTGAGCATCACAAGAGTGAGAATAAGCGAGCCAATGCTGAAAAACTTGAGCAAGCGCCTGTTTAAGCTAATGTTTAACAAGTGCTAGTTAGTTTTACCAAAGCGTGAAAAACAAAAGCCCTGCAGTTGCAGGGCTTTTTCTATTCGCTTTAAAGCTAAATTTAGAATTCAGTCTAGAACCATATCTAGAGCTAATTCCTAACTTATAGCAATTACTTGCTTTGAGTCATAAGCCAGTTACTTAGTAAACGTACGCCGTGGCCTGTACCGCCTGCTGGAGTCACACCCACATCTTTTGCCGCTAATGCGCTGCCAGCAATATCTAAGTGAGCCCACTTAGTGTCGCCGGTAAACTGCTGTAAGAATACCGCAGCAGTCGTGGCACCTGGGCCGCCATAACCGGCATTCTTTAGGTCTGCAATCGGACTTTTAAGTAAGTCTTCATAAGCTAGCGGTAAGCGCCATAGTTTTTCATCTACGGCTTGACCAGAGAAGCTCAGTTCATCAACTAAAGTGTCGTCATCACTAAATACCGCTGTGTAGCGTTTACCTAGCGCACGTACCTTAGAGCCCGTTAGCGTAGCAACGTCTACCATTACCTGTGGTTGATAGTATTCACGGGCGTACCACATGCCATCGGCTAAGATTAAGCGGCCTTCGGCGTCGGTATTAAGCACTTCAACGCTTAAGCCTTCTGCTGTCATTAATACATCACCTGGAGCAAGTGCGGTTTCAGACACCATGTTGGCTGCCAGAGGCATAACGGCTACCACGTTCATATCTGCTTTTTGCAGTGCCATCGCTTTTATGGCGCCCAGTACAGCAGCGGCACCCGCCATGTCTGACTTCATACGCGAGATAGAGTCGCCTGAGGCTTTAATGTTGTAGCCGCCCGAGTCAAAGGTGATGCCTTTACCAACCAGTGCGATAGGCGCATCGTCATTGCCTTGCCAGTGAGCAACCACTAAGCGGGCTCCTTCTAAAGAGCCGCGGCCAACAGCGTGCAGCGCACCCATACCAAGTTTTTCGATTTTCTTCGGCTCAAGTACTGTGACTTTTACGCCAAGCTTTTTAAGCTCTTTTGCCGCATTGGCAAAATCAACGGGCGTCATCTCAGTAGGTGTTTCTGAGGTGAGGTCGCGGGCTAGAAACACGCCTTGCTCAATTGCTGCAAGTTGGGCGTATTGCTTGTCTGCATCCTTTGGCTTGCTGACGGCAATGGTGTAATTCTTCTCAGCGGGCTTCTTGTCTGAAAAGTATTTATCAAACTTGTAAGCGCGCAGGTTAATACCGTGAGCCAGTTGTGCACCAAAGCTCGCATTGCTGCTAGCATCAGAGATCCCTGATGTCAGTAGCTGGATGTTATCGGTTTTAATACCGCTAAAGTGGGCAGTAATTTCTGCGCCAAGCTTATTGACTTCACCTGGGGTTAGCTCTGCTTCATCACCTACACCTATTACCACAAGGCGTTTAGCATTAATCCCCGTAGGCATTAAAATCTCAACGATTTGCTTCTTTTCGCCAGTAAATTCTTGCAGTGCCAAGGCATTGCTAATTTGCTGCTTTGATTGTTTATCTAGCTTGGTAAGGGCGCTTGATGCATTTTCGCCTGCTTGGAAGACGACTAAGGTGTCGATATTGTTTGCTGGTTTCTCTACAAAAGAAAAGGTTTCGGCGTGAGCTGAATAGCTAGTTAACAGGCTTAAGCTTAATGCACTGGTTAGCAGGGTTTTCTTGGTTAGCATAATGTCCTCTATCGGGATTTAGTTCTGCGATCGGGTTTTGCCAAAGGCGTCGCAGCTTCTTTTTGTTGTAGTTGTCGTTATTGTTTTTATTGACACTTTCTTGCGTTAATCGCAGAAGGCTGTGCAATTTATCATTTTTTGAATTAACAACTAAGTTAAAACTTGTTAGGAATTGTCACATGGTTTGCGAGTCTACAAGGTAAAAATTAGCCGAAGCTGAAAATAGCCATGCTGCTGAGAATGGTTTCGATTATTTTTACTAATTGATTGTAATGGAATGAGGAAGTAAGGGCGGGGTACATATGAGGGTACATATAAAGCAAAACGGGCTTTCCATTGCTGGAAAGCCCGTTTTAATACAACAAGTTAAGACGTTAGTCTTAGTTCATGCCGTAGAGTACGACTGGCTGTTTTGAGTGGTTTTCAATTGTCTTTTGTCGTGATATTTTTTCTTATTTATCAATAGCTAAAGCTGGTTTGGTGTCTTCATTGGTATTGGTGGGTTTTGGTTCCTATGGTTACATGGGGGTACATATGGGGGTACATGGAATTGGCCGTATTCCCACCCAAATGAGCCAAAATATCATGCTGTACGAATCTAGTTTGCGGGCACTAAATGGCAAGCTTCAACCTCAAACCATCGAGCTTGCCGATGGTAAAGGTTTAGGTGTGCGTGTGTCTAAACTGGGTAAGATTCGCTTCCAGTACCGTTACAAAATCAATGGTAAAAATAAGCGCATGGATATTGGCGCTTATCCTGATTTATCGCTCAGGCATGCTAGGGATGTTGCCGATGAGTGCCGCTCTTGGTTGGCTGAAGGTCATGATCCCAAAATAAAGCGCTGCATGGGGAGAGAGAAAACGCTAACGCCAGTGACAGTTAAGCAAGCCCTAGAGTATTGGGTTGAGAATTACGCCAGAGATAATCGCGCTAATGTCGACAGAAATATTGCCCAATTTGAAAGGCACATTTATCCCTATATTGGTCACTTCCCACTAGAGCAAACAGAGACTCGCCACTGGATTGATTGTTTTGACCGTATTCGACGTGGCATTGCTGGTAGACAAAAGCCCGCGCCTGTCGCTGCTGGGCAAATTCTACAAAATGCCAAACAAGCATTACGCTTTTGTCGAGTAAGGCGCTATGCCATTAGTCGCGAACTGGATGATTTGATTGCTAGCGATGTGGGTAAAAAGCAACGGAAGAAAGATAGAGTGCTGACCGATGTTGAGTTGTACGATTTGATGGGCTCAATTGCAAAGCGCAAAGGCACCTTTTATATGCGCTACCTATGTCGTTTACTCATTATTTTTGGCGCTCGCACACAAGAGCTAAGGTTATCGACCTTTGATGAATGGGACTTAGAGCTTAACCTATGGACAGTGCCTAAAGCGCATAGCAAGACCAATACGGTAATTGTTAGGCCTATTCCCGCTAAAGTTAAGCCGATTATTGAGTTTTTATATAAACGCCATGGTGATACGGGGTATTTGCTTGGCGAGCTCAAAAGCGGTGAATCCGTTAGTGGTGCTGGTAGCCTAATCTACAAACGGCTTAAGCATAAAGAGTCTTGGTCATTGCATGACTTGCGAAGAACCTTCACTACCAAACTGAACGATTTGAGTGTAGCGCCTTATGTGGTTGAACAGCTGCTCGGCCACTCCCTTGGTGGTGTGATGTCTATCTATAATCGCAGTCAATATCTACCAGAGAAGTTAGCAGCGCTTAATATGTGGTGTGAATGGTTAGAACTGTTGGTCAATCCTGCTGATAATGTCGTACTTATTGGCTCTGCAAGATACGGCTAGCACTTCACCTCTCAAGCTCATTCTTCCTTATATCAATTCCTAGCCTTTGCATAATGAGACCAAGATAACAAAACGCTGTTTTCACTGGTTTTTATAGGTATCTGTTTATATTTGCTATTTACTACTTATCCACACTGATGAGGATTTTACCCGACCTTGAGCTATAGGATAGGGGTATTGTTTATGCTTATATTTACTCACATTTAGGTTGTACGGGTAATCAATTTACTCTTGTAATATCAGCTGGATAATCATGCTACACGAAACACATTTGCGCTCCATGAATGGAAAGGTTCAAGCAGTAACCAAAGTTTATCGTGACGGACTGGGGCTTGGTGCTAGAGTCTCTAAACAAGGCCGTATTCGATTCCAGTTTCGCTATAAAATTAAAGGTAAGAATAAGCGTATAGATTTAGGTTATTACCCTGATTTGTCCCTCAAACAAGCTAGGGATGAAAGAGATAAATGCAGAGCTTGGTTAGCTGGTGGTCATGACCCTAAAGTTGCGCGTGAAATGGTGAGAGATAAAACACTAGAGCCTGTGACGGTTAAAGACGCCTTGGAGTATTGGATTGAAAAGTATGCGCGTGTGAAGCGAAAGAGCTTTAAAAAAATACGAGGTCAGTTTAACAAGCATATCTACTCCTATATCGGCCATTACCCTTTAGAGCAAACTAAAATCACTCATTGGCTTGATTGTTTTGACCGTATTAATACTGGTATTGAGGGTAAACAAAAGCCAGCGGCAGTTGCTGCGGGGCAAATACTACAAACTTGTAAGCAAGCACTAAAATTCTGTCGCGTTCGAGGATATGCAATAACTCATGAATTGGATGATCTTGTGGTGGGCGATGTAGGTAAAAAAGCAAAAGTAAAAGATAGGGTGCTTTCATATAGCGAACTAAAGGACGTATTGCAGTGGAGTCATGGGCGGAAAGGCTCCTTCTATATGCGCTACCTGTGCTTGTTGTTAATCGTATTTGGTGCGCGCACGCAAGAAGTTAGGCTTTCAACTATCGATGAATGGGATCTCGATAATGACTTATGGACTGTGCCAAAACAGCACAGTAAAACAGGCTTAGTGATTGTTAGATCTATACCTATGCAAATAAAACCAGTTATTGCGCTACTGATTAAGCGCAATGCCAAGAAAGGCTATCTATTAGGTGAGTTGAGAGAAGATGCCAGCGTAAGTGGTTCAGGCGGTAAGATTTGTAAAAAGTTAAAGCACAAGGAACGATGGACGCTACATGACTTAAGAAGTACCTTTTCAACCACCCTAAATGACCTTGAGGTCGACTCACGGGTAGTGGATAAATTGATAGGCCATGTAATTACTGGGGCAGAGAAACATTACAACCATAGTAAATACCTTAAGCAATCGACAGCGGCACTGGATATGTGGTGTGAGTGGTTAGATAGGTTAGCAAATCCCATTGATAACGTGGTGCAAATAGGTTTAGCAAAGGCAGGGTAGAGCTCCATTATTAATTACGGCTTTGTTATTAAACTTTAACGCGCATAAAAGTGTGAAATCTTGCACTTCTATGCGCATAAAAGCGTGTAGCTCTGAATGTATTTATGCGGAAGTGTGGATAGCTAGTTTAGCCACTAGCTTAAGCAAAGTTGAAAACTTCAGGTCACCATCAAACAACTCAACAGCCTTGATTGCTCCACCAGCAACAACACCGTAGAATCTCCCGCAATACTAATCAACACAAGCCGAGACGATTTAGTGGCTTTTATGAGTGATCAAATGACAAATACCAACTTCTCTTCAACCGCAGCCTTCATTTGGTCGGTCGCTGACCTGCTTCGTGGCGATTTCAAACAATCTCAATATGGGCGAGTTATCTTGCCTTTTACTCTTCTTCGTCGTCTTGAGTGTGTACTAGAAGAGAGTAAAGATACTGTCCTCATTCAAGCTGAAAAAGTTAAAGCGATGAACTTGCCTGAAGCTGCAGAAGAGAAAATGTTGCTTCCAGCGACAAAGTCCACAAGTAACCCGAAACCGCTATCGTTTTACAATACTTCGCCAATGAACCTTGGCAAGATGGGTCAGAAGGACATCAAAAAGAACTTAGAGACTTATATTCAATGTTTCTCTGCTGATGCGCGTGAAATTTTCGAGCACTTCAAATTTGATGAGTTTGTTGGCCTGTTAGAGGATGCGAACCTGTTATTCAAAGTCGTGAAGAAGTTTGCGACTACCGATCTTAGCCCAAGTAAAGTATCTAACCATGAAATGGGTTTAGTGTTTGAAGAGCTTATTCGCCGCTTTGCTGAAAGCTCAAATGAAACAGCGGGTGAGCACTTTACCCCACGTGACATCGTTCGCTTAACCACTTCGCTGGTATTTATGGAAGATGATGATGCACTGACTAAAGAAGGCATTATCCGTACCATTTACGACCCTACAGCGGGTACGGGTGGCTTCCTGTCTTCTGGTATGGAATATGTTCACGAACTGAACCCTAAAGCGGTGATGCGTGCCTTTGGTCAGGAGCTAAACCCTGAATCCTATGCCATCTGTAAAGCAGATATGCTGATTAAAGGGCAAAATGTTAGCCGTATCAAACTGGGTAATACCCTCTCTAATGACCAACTCCCCGCTGATAAATTTGATTACATGCTGTCTAACCCGCCATTTGGTGTCGATTGGAAAAAGATTGAAAGCGAGATAAAAACAGAGAATGAAGTAAAAGGCTTCGATGGTCGCTTTGGTGCGGGCTTGCCACGAGTGTCTGACGGATCTCTGCTGTTCTTGATGCACTTGATTAGTAAGATGCGCCCTGTTTCATTAAAAGAGCCGCACGCTGTTGACGGTAGTGTTACTGCTGGTGGTCGTATCGGTATTATCCTTAATGGTTCACCACTGTTTACAGGCGGTGCGGGTAGTGGTGAAAGTGAAATTCGTCGCTATATCCTTGAAACTGATTTACTTGAAGCCATCGTCGCGCTGCCAACCGACATGTTCTACAACACAGGTATTGCGACTTACGTATGGGTGCTAAGTAACAAGAAAACATCAGAACGTAAAGGCAAGGTTCAATTAATTGACGGCTCTAATCTGTGTGGCAAGATGCGAAAGTCACTAGGTTCAAAGCGTAAGGTGATGAGTGATGATGATATCAAAATCATTACCCGTAGCTTTGGTGACTTTGAAGTGGTTGATGCAACGCCACTTGAAGAGCTTGGGCTAGATAAACCAGTAGAGCAAAAATCAAACCGTGGACGCCAATCTGCCACAGCTAAAACAGAAGCACCTAAAACCTTCGCAAGCAAAATCTTTAATACTTATGAGTTTGGATATCGCCGCTTAACGATTGAGCGTCCGCTTCGCTTGTCTGCACAAATTACCGATGAAGCTGTTAAATCTCTTCGCTTTGCACCTAAGCCATTTAATGCAGTGATGGTATCTCTCTATGAAAAGTTTAGTGGAACTTGGACAGATGAAACATATGGTGAGTTTACAGATGTTGAAGCTGAAGCACGCGCCCTCATTAAACTTGACTTCCCTGAGCTTAAAGAGAAACAAATCAAAGATGTCTTAGATAGCATAGTTTGGACTTTCCAAAAATCACTAATGGAGCAAGCTCAGCTGCTACAAGTTGAGGTTGGTGAATCACTTGGTGGAAAAGAGCATCAAAGTGATGATTTTAATCAGTTTGAGCTGACCTTAAAAGGTGCATTTAAAGCGACTGGCATCAAGTTCTACCCCAAAGAGAAAAAGCAATTTATTGATGCAATAACATGGAAAAATCAAAGTGCTGAACGAGTGGTTAAAAAGATACTCAAAGCTGATGATCTAGACCCGTATTATGGAGCATTTGAGTATCAAGGTGATGTTAAAGGCTTAGTCGGTAAGGTTGTCGAGTTCCAGCAAGATGGCGATTTACGTGATAACGAGAACGTACCGCTTGAACCGTCCAAACATAACCATCAATTGATAGAGGGATACTTTGAGAAAGAGGTACTCCCTCACGTTACCGATGCATGGATCAATGCTGACAAGCGTGATGATAAAGATGGCGAGATTGGTATTGTTGGTTATGAAATCCCATTTAACCGCCATTTCTATGTTTTCTCAAACCCTAGGGGACTCGCTGGAGTTTCGTTACTAAAAGATATTGATAAAGACCTCGATGCTGTGAGCAAGGACATCATGAAGTTACTGCAAGAGGTACATTCATAATGACAGTCATGAGTGAAAAAGAAGCAGCCTTGAGCGGCTCGTCAAAGTATGTGGCATATCCAGAATATAAAGATTCTGGAATTGAGTGGTTGGGGAATATTCCACAACACTGGCAAGTCATTCCAGTGAAGTACTTGGCAACCCTAAACCCAAAAAAGTCCATTATTGATGAAACGTTGTTGAATAAAGAATGTCATTTCTTGCCAATGGAAAAACTGAAGTTGAATTCCATTATATTGAATGAAAAATGCTTAGTTAGTGATGTTTATAATGGATATACATACTTTGAAGACGATGATGTTCTTATGGCTAAAGTCACGCCATGTTTTGAAAATAAGAATATAGCAGTAGCCTCTGGGTTAATGAATGGCATTGGTTTTGGGTCTTCAGAAATCTATGTTCTTCGTGCTAGTGAGAGAGTAAATAACCGCTTTTTGTACTACCGACTACAAGAAGATAGCTTCATGGATATTGCAACAGCAGCTATGACAGGAGCTGGTGGTCTAAAGCGTGTGCCTTCAGATGTTGTAAATGGATATTGCCTTGCTACGCCAGAGTTTAGCGAGCAAACCCAAATCGCCAACTTCCTCGATCACGAAACCGCGAAAATCGACATCCTGATCGACAAGCAGCAACAACTTATCAAGCTGCTAAAAGAAAAGCGTCAAGCGGTGATTAGCCATGCGGTGACGCAGGGACTAAATCCTAATGCACCAATGAAAGATTCTGGTGTGGAGTGGTTGGGTGAAGTGCCTGAGCATTGGGTTGTGACCAAATTGAAATATCTATCATCTATTCAAGGTGGTTATGCATTTAGTAGTGACTCTTTTACAGAAGAAGGTGTACAGATTCTTCGCATTGGCAACGTTTATCAAAATAGACTTGCTCTAGAGCGTCAACCAACATTTGTTCCACAGAAAATGCTAAGTGAACTGGCTGACTTTAAAGTTCAGCAGAACGATATTCTCATGTCTTTAACTGGAACTTTAGGAAAGCGTGACTATGGGTTTGCTATTAAGGTTGAGCATTGTGATTGTTTTTTATTAAATCAACGAGTCGCTAAATTACTTCCATTTGCCTCAAAGATTGATTTGAATTTTCTAATTAATGTGTTGTGGTCAGAATCATATCTAACGCAGCTATATTCTTTACCATCAGGGACTAAGCAAGCAAATTTAGCAAATAGTGATGTTTTGGGAATCGTTGTTGCAATACCTCCGGAAAAAGAAGAACAAAGGAATATTGCGAACTATTTAAGTAAAAAGCTAGAACATTTTGATAAGACAATTGATAAAGCTCAAAATGCTATTGATTTGATGCAAGAGCGCCGCATAGCCCTAATCTCAGCCGCAGTTACAGGAAAAATCGACGTACGAAACTGGCAAGCACCAGCGGCTCAAGAAACGCAGCGGCAGGATGGTGATCAATGAGTAGTGTTTCAACTCAAGAGTGTACTTTCCAAGATGGCATTATTCGCTTGATAGTGGCGCATGGCAGCCTAGTGAGAAAGCCTGAAGGCTATAACCATGAATTTGCATTATATGATCGAGATAGCTTGGTATTGATTAAGGTTTTACGTAATGAAACCAAGTGATTTAAGCAAAACCATACATGACGATGCACCTCTAGCCTCTAAGCGGCGTTTGTTGGTTGGTCTATCTATGGTTCTCATTGCCATCTGTTTTACTGGTGCCAAGGTTTCTGAGGCTAATACTCTCTTTTTTAAAATCACCTTTGCCAATATGGATGGGATATTAAACCTATTATTAGTATCAACAGGCTTCTCGCTTTTTCGTTACTACTCTTACACCAGCATCTATCAGCAAGCCATCACAAAGGAATGGACAGATAAATTGCTAAAGCATTCATTTTTTTATGGGGCATGTGAGTATAGTGATCAGGAGGGAGGCTATATGGTTGATATAGCCCCTGCCTACGCGGGATACAATGATGATAATTTTAGGCATGATGATGAGTCATCATTGAGTGAATCGTTTCATGCAAACTGGTTTTTTAATGCTCAGATCTCATATGATTTATATACCCGAGATGGTGATGAAAAATATAGTCAGGTTTATCTACTGAATTTTAAAGACCCCAAAAGGTCAATCTATGCACTGGCCATTGTTTTCAAGTGCTGGTGGGATGCACAAGTAAGGTTTCGTGAGTCTTTAGATATCTATGCTCCATACTTGATCGCATTTACAGCTATAGGCTTGACTATTTATCCAATTTTGGCCGAGACAATTCCTAAGCTACTGACTTAGATAGTGCTGCCATGAAGTATCATGCTGACCATGGTCTAGACGAATTAAAATATAATTAAAGGATTGAAATGATAAAGGGAATTTACACTGGTAACTTACAGAAGTGGCAGCGAATTGTGGGCTTTGTGAAATTGGGTGACTATCCATCTTTGCCTTGCCCATACTGCAACGAAGAGCAGCTTGAATTAGAAACAAAGACTATTCAGTTTAGAAAGCTGTCTGAAGGTACGGCTGCAAAAGCTAGCCGTAAGTATCAGTCAGAAAAGTCGATGTCAGCTGAACAAGCGCAATCGACAAGCCAACAAATAATGGCGTCAGAATCGAACTTTTTTCTTAAGTTCCTCTTAGCTGCTGGAACCTATCATCAATACACCTCAAACCCCGCAAATGGTGAGCCAAACCTGTTTTGTGGTTTCTTTAGCTGTCAAAACTGTCAGCAGAGTGTTACTGCCTCTGGCCTGTATATGAGAAGTTTCTCTTTAGATAAGAAAGAGAAGCCACCAGCAATCAAGGTGGAGCACTTTTCACCTACCGTTCCGATTGTTTCCGTCTCCACTTTTACACCAGATAGTATTCAGGTTGAACTAAACGATGCGTTTAAGCACTTTCATTTCGATCCTGCATCATCGGCTTCAAAACTTCGTCGAGCCATAGAGTCATTCTGTGACGATATGCAGGTTAAAGGGAAAGGTCTTCATCAAAGAATATGTTCATTGAAAGAGCACTATCCTGAGATTGCAGAATATCTTGAACCACTCAAACTGGTGGGCAACGAAGGCACTCATGCGCACGATGTAACTGAAATTGATTTACTTCATGCTTTTGAAATTTTTAAGTTTGTACTGGAGATATACGATAGAAAAGCGCGTTACATTGCTACCAGAGACAATTACAAACAACTAGTACATAAATTTGGTAGTGACAAAATACAGCTGGCGATTGAAAGCAAAAGTCAGCTCACCGAAACGCCAAACTGAAGAGCGTTAATTCAAAATTATACAGACCAAGGTAAGGATTAGTAGGTGGATAAAAAGGATGTTTTAGATATCTACCGTGAGCAGTTTGCTTTCGAGATGGATAGAAAAAAAGATATCACGGCTCAAGCTCAGGTGAGGTTTGCGCTTATTGCTACTGGTGTCACGCTGATCATCTATATGGCACGAAATATAGAGCTAAAGATAGAGAGCAGTTTGTTGCTCATTTTTGGCGTGTTGGTTTTTATCAGCATTAGTCTGTTTGCTGTTGCGGCATTAAAACTGGCAAATGCCTTTTGGAACAATGAGTATACCTATCTTCCACCTATGGATGAGAGTGAGAAATACAGAAAAGCACTAGAGACTGATGATCAAAATCAGGCTGGAGTTTTTGAAGAATATCTCTTAGAAGAATACAGTGAATGTGCAGGAGCAAACTGTAAGACTAATAACCAACGTCAGCAAAAACTGTCGTCGATAGTAAGCCAATTAAAAGTCGCAGCTGTGCCGCTAGTCATCGCTGGTGGAATGTTTATATTGCTCGATTTGGATGCTTCGTCATCTAGAAAAATAACAGATGTTAATGTCATTGAATTGCAAAAAGTTACAGTTAAACAAGATGAAGTTTTGGGGGCTAATAGATGAGTGAAGATGAAAACAATACTCAACCAGTTAAAATGAGTTCAGCCATCAAGCGACCAAAGCGTCAAAAAGTGATTGAGCTGAAGAAAGCGTGCGATATTGATATGGATTGCTCTGTACAGTTTATGTCCTTAAAGAGTGTTAAAGCTGAATCAGTAAAGGTTGGTAAAAAAGAGGCTTCGACTATAAAACATGAGCCAACTTTAGAACGAGTATTTCAAGATGACATCATTCGCCAAATGGTGGCGAATGGTTGGGTTGAGGGTAAGCCAGAAGGTTATAACCGCGAATCAGCTCTATATGAGCAAGATGTACTGGCATTTGTGAAAGAAACCCAGCCAAAAGAGTGGCAAAAGCTTTGTAAGGTTTACCCTAGCGAATCAGAACGTCACTTTTTAGAAGCACTGGTTGCGCAGCTTAAAAAAGCAGACGTGAATGCAACAGATCAAGCATCACGTACCTATGGCACCTTAGGTGTGCTTCGTCACGATCTTAAAATCCGTAATGCACGTTTCTCTTTGTGCCAGTTTAAGCCTGAACATAGCCTAAACCCTGAAACCTTAGCGCGTTATCAGCAGAACATATGCCGTGTTGTACCTGAGCTAGTTTATAGCCCGTATGCGACCAAGGAGCATTTAGAAGCGACGGGTAAGAAGGCCAAAAGATGGCGTATTGATTTAGTTTTATTTGTTAATGGCTTACCCGTTTCGACATTAGAGCTTAAGTCTGAGTTCAAGCAATCGGTTGAGAACGCCATTAAGCAATACAAACGTACTCGTCTATCTAAAGACCCAGTGACTAAGAAAGTGGAACCTCTGCTGAGCTTTAAGCGTGGTGCCTTAGTGCATTTCGCCGTGAGTCAATATGAAGTCTATATGGCAACTAAATTAGAGGGGGATGACACCTTCTTTTTGCCATTTAATAAGGGGACTGAAGAGGGCGGAGCGGGTAATGATGTACCTGAAGATGAAAACAGTTACGCCACAGATTATCTGTGGAATGAAGTATTAGTCCCTGACAACTTACTCAATATCCTTGGTCGCTTTGTTCATCTTCAAATTGAAGAGAAAGAAGATTGGGAAGGTCGTAAGTACAAGAAAGAGGCGCTTATCTTTCCGCGTTACCATCAGTGGGATGTAGTGACTCAGTTGATTGATGCAGCAATCAAAGAAGGGACTGGTAACAAGTACCTTGTGCAGCACAGTGCAGGTTCGGGTAAGTCAAACTCTATTGCATGGACAGCACATCAACTTTCTACCTTGTACGATGCTGAAGGTAACAAGCAGTTCCACTCAGTCATTGTGGTGACAGATAGAACCGTGCTTGATGATCAGCTGCAAGATACTATTTACCAGTTTGAACATGCAGATGGTGTAGTTGGGCGTATTAATAATAAAGAAGGTGATGGCTCTAAATCAGAGAAGTTGGCTTCAGCTCTAGAAAACTCTCAGCCTATCATCATCGTAACGATTCAGACCTTCCCGCATGTTTTAAGAGCAATTGAAAACAGCACCAGCTTGAAAGAGTGTAAATACGCCGTAATTGCTGATGAGGCACATTCCTCGCAAACAGGCGATACGGCTCGTAAGCTAAAAGAAGTGCTAATGATAGAAGAGGCCGATGATGATATAGAGTTGTCATCGGAAGACATTCTTGATTCGGTTGTGGCTGCTCGAAGAGGCAATAGTAACCTTAACTATTATGCCTTTACTGCGACCCCAAAATCTAAAACCATAGAAACGTTTGGGCGATTACCAAAGCCAGAGCTTCCGCCGTCAAAGCAGAATAAGCCAGAAGCGTATCATGTGTATTCAATGCGCCAAGCCATTGAAGAAGGCTTTATTCTTGATGTGTTAAAGAACTACACCAACTATAAGGTCATGTACCAATTAGCACAGAAGGTGGAAGCTGCTGATCAAGAAGTCGACAGTAAGAAAGCCAAGGTGAAGTTGAATCAATGGGTGCGCTTGCACGATCACAACATATCACAAAAGGTGAAAGTGATTGTTGAGCACTTTAAAGATAACGTGATGGGCTTATTAGGTGGACAGGCAAAGGCAATGGTCGTGACCAGCTCTCGTAAAGAGGCTGTACGTTACAAGCTGGCTTTTGATAAGTACGTAGCAGATGCGCTTGCTGAGAAGAAAACTGGCTATGAAGCAATTCGGGCTATGGTGGCTTTCTCTGGCGAAATTGAGTTCAATGATAATGATCCTGATAGTTTTGCATTTATGGATCAGAAGTTCACCGAAAGAAATATGAACCCAGACCTAAAAGGTCGGGATATGCGTAAAGCTTTCGATAGTGATGATTATCAAGTCATGCTGGTGGCAAACAAGTTCCAAACGGGGTTTGATCAGCCGAAGCTATGTGCCATGTATGTTGATAAGAAATTAGGCGGCGTAGAGTGCGTTCAAACGCTTTCTCGTCTTAACCGTATTTATCCGAGCAAAGCAGAGACTGGCACCTTCGTATTAGATTTCTACAATGAGCCAGATGACATTTTGGCTGCCTTCCAGCCCTATTTTCAAACTGCAGAATTGGCGGATGTAACTGACCCTAATATGGTGTTTGACCTGTATGAGAAGCTGCGCACTAGTGGCATCTTCGTATGGTCTGAAGTGGAGCAGTTCTGCGAAGCCTTTTTCACTAAGAATAAATCCAATGCGGCGATTAGTAATATTTGTCATCCAGCCAAAGAGCGTTGGCAAAAGCGTTATACATCAGCAGTAGAGGCTTACATAAAAGCTAAAGAGATGTTTGAACGTACAAAGAAGACGGGCGATGCAGTTCTAATTGCTAATGCTGAAAATAGCTTTAAGGATTGTAAGCAGGAGAAAGACCGACTTGAGATATTCAAGAAGGATCTTGGCAGCTTTACTCGCTTCTATGAGTTTATGTCTCAGCTGGTGGATTATGATGATAAAGAGCTAGAAAAGCTTAGCTTATATGCTCGTCACTTGCGCCCGTTGCTACGGGAAAAGGTGATTGAAGAAGATGAGTTAGACTTAGACAACGTAGTGATGAGTCACTACCGACTATCTAAAATCCGTCAGCAAGATATCAAGCTCAAAGAAGATGCGCCCGATTACCAATTAGAACCGAGTACTGATATCGGTACTGCCAAGGCTAAGGATAAGCAGGAAGAGTTACTATCTTTTGTCCTAGAAAAGCTCAATGAAGCATTTGCAAATGAAAACTTATCAGATGGTGACTTAATTAATACCGTTCGTAAATGGAGTGAGAAGGTCAGAGAAAACGAGACTGTTATGGCTCAGATTAAGAACAACACTAGAGCTCAAGCCATGCTTGGCGACTTCCCTGTAGCGAGTGATGAAGCTGTTATGGCGAGTTCAAGTGCTGAACAAGAGATGATGCTGAAATACTTGAGCGATCCGTCTACTCGTCAGAGTGTATTAGAAGTCATGTTTGATATGCTCAATGAACACCGAGTTTAGTATGGATTAGAGGAATTGAGACTAGCTAGTAGCATAGTAGGCTTATTAGCTTAATAAACAGCACTCAAATGAGTGCTGTTTTAGTTTGGGAATATTGGCTAGCGGTACTGGGTTCTGCGGTACTTTTTCCAGTTACGCTGCTCTTTAGTATGGTAGCCATTTATCGTATCGATACCGTGAGGAAAGCAGTGGGAGCATCCCACCTCTTCACCAATACAGCACTGTGAAGCTTGACGTGGCAAATTTTAATTGGCCACTACACAGATTTATACTGAAACCTCTTAAGTACTTCAGCTTTTATTTCATGTGGTTATAACGTTCGCATAGCTGTAAAGTGCTTTCACCAAGTGAGAAAGAAATTAGCTTTTGTTTGATAATTTCAGGTGTAGATCGACTATCTCCGGAAAGGAAATACACTATATCGTATAAAATAGATGCAGCATTAGAGTGTTTTGCTTCAAGCTCATGGACGATTTCATATAGATTGTTGCTTTTCTCTTCAAGCAAATCTTGATTCATTTGATAAAGCTCTTTTGTGCCCTCTGAAGGTGAAAGAGATATAAGTTTTTTCTTAATAATCTTAGGCGATAATATGATGAAACCTTCGTTTATATATTTAACTAGGTTGTAGAGAAAGGATGCCGCCGCAGGGTGTTCACCTCTTAGTTCTGCTGAGACTCTATATAGTTCGCAGCTATGACGTTCAAGTATTTCAGCATTCATGTAGCAAATTTCTTCTGGCGTAAATTTCATTTTTTCTCCTCTTGTCGAATAGGTAGATTGATTTATCTAAATTGGATGAGCAAATCCTATGTTTGGTAATTGTGTGCAAAATCACCTGATTTTTTAAAACTCCTGAAATTTTGTTGATTCGAACTATTTTTGCTACGCGCGCGGTGTTTCATCGCGTTTATTTTTAGAAAAACCTCTAACCTGTCCATTGATTTATAGCCTCTTCTCGCTCTGATTCAGCCTCGGTGATTTTTGTAAATATTGGCTCCGGATTAGCTAAAAACATGAAGCAATAGGTGTCGGATCTATCGGGGGATTTGATGTTGTGTTTTTCCCTCATTTCTTTCTTTGCACATACTACCCATTGACCTAGTTCATTGAGGTGGACTGGTAAACGGGATATCTGGCTTTTAGTCAGTTCGGAGCCATCAATCTGCATTCTTCCGGTCTTTATCGCATCGCGCATCATGATGTGACTATAGGCTCGTTGGTTGATGAAGCGGCTTTTCTCGTTATGATTAAAGACAGGTTTTCCCCATCGGACCTCTTGAACGTTTAAACCGAGTTCTAAGGCTATTTTTACAGTCGAGAAGCCAACGCCATCACCATCAATTAAAATGCTGATATTTTGGCTCTCATAGGGCTCTACATACCTTTTTATCTCGTAGGCGAAGTCTATAGGATCTATATCTGCACGCATTTCGATAATGGAATGGGAGACCACTAGCCGAGTATTTGCAGGTTCTAGCGATACCTTGCAGATATTGATTACTGATTTGTCTCTACCATTTCCAACATCACACGCAGCAACCCAGCCCCATTGGCCATCAATTAGCGTTGGCGAGCTTCTTGCTGCACGCTCACAGTCGGTTCTGCTAAGTAGGTAACCATCCATATTGTCGGGGAAGTGCCCTAACACCTTTATCTGGTATTCGGGTGAATCTTCCCCACCGTAAGAGATCAATTTCTCACCGATAAACTCGGGTGTTACAAGTGGTGATTCTTCAGAGTTTAAGGTGATTGCAGCCCAGATCCCGCTTGGGTTATCGGTTGTTTTAGCTAGCCTATGGTGAGTATCGTAAAAGAAGCCTGATGTTCGAGTCGGCTGACTTAGTAAGCACATATTGTTGTTGGCTTCGGTTAGTGCTGAACTCAACACGTTTAGGGCTTTGTCCGATAAACCACTAGCTTCATCAACAACTACGAGGTAGGTATGACAATGCTCACCAGCTAACGCTTCTTCATTGCCCTGACGAGCAGATTTAGCAATGCAGCTCCATATACCTTTATAGCCGATTGCGTAGAACTCGCGTTCGTTCAAATCGAAGTAGCGCTCTATCCAAGGAATGTTGCGACAGAGAGCTTTGAAGTTGATTTTAAGGTACTTCCAAATAACATTACGTACTTGAGCTGCGTTATTTGCAACCACTACCACTCTGCTTTCAGGGTTTAAGATGATAAAAGCTAGAATGATAATACTGGTCATATCGCTTTTGCCTGTACCGTGGCCACTAGATACAGATACTCTTGCACCTTGCTTTTGAATTGCTGAGATAATCTGTCTTTGTTGCCAAGTAGGGCTTTTCCCCACTAATACAGAGGCAAAGCCAACCCAGTCGTATTGGAACATGACTAAGAGTTCTATATAGCGGGGATCTGCTAGGATCGTTTTTAACTTTTTCAATTATTGTCCTCGCTAGGTTCTGAGTTATTAAAAAGATGCTGATTAATTCTTTGCTTCTCTTTTGATACTGCCTGCTGACGCAATTTAATCTGCTCCTCTTCTGCAGCAATAGTGACTTTGTAGTCTTCGAGTTTTTCAAATATTTGTTCCCGACTTAGGTTTTCATGATCGGTATCGGTTTGTTGTGCTGATAGTTCGATAGATAGCATCCGTTGTACGTAGTCAGGTAATTCGCCTAGCTGGTGGACTTCAAATTGATATGCGACATCACTAGCTGAACACTTTCCTTTATAGAGTTTATTTAGCCAACGGTTGCGACTATTGATAAGTTGAACTGAGCCCGTTTTTGCAAGCGATGAATCAAGCACTTTTTGGATCTGAGGAACAAGCTTTGCGGTTCTATCTGCGCAAGAAAGAACGACACTTAGCGCTACAGAGTCTTCCCCTTCGGTGATTAACCTTGTTATTACCTCTTGGCCTAGCAGTGTGATATTAGAAAGTTGTCCTTTTAACACACCAAGTTCAAAGCCCAGATCATTATCTAAAATAGAGCCAAGTAGCTCCTCTGGTATCTTGTTAGAGAAACCTCCATGAACGAGAGCAGCGCGGTTGTTACTTTGGAATTGTGAACGCCGAGTTTTGGGGTCAATGATGTAGCCTGTGTTTTGTTTAGTCTTTTTAGTCTTTTTCATTGTCCACCTCCCTCGTTGCTTAGTTTATTTAAGTTAATCAGCTCATAAATCGATATAGGTAAATCGTTAACAGAAAATCAGCCCTGTGTTCGGGTTGGTTTTCCATTAACTTTGCTATTAAATCATTGGTTTTTGGAAGGTGCGTATTTTGTGGGTTTTTAAGTATGTAGCTTTAGGGTCTACAAGCAGCTGAACATTATGTCTTTCTATATTTCTCTTTGGTCAGGATCACGCATGACCCTAAGCATTGTTTTGAAGCTCAATTAATGTGAGCCTCCTTATTCTTTGAGGTTAGTGCCACCAGCATTGGCCACCTTAAAAGTGTTGGCTGAACGTCATCTTGTTTAGGCTTTATGTTTTGTGCGGCCAAAGTAATAACTTTTGGCTAAAGCGGGGTTGTTCTCTTTAGTCCAATTTTTGGCTAAATAACTGAGCCTGTATAACGCGGCTTGAATACTGCTTAAGTTGTTAGGTTTAATCATGTAGGTGCAATTTTCAGGGAAATGGATATTGATATCGATGATTAGCTCTTGCGCCTTTTTCGCTAGATCGAATGTCCTTTTACTGCTCCTGACTTTTTGCCCGTCCAATAAGACAAAACAATGGTAGTGGCACTTATCATCATATCGGTTTTGCTCCCTGACCCAGCCAAACTCTGCCTTAGAGTTATAATGTGATTTAAGGTGCTTCTGAATGTAGCTTCTTAGCTTACTGATGATTTGATTGTCGGGTAATGAATCATATAATGAGACATCGAAGCGGATCACTAATACTTTAGAGTGCCATGAGATATAGGCCATTAAAGTGCTGTACAGGGCGTTGAGAAGTTTGCGGTTTAACCCTTCAGGGAATTGCATTACTTTCCATCTGATCCCACCCAGAACAACATCTTTAGCTTTATCTGTATAGTGTAAATGTTCCAGTGCATCTTCTATTTCAGGTGTACTTATTAAGAGTAAAGACATAATAATATTTAAAACCTAGTTCATTTAGTGAGCGCCTTGCTTTCAAGGCCGCATGGTTGTGGACTTCAAGACTGATTTTTTCGTTTTTTTAGGTTTGATAAAGCACTATAACAGCCCATTTTGTCTCATCCTTACCCTTGAAAAAGGGCAACACATTGCCCTCTTCTAATTGGTCGAACGCTACAGCTGTTAGCGAACTTCCCACTTTTCATATTCCGATATACTGACAAACCATTCATTCTGGTCTTTAAAGGCTTTAGGCGCATCTGTGGCTTGTCTTAGCCAATTTCTGATGGTCTTAGTACTTTTGCCTAGTCGAGTTGCGATTTGAGCCACTGTGAGCACTTGTTCAACGGTATGGGTTGAGGCGACTAATTGGCACAGCCTGACTTTTCTATTGTTTCCAGTCTCAGCATTAAGTGATTTAGTCATGGCTTGCTCCCACTTGTTTAAGCTCTGCTATTGGGCGAGAACGCACCCAAGCTAGGATCTCTGTTAACTTCCAGCCATTGGCGTTGTTACCTAGCTTTAGGTGTTTGGGGAATAGGCCTTGGCGCTCTAGTTGAAAGGCGTGGGCTCGACTAACCGATGTGATGAACCTGCGTTGCTGCTCATTGATGATAGGTTCATTAATACTGTCTTCGATTGATGGGGTGAATATCGATGTTTGCATTTGTTTCTCCTCGGCTCCAAAGGGCTTTATTGCTCTTGGTTGAAGGATTTTGCTTAGCTTGCAAGTAAAAACTAAATTTTAGAGCGTTTTAGTGTTTTGGACTGTCTTGGAGAGGAATAGCGGGGAAGATAGCTGAGTTTGAGTTATACATTGTATAACTATTTAGGTTGTTTTTAGGGGAGATGCTGGTGGTTAAGCGGTTAGGTATCACCACCAGCAAATCAGCTATTTTTTACTTTTGAGTTAATTGCCATTGCTCAAACTTAAGCGGGCACCAGCCAATGGTTCGATAGTTTTGATATACAGGCGCTATCAGCTTACGAGCTTTTACCCATCGATGGATCGTTGCGCGACTCTTATGCAATTTCGTGCACATCTCTGTAATGCTAATAAGCGGCATAATCTCAATTTGTGGCGAGTGTACAGCGCCTTTGGCGATAATCATAATGCGGCCTCCTGCTTATGATTATCTAATGACACTACAGCATCTCTAGATTTTACCCACTCTAGCAATTCTGAGAGCAACCAACCTACGGAGCGGTTAGAGATTTTTCTGCGACTAGGGAATAGGCCTTTGCGTTCTAGTTGGAAGGCTTCAGATCTACTTACTGAGGTGATGAGCTTTCGCTCTTTCTCTTTAACCATTCGGTCAAACACTAATTCATTTGTTGCACCGATATCCGTTAAAGTTAAATTGACGTTTTTCATTGGTATTTCCTCGTATTCATAGCGCTTGATTGCGCGGATATGGATTTTGAGGAGAGTGCAAGTAAAAACGAAATTTTAGGGCTTTTTAGCAAATGAAGGGTTTTAGCATGAAAAGTGGCAGATCTTTTCACATGATATTTTTTATGGGTGAAACAGGGGAAACTTAGAGGGGGAAAGGGCTAGGGCAACAAAACAACGGGGGTACATATGGGGGTACATATAAGCAAAAACGGGCTTTTTGTCGCCAAAAAACCCGTTCCTATACAACACGTTAAGACGTAAGTCTTAGTTCATGCCGTATTTCTTTAATTTCTTGCGTAGCGTACCACGGTTGATACCTAGCATGTTGGCAGCACGAGTCTGGTTGCCACGAGTGTGTTGCATGATGATATCTAGCAGAGGTGCTTCAACTTCGCTTAACACCATTTCATATACTTCTTCAGCTTCTTGCCCGTCCATTTGAGCGAAAAAGTTGGTGACAGCACGCTTTACCGCATCACGTAGTAATTGTGGCTTAATAGCGCCACTTGCGGTTTCGATTTTGCCAACAGTAAGTGGGTGAACTTCAGTGTGAGTAGTCTGATCAAACATTCGTATTCTGCTCTTTATTAATATGCAACAAATTCATCAAAATAGCGTTCCACCATGGAACATTGTTCTTCAACGGTTTCGAGTCGATTAAACTCGCTTCGAAATGGCCGTTGTTGTTCTTGGTCTAGGTACCAGCCAACATGCTTTCTTGCGAAGCGGATGCCCTTATAATCGCCATACAAGTTGTACAGTAACTTAAGGTGTTCAAGCATAACTTGACGCTTTTCATCCATCTCAACGGGCGCTAGCTTTTTACCTGTATCCAGGTAATGTTGGATTTCCCTAAATATCCAAGGTCGTCCTTGAGCTCCTCGTCCAATCATCAGGGCATCCACACCAGTATAATCCAGCACAAAACGTGCTTTCTCTGGGGTTAAAATGTCTCCATTGGCGACAACGGGTATCGAGATCTGTTTTTTAATTGCTTTAATTGTGTCGTACTCGGCATCGCCTTTGTACATGCACTGCTTCGTTCTGCCGTGAACGGCTAATGAAGCAATACCGCAATCTTCTGCAATCTGGGCGATATGAACACCATTCCTGTGCTCTGGAGCCCATCCCGTTCGAATTTTTAGCGTCACCGGAACATCAACTGCTGCCACCACCGCACGTAGAATTGCTTCTACCTGAGCTGGATCTTGCAATAAAGCCGACCCTGCGAGCTTCTTATTCACTTTCTTTGCTGGACAGCCCATATTGATATCAATGATCTGTGCCCCTTGTTGTACGTTGACAACAGCGGCATTGGCCATTAACTCAGGATCTGAACCCGCAATCTGAACCGAACGTATTCCGTCTTCACCTGCGTGTGTCATACGCAAGCGGCTTTTATCGGTATCCCAAACATCAGGATTAGATGAAAGCATCTCCGACACGGCTAAGGCTGCGCCATAACGTAGACAGAGATTTCTAAAGGGTTGGTCTGTGACGCCTGCCATTGGGGCCACGATCAACTGATTTTTCAGGCGATAGGGTCCAATCTGCATTTATCAAAACACCTTGCTCGTCAAAGGGGCGCTATAGTACGCCTTTTTCAAGCCTGTGAAAAGGTCAATAAATGACCTGGGGGCAACTTTTTTGCTTGACTTTTGTCTAGTGAGAAGTCAGTGGCGGCGCAGAAAGCGCCGCGCATTACTGTTATTTGCGTATACCTGTCAAGCGGCTCCAATCGTCTTTGTGAGCAGGCTCGTCCATATCAAACCACTCGCTATAAAAGGCTGAAACTTCTTCTGCCTGTTCTTGCAGTAGGCCTGAAAGTGCCAATTGGCCACCTGGTTTAACTTTTTCTGCAATCAGTGGTGCCAGTTCACGCAGTGGACCCGCAAGAATGTTTGCCACTAAGATATCGGCAAGCAGATCGGCAGGTTGATCTTCTGGTAAGTAGAGGTCAAGTTTGTCTTGCACGTCATTGCGCTCAGCATTGGCTTTAGAGGCTTCAATAGCTTGGTAGTCGATATCGATACCTGTTACGCGCTCTGCACCTAATTTAAGTGCTGCAACCGCTAAAATACCTGAGCCACAGCCGAAATCGATCACATCTTTATTGTTGTAATCTAGGCCGTCTAACCATTCTAGACACAGTGCAGTGGTAGGGTGGGTACCTGTACCAAAAGCAAGACCTGGGTCTAAGATGACATTGACTGCAGTTGGATCGGGGATTTCACGCCAGCTTGGGCAGATCCAGAGGCGATCGCCAAACTTGATCGGGTGGAAGTTGTCCATCCATTCACGTTCCCAATCTTTGTCTTCAACTTGTTCAATTTTGTGGCCGAAACTATCGCCTAGGCACGGAAGCAGCTTTAAACGCTCTACGACAGGCGCTAAATCAAAATCGGCTTCAAATAGCGCGATGATGACGGTGTGGCTCCACAATGGGGTTTCGCCCAGAGTCGGTTCGTAAATTGGGTTGTCTTTACCGTCTTCGAAGGTAACAGAAAGTGACCCTTCCTCCATCAGCTGGTCGCTAATCGTGTCGGCATGTTGGCCGTCAGTGTCAATTCTAAGTTGGATCCAAGGCATGAGCATTCTCGTTATCTAGATATATGAGGCTATTGTAAACCATGGCAGGTTTGAGTGTGAATGTTAGATCGGAAATCATCTCACTATTCTTTGAACATGCTGATTTATGATGAGTTTAAGTGTGCGCTCTTGGTTGGTTTGATTGAGGTTTTTTCGTTTTAATTTGTAGTTCAACATATTGAATTTTATTGGATAAATGGTATTACCAGTGTTCATTTTTATTAGGGTGGTTTGTGATCTACGTCTAACGCTTGCGTTAAGCGTGGTGAGTTAGATCACGAAAATCATTCCGCTGTCCAATTGCTGCTAAAGATCTTGTTAGAGTGTAAATCCCACTATTTTGCATAAGACAAACAAGACAAGAATAATGTTAGCATCCTACGTAATCGGTAAAGGACATCCAGCATCTGCAAAAGCAGATAAAATACAAAGCATTACAGGCGTTATGATGGGTTGCTTCTTATTAGCTCATTTGCATTTCGAGTCAAGTATTCTACTTGGAAAAGATGCGTTTTATACGGTAGTGCAGTTTTTAGAGGGCGGAATGTTTAGTTCTACTGGTCATGGCTTTCCCATTGTGACCAAAGTCTTTTCTGTATTTATGTTGGTTGTGGTGATGTTGCATGCAGCAGTTGCTTTGCGTCGTTTTCCTGCCCAGCTTGGGCAGTGGCGGGCTCTAAGACGCCATATGGCTGTCATTAACCACAAAGATAGCCATGCTTGGTTTTGGCAATTAGCGACGGGTTTTGTGCTGTTTTTTTTAGTGCCAGTTCACTTGTTTACCATGATTGCCAATCCTGAGATTGGCCCTAATCTATCAGCTGAGCGCGTTTATCATCAAAACGCTTGGCTGCTATATATCTTTTTACTACCTGCCGTGGTTATACACGCCATGATTGGCTTATATCGTGTGGCCGTTAAGTGGGGATTTACTGAAAAACGCACCGGTCTGCGTAAGCTGGCTAAGGTATTGATTATTTACCTTATCGCTATCGGTTTACTCAGCTTAGCTTCCTACATTTTGATTGGCAGTGAGCTGACTCTACCAGTAGAGGCCTATCGACCAAGTTAGCCGTACTTGGGTGCGTGAACCTTAAGCTAAAGTCGTTAATTAATCTTTACTAAACTAATCGCAACTTTGTTGATCTATCTCACAGTTAAATGCCTATTACTGGGCGACATTGTAACTAACTGGTTAACAAGTTAAGCGTTTACTAAAGATAGGGCGGCGAATGAATAAAATAACCAATCGCAGTAATTGGAGTGGGTGGCTAGATCTTAGTCAGAGTATTTCCGGTGGCCTATTAGCGGTGTTTCTCTGGACGCACTTGATCTTGGTCTCCTCCATTTTACTGGGAGAAGGGGCCATGACTTGGGTTGCTAAGACGATGGAGCTCAGTTTTCTGAGCGATGATGATCATGGATACCCTTGGGTTGTCTCTATTATTGCGGTGTTGATTGCAGCCATAGTGTTATTACATGTGCTGGTGGCAATCCATAAGTTACCCCTTAACTTACGTCAGCAAAAAGCCTTAAGACTGCAGCTGAACGTGGTTAACCATGGTGATACCCGGTTGTGGGTATGGCAGGCGATAACGGGGGTAGTGATTTTACTGCTACTGCCTGTGCACTTGTGGTTGATAGGCGCGGCACCAGAAACCATTGGTCCTTATGGCAGTGCTGATAGGATCTGGGAGCAAGGTGTGTGGCTGCTGTATTTACCTCTGCTGCTATGTGTGGAATTACATGCTGCTATAGGTATGTATCGTCTCGCGGTGAAATGGGGGGCGGCGAAAGATTTAAACACTCGCATAAGACTGAAAAAAATAAAAACCATCATTAGCGTTGTTTTCATTGTTGTTGGTATCGCCTCATTACTGGCATTTTTACCTTACACCAATCGATAGATAGCTGGTGACAATAAGAACATAAACTGACTCTGCACCCTACTTTAAGGAGCACGTGTGAAACTGATATATACCGATTCATTAGTGATCGGCGCTGGACTTGCTGGATTACGAGTGGCTATCGCGTCTAAAGAGCGTGGGCTAGATACTGTTGTGCTGTCATTAATTCCTGCTAAACGTTCGCACTCCGCGGCGGCGCAAGGTGGCATGCAAGCAAGTTTAGGCAATACCGTTAAAGGTATGGGTGATGACGAAGATGTACATTTTCAAGATACGGTAAAGGGTTCTGACTGGGGCTGTGACCAGGACGTGGCGCGCATGTTTGCCCATTGCGCCCCCAAAGCCGTACGCGAATTAGCAAACTGGGGTGTGCCTTGGACGCGTGTTACCGCAGGTCCACGCCAAGTAGTCGTCAACGCAGAGAAGGTGACTATTGAAGAGGCTGAAGAGGCGCATGGATTAATTAATGCCCGTGACTTTGGTGGCACTAAAAAGTGGCGTACTTGTTATACCGCCGACGGTACCGGACATTCGCTTTTGTATGCGGTAGATAACAAAGCGATATCGATGGATATTCCGGTACACGAACGCATGGAGGCCTTGTCGCTTATTCATGACGGTAAACGTTGCCATGGTGTTGTCGCCCGCTGTTTAATCACGGGCGAATTGAGAGCTTATGTCGCTAAGTCGACCACCATTGCTACTGGTGGTTATGGGCGTATTTATGAAGTGTCGACTAACGCGATCATTTGCGAAGGTGTTGGCCAGGCGTTGGCACTTGAAACTGGCGTAGCCAAGCTTGGCAACATGGAAGCGGTGCAGTTCCACCCAACGGCTATTGTGCCTGTGGGTATTCTTACCACCGAAGGGTGTCGTGGCGATGGTGGCTTACTGCGTGATAAAGATGGTCATCGCTTTATGCCTGACTATGAGCCAGAGAAAAAAGAGCTTGCCTCACGCGATGTGGTGTCGCGCCGCATGACTGAACATATGCGCAAAGGTAAGGGAGTCGATAGTCCTTATGGCCCACATCTATGGTTAGACATCACTTTGCTGGGGCGTAAACATGTTGAAACCAATCTACGTGAAGTCAAAGAGATCTGTGAAAACTTCTTAGGCATCGATCCGGCTAAAGACTGGATCCCAGTGAGACCGACTCAGCATTACTCTATGGGCGGCATTCGCACCGATAAGACCGGACAAAGCCCACAGCTTAAAGGTTTGTTTAGTGTCGGTGAGGCCGCTTGTTGGGATATGCATGGCTTTAACCGCCTTGGTGGTAACTCATTAGCCGAAACAGTGGTTGGCGGCATGATTATTGGCAAGTATGTGGCCGATTTTTGCCAGCAAAATACCCTAGAGATCAACACAGGTCTGGTTGAGACATTCGTTGATAAAGTTCGCAGTGAAATTGATGAGCTAGTAGAAGGTAAGGGCTGTGAAAGTCCGTTTGCTATCCGCAAAGAGATGGAGCGGATTATGATGGATTACGTGGGGATTTTCCGTAACGGCCCTGAGCTCGATAAAGCCGTCGCTGAGCTACAAGCGTTACTTAAGCGTTCACATGCTATCGGCCTTAAATGTCATAAGCGTCATGCAAACCCTGAGCTTGTAGAAGCGCTACGGGTTAAGCGCATGCTTAAAGTGGCACTCACGGTCGCTTGTGGGGCTGCAGCGCGCACTGAAAGCCGCGGTGCTCATGCCCGTGAAGACTTTCCGCAGCGCAATGATAAAGATTGGTTGAACCGTACCCTATCGAGCTGGCCAGATGCTAATAGTTTATCGCCGCAGCTTGAGTATGAGCAGCTAGATGTGATGACGATGGAGTTGCCTCCAGGATATCGTGGTTACGGTATTGATAATGCTATCGCTCATCCGGATACCGCTAGGCGTGAGCAGGAGATAAGCGAGATCTTAGCTCAGCTAGGGCCCGATGCGGACAGACATCAGCAGCAACATGCATTGATGCCGTTTGACGTCCCAGAATCATTAAAACCAAAGAACGAACGTTTAAGTGACACGCTTGATAACTTGAGCGCAGGAGAGATCGCGAAATGAGCCAAGAAACGGCAACAGGCCGTACCTTAACCTTCAATATTTTCAGATATGATCCACAGGTTCCGGGTGACAAGCCTGAAATGGTGAAATATCAACTTGAAGAAACACCGGGCATGACAGTATTTATCGCATTGAATCGTTTGCGCGAAGAGCAAGACACTTCATTGCAGTTTGACTTTGTTTGCCGCGCAGGTATTTGTGGCAGCTGTGCTATGGTGATCAATGGTTTCCCCACTTTGGCTTGCCGTACATTGACCAGCAAGTACCCTAAAGGTGATATCACTTTGATGCCACTGCCGGGATTTGAGTTGATAGGCGATCTATCGGTTAATACAGGTAAGTTTATGCGTGAGCTGGCTGAGCGCTTAAAGCTGTGGCTGCACCCAATTAGTGACGACATTGATGTGCACCGTTTAGAAACGCCAATGGATCCTGCCGAAGCCGCCAAGCTATATGAGTTAGAGCGCTGCGTAGAGTGTGGCGTGTGTGTATCGGCCTGTGCGACTAAGCAGATGCGTGACACCTTTGTGGGCGCTGTGGGCATGATGAAGTTGGCACGCTTTGAACTCGATAGTCGAGATGGTCGTGAACTAGAAGACTTTTATCATGTAATTGGTAATCAAGATGGTGTGTTTGGCTGTATGACGTTGTTGGGTTGTCAAGATAATTGCCCTAAAGACTTACCGCACATGCAGCAGATTGCGTATCTACGTCGTAAGATGGCAGTCACACTTGTCTAAGCTATTACGTATTAGCCATAACGTACTAGCTTAGCGCGACGATTGAAAAAGCCTGCAGATGCAGGCTTTTTTGTGGGTGACGTTTAGCCGCCATTTACCTACAATCAACTTATAATAAAGCTATATTTATAAATGGAATTTTGATAATGCAACTCAACGATCTCAGACTTTTTGTACGGGTAGCCGATTGCGGTAGCCTCACCGCGGCGGCTGTTGAGTTAGATATTTCTTCTGCGGTGGCGAGCGCGGGGCTCAAACGATTAGAAAAGGAGTTGGGTACAGCCTTATTTATTCGTAGTACTCGAAGCTTAAGGTTAACCGATTCGGGTGAGCGCTATCTTATTCATTGTCGGCGTGCGCTAGCCGATTTAGAGGTGGGTCAACGAGCGATAGAAAGTACTCAGGCGAGTATCTCTGGTGTTGTGAGTCTGTCGGTGCCTTCTGATGTTGGTCGTAATGTTTTGCTTCCTTGGCTTGATGCCTTTCTACTTGAGTACCCAGAGCTAAAGTTGCGTCTACATATCGGTGATAACTTGTCGGATTTTTATCATGACAAGATTGATGTGGCGCTGCGTTCAGGTAAACCTAAAGACTCAGCGCTGGTGGCCTTTAAAATTTGTAATTCACGCCGGGTACTTTGCGCCTCGCCGGATTACATTAAGCGCTTTGGTGAGGTGAGCTCCTTGGAGCAGTTACCACAGCATAATTGCTTATTTTTTATGTTGGATGAGCGTACCCATGACCAATGGGTTTTTAATCGAAATGGCCAGCAACATAAAGTGAGAGTGAGCGCTAACCGTACCTGTAATGATGCTGATATCGCTCGTCGCTGGGCCGTTGCAGGCCAAGGGCTAGTATTTAAGTCTTGGTTAGATCTGACTGATGATATCGAATCGGGGCGTTTAGTGCCTTTGCTTAATGATTATCAAGGGGAAGAGGCCGATTTATATCTTGTGTGCCCTGGGCGGGAGCATGTGACGCCAGTGATTTTGTTGCTGAGGGATATGCTTAGAGACCGCAGTAAGGAGCGCCTAGCACGTGTGAAGCATTATATGGAGTAGTGCGTTTGGGGTAACATAAGTTTTGGATAAAAAGTGTTAAGTCGCAAAAATTTTTGGGGAAACAACAGATACAAAAAAACCGCACGAATGCGGTTTTTTAGTTTATACCGACCTAGGTTGGTATATTAAAAGCGAATTAGCTCTTAGCGCGTTTCATTGCAGTGAAGAACTCATCGTTAGTCTTGGTCATTGCCAATTTATCGATAAGGAATTCCATGCCTGTCACTTCATCCATTGGATTAAGGATCTTACGTAGGATCCACATCTTCTGTAGTTCATCCGGAGTCGTTAGTTTCTCTTCACGACGAGTGCCTGAGCGGTTGAAGTCAATTGCAGGGAAGACGCGCTTCTCTGCTGCTTTACGAGAAAGGTGTAACTCTTGGTTACCTGTACCTTTAAACTCTTCGTAAATCACTTCATCCATCTTAGAGCCGGTATCAACAAGCGCGGTAGCGATAATAGTTAAGCTGCCGCCGTGTTCGATGTTACGAGCTGCACCAAAGAAGCGCTTAGGACGGTGTAGAGCATTGGCATCAACACCACCAGTAAGTACCTTACCAGATGAAGGGATTACCGTGTTGTAAGCACGTGCTAGACGTGTGATCGAGTCAAGTAAGATAACAACGTCTTTCTTGTGCTCAACTAAGCGTTTTGCTTTTTCAATTACCATTTCGGCAACTTGCACGTGACGGCTTGCTGGCTCATCGAAGGTAGAAGCAATCACTTCACCTTTAACCATGCGTTGCATCTCGGTTACTTCTTCAGGACGTTCGTCGATAAGCAGTACCATCAACACCACTTCTGGGTTGTTGTTAGTGATGCTTTGCGCCATGTTCTGGAGTAATAGAGTTTTACCCGCTTTTGGCGGTGCAACGATAAGACCACGCTGACCTTTACCAATTGGTGAACATAAATCCAGAATACGTGAAGTAATATCTTCTGTTGAACCGTTACCACGCTCCATGCGCATACGTTCTTCTGCATGCAAAGGTGTTAAGTTTTCAAAAAGGATTTTGTTGCGAGAGTTTTCAGGCTTGTCGAAGTTAACTTCGGTCACTTTTAGAAGGGCGAAATAACGCTCACCTTCTTTTGGTGGACGAATTTTACCAAAAATCGAGTCACCAGTACGCATGTTAAAGCGTCGAATTTGGCTAGGTGATACGTAGATATCATCTGGGCCCGCTAAATATGAACCATCTGAGCTACGAAGGAAGCCAAAGCCATCTTGTAAAATCTCTAAAACGCCACCACCGAAAATATCTTCACCGCTTTTAGCGTGGGCCTTAAGGATAGAGAAAATAATGTCTTGCTTACGAGCACGAGCCATATTTTCTAGCTTCATGTCTTGAGCAAGCTGGACTAAATCTGATATTGGGGTGTCTTTTAATTCTGATAAATTCATCGTGGTGGGTCTTGTTTTGTACGTGGCAATGCCATCTACGATCAAAGGTTTTGTAGCTTATTGAATATCGATCGGATAGCGAGAAGTGGGTTAATTAAGAATGTTTCTGGTTATTAAAGTAGCACTAACAGGGCGGGGCGTCTAGAAGTTTAGTTCAACCCGACACATTTTCTTATTGAAGCTGTGTCGGGAATCACTTAATACCGTGCAATCGTTGATTAAACGGTATACTCGCAGTTAAATTTGCGCGTCAATAAACTCTTTAAGTTGAGTCTTTGATAGTGCGCCTACTTTAGTTGCAGCTAGCTCGCCTGCTTTGAAAAGTAATAATGTAGGGATGCCACGAACGCCGTATTTAGCTGGTGATACGTTGTTTTGATCAACATTCAACTTAGCGATTGTGATCTTACCTTCGTACTCTTCAGCCACGTCATCTAGGATTGGGGCGATCATCTTACATGGGCCACACCATTCAGCCCAAAAATCAACCAGAACTGGTAGTTCAGAGTTAATTACATCATTTTCAAAGCTATCGTCGCTCAGGTATACAATCTTGTCGCTCATGGTGTTCTCCAGTTTAGTTGCCATTGCTGGTTTGTTAATGGCTTAACCTGTATATTGGGTCAGTAAAATAACTTTTCAAGCTAAAAGTTACGCAAATATTAATGTCGGCACTCTTTAGTACATTAAAACGCTTTAGACAAGACGCTGATTTACAGGCATAGTTAGCCTACGTCAACGACGTTTAACGCCTAGAAGCGTTTAAAATTGTCCTAAGAGAACGCTAAACACACGCTTAAATTTCATTGCATCGTAAAAATAGAGGGAATGATGATTCCGTCACTGATGCCTAAAATAGCGTGATAAACGTTTCTCCGAGTGTGCACCAATTTTCCGTGATAAAATTCTATCGCTATTTCAAACGATCAAGTTTTTTATTGCAACCTTTTACAGGTAAGCCTGCGCTATGAGCGATACACATTTATCTACACAGAAGTTTGCTGACTTTCCTCTACATAAAGAGGTTCATCAGGCACTTAACGAAACTGGATTTGAGTTTTGTACTCCAATTCAAGCTTTATCGTTACCCATTTTATTAGAAAAAAAAGATATAGCGGGTCAGGCACAAACAGGTACGGGTAAAACGCTGGCCTTTTTAGTCGCCACTTTTAACCACCTTCTATCTACGCCGATCCCAGCGGAACGCCAACTAAATCAGCCTCGCGCGATTATCATGGCACCGACTCGCGAGTTGGCTATTCAAATCGCTAAAGATGCGAACCTACTGGCTAAGCATACTGGCCTTAAAGTGGGTATCGTATACGGCGGTGAAGGCTACGAAGTTCAGCGCAAAGTATTAGATAAAGGCGTTGATATATTGATTGGTACCACTGGCCGCATTATCGATTATGTGCGTCAAGGTGTGATCAATGTTAGTAGCATTCAAGCTGTTGTACTTGATGAAGCGGATCGTATGTTCGATTTAGGCTTTATCAAGGACATTCGTTTCTTATTTAGACGTATGCCTGATGCTAAATCACGTTTGAATATGTTGTTCTCTGCAACGCTTTCGATGAAAGTGCAAGAACTTGCTTATGACCACATGAATGAGCCTGTAAAAGTTGAGATCGCACCAAACGAGAAAACATCAAAGAATATTAAAGAGGAAATCTTCTATCCATCAATGGAGGAGAAGATGCCTTTGCTATTGTCTTTGCTTGAAGAAGACTGGCCAGAAAAAGCCATCGTGTTTTCTAATACCAAACACAGCTGTGAAAAAGTCTGGTCATGGCTTGAAGGTGATGGACATCGCGCAGGCTTGCTAACAGGTGATGTGCCGCAGAAGAAGCGTTTACGCATTCTGGAGCAATTCACTAAGGGCGAAATCGATATCTTAGTCGCAACTGACGTTGCAGCTCGTGGTCTACACATTGCTGATGTATCTCATGTATACAACTATGACTTGCCTGATGACTGCGAAGACTATGTGCACCGTATTGGTCGTACAGGCCGTGCGGGTCAAAAAGGGGTGTCGGTTAGCTTTGCATGTGAAGAGTATGCACTTAACTTACCAGCAATTGAGACATATATTCAGCACTCAATTCCTGTAACGTCATACGACAGTGATGCGCTGCTTGATGATATTCCGCCACCAGTGCGAATTCATCGTAAGCCTAGTACTCATACTCGTAATACTCGTGGTACAGGTAGCGGTAGTGCTCGCCCACAAGGCGGTCAACGTAGTGGCCCACGTCGTCACGACAGAACGCGTAGACATTCATAAGCGAAGCTCAATGACAACACCTCTTTACGCAGCCATTACGTTAGGCTCGAATAGTTTTAATATGCTGGTCGCTAGAACTGTGGGCCAGCAACCCCAAATTATTGCGAAATACAAACGTAAAGTCCGCTTAGCCGAAGGCATCCAAGCTGACGGCTCGTTGAGTGAAGAGGTGTTATTACGCGGTTTAGACTGTTTGACCATGTTTGCCGACATGCTCAAAAAAGAAGGTGTTTCTGCCCGTAATATTGCTGTTATCGCAACGGCAACGTTAAGAAATATCTCTAACTCCGATGATTTTTGTCGTCGAGCTCTCCCTATCCTCGGCCATCCAATTGAAATCATCTCTGGCATGCGTGAAGCTGAGCTTATCTATCAAGGTATGGTTGCGACAACAGAAGGTGAAGGGCGCCGTCTTGTTATTGATATTGGCGGGGCAAGCACAGAGTTTATTATTGGTGATGGTAATAAGGTCCTACTTAAAACCAGTTTAGCCATTGGTTGTGTCACTTTTAATGAGACTTTTTTTAGTCACTATCCATTCCAGCAGTTGGATTTTGATGATGCCAAAGCTCAGGTGAAAAGTGTCCTCGGTGAGCAATTATCTGCTCTTAAAACACTGGGTTGGCATTGTGTTGTTGGCGCCTCTGGTAGTGTGCAGTCTGTTGTAGAATTACTTAGTCATCGTAATCAGTCATCTACAATTACCTTGGATGTTTTACTGAGCCTAAAACAAGAAGTGTTAGCGCAAAACGATGCTTCAATGGTCGAGATTATTGGGCTAAATCAAGAAAGAGCCCCAACATTTGCCGCCGGTGTGTCAATTTTATTAGCGCTATTTGAGTTACTTGAAATACAAAACTTATCTCTTTCTGGTGGCGCGCTTCGTGAAGGCGTATTGCAAACCTTAGCTAGTCATATTTAGTTTTTCTGCATTATTTTCTATATTGCAGCTCCTCGCTAAACATTCTCCTTTCTATGTTGCTATTTAGTCCAGATCGATCTCGGTGTTGTGAGGGTTAATAACTTGATCTGTTAATCAATCAATTAGCAGACACTCTTAATTAGTGTTACTAAACCGGACAGTAGAAATAGAATTAAGCTTCGATAGTATGGCATTATTGAAATAATAAAACCCCTTCATCCCCTTATCAAGCTTGTGTACCTAAGCGCACTTTTTAGTGAGTAAATACTCTTGCTGACTGTAATTCAGTTCAATTATCTCCAGTAATGACCAGTGATAATCATTCCCCTCTTAACTTGTTAAATATGTTAACAAATTAACTTTCAGTATCCCGTTAACGTTTGAGCTTCCTCTCTCCGATGAGTCTGTACCCCTCTATTTATAAGCACTTTTTGAATAAAGTACATTGTATAAAATATATCAACTATGTTAATGTTTTGTTGCGCTTGGATGTTTTGCACTCAAAATCACTAATAAATATTTTAACTAAGCGCTTACTAAAAGAAGATTTAAGGGAGAATTAATTATGTCTGGAAGTAACGCTTTAAAACGATTTTCGCCAAAGAAGACACTAGCGGCTTTGGCCGTGGGTTCTGTGTTGTTTTTGTCTGCGCCATCCGTTATGGCCGCCGATACAAGTATTGTAAAAGGTCACATTGAAAATGCTTCAGGTAGTAACCTGTCTAATGTAACTATTACGCTTAAACATATGACTAAGGGTCTTGTGTTTACGGTTGAAACCAATGAAAAAGGTGATTACCTGCTACGTAATGTGCCTGTAGGTGACTACGATATTACGATTACTAAAGATGGCTACGAGCAGAATCAAGAAAATGGTATTCAGGTCAATCTAGGTCAGCCAGTTATTCTTGACGGTAAATTATATTCTGCAGGTGCTGATAACGTAGAGCGTATTGCAGTATCAGGTAGCATGATCCGTCGCGTTGATATGTCCGATTCAACATCAGGCTTAACCTTTACTCAAGATGAGCTGCAATCAATGCCTGTAAATAGTGGCTTTGAAAGCATCGCGTTACTAGCACCGGGTACTGCCGCACCTGGCGGTTCTAACTTTAATGGTGCATCAAGTTTTGGTGGTTCATCGGCTGCCGAAAATGGTTATTACTTTAATGGCCTTAATGTAACAAGTATTCGTACTGGGATGGGCTCTATTCGTCTTCCTTGGGAAGCTATTTCGCAAACTCAAGTTCAAACCGGTGGTGTAAGCCCTGAGTATGGTGGCGCATTAGGCGGTATTGTTAATGCGGTTTCAAAATCAGGTGAAAACGAATTTAAGTTTGGTGCTGAGGCGCGCTGGGACCCATCATCATTACGTTCTTCACAAGACAATATCTACCAATCAAGCGGTGAGATAGATACTAATACTCAGCAAGAGAGCTATGACTTTAAAGAGCTACAACTTTGGGCAAGTGGTGCAATTATTGAAGATTCATTATTCTTTTACGGCCTATTTGCACCAAGAAGAGAAGAATCTGAGTGGGCAGGTCAAACGACAAAAACGAGCAAAGATCGTGAAGAAGACCGTTGGTTTGCCAAGTTAGATTGGTATATGACAGATGACCATTCAATTGGTTTTTCGGCAATGAATAACAAGCGTACATGGACTAATAAAGTCTATGCTTACGATTGGGAAACCAATGTTGTTGGCGAAAAGCAAGGTGTCGATGCACCTGGTGAAGATGGTGGTAAAGTTTATAGCTTAAATTATAACGGCTATTTATCTGACACATTCTCTGTCTCCGCGGTTGTAGGTCGTGTACAAGAAGATGTTGAGAATGTCGTAGCATCAACTAACCCAGGTGTTTGGGATGATCGAAATGGGTCTGTCACGTTAAGCCAGCACACGAATTCATCAGTTTCTGAAGAGCATTACACCCGTGATCAAGCGCGTATTGATTTCAGCTGGGATTTAGAAGATCACTCAATTCAGTTTGGTGTTGATTACACGAAAGTGGAGGTTGATTACTCATCTTCTCAGAATGGTATTGGTGATGCACAAGGTTGGTGGTCAATCTACACTGCAGGAGACGACAGCGTTTCAGGGCAAATTGCTGGTGAGGATTATATTGAACGCCGTGTCCGTGAGCGCTTTACCGATTCTGAAGTCACCTCTACAGCTTTTTATATTAATGATTCTTGGCAGGCAGCAGATAACTTAGTATTAAACCTAGGTTTACGATATAGCGAGTTCGAAAACACGGTTTCAGATGGGCGTGCTTATGTAAAGATGGAAGATCAGTTCGCACCACGTGTACAAGCTATTTATGATGTATTTGGTGACGGTGAAGCTAAAGTGTTTGCGACTTATGGCCGTTATTTCCAACCTGTTTCTGCAAACATGAACATCACTCAAGGTTCCTCTTCTATAGAGTGGTTTGAATACTCTGAGCTCGATCAGGTCGATGCTGATGGGCACCCTGTTATTACAGCGGACGGTTCACCAAGTCGTGGTGCAATGCTGCGTGACCGGTGGTACCGCCAAAAAGGCATCACAGAGCCTGGTCTAATAGCGTCTTCATCGCTTAAATCTATGTACTCCGATGAATTTACTTTAGGTTATCAGCAAGAAGTATTTGAAACTATGACCGCTGGTGTTCGTGGTATATACCGTGATTTGGGTCGTAGTGTTGAAGATACAGACGTAGGACCTGTTTTAGCAAAGAAGTTGGCTGAGCTAGGTATTACCGATAATGTTGGTCAGAGCTCTTATTACGTACTACTTAATCCTGGTGAAGATGTAAGCCTTTCTTATGACTTTGATGGTGATGGTCAAGTTGATAACGTAAACCTTACTGCCGAAGAAATGGCATTACCAGAAGCTGAGCGTAAATATGTTGCTTTAGAGTTCACTCTAGATGGTTCTGTTACTGATGATTTACGTATTAACTCTTCTTACACTTGGTCTCATAGTTACGGTAATACAGAGGGCCTAGTTAAAACGGATAACAATCAAGCGGATCCTGGTTGGACAACATCGTATGACTATGGTGATTTAATGGATCACTCTAATGGTGATTTGCCAAACGATCATACACATTCATTTAAGTTAAGTGGTGCTTATGACATTACTGAAGACTTGATATTTGGCTTTGTTACTCGAGTGACCTCTGGTCGCCCACAGAGTTACTTCTCACAGCATCCAGAAGGTGTTGATAGTTGTGCGGCTGGGAATCCATGGGATGATTGTATTAGTCGTTACTATGACCAAGCGTCTCACTACGATGAAAACGGTAATCCTGCCCCACGTGGCAGCGCAGGTAACCTTCCTTGGGTGACAAATATCGATCTTTCGTTAACTTATATGACAGAAATTTTCGAAGGTGACTTTACTATTAAAGGGACTGTTTATAACGTACTGGACTCTGATTCAGCGACGAATATCAATGAAGAAAGAGCACGTTATGGTGATTCTGGACTTGAATTAAATCCTGACTATGGAATGGTGACAGACCGCCAAGAAGAGCGCTTCTTCTCGGTTATTGCTCGTTACGAATTCTAAATATAATCTCGTAGACAAAGGCCGCTCATGCGGCCTTTTTTATTTAGAGACATATCTCCTCCTGAAGCATAAATAGCAATGTTTAACACTTAGAATGTGAATAAATACTTTTTATTTATTCTGCATTTTTAGTGGTTCTATGTTGTTGCGTGATTCCAGCTTACCCCTATTTGGCTGTATGTTTTATACGAAAATAAACCTATTTTTTAGTTGCTTAGGTTCAGTCTTGTTGTCGGTGAAATTGTATGGAAACAAACGTAAATATCGGCTTTTTGAATAAATAGTCTGTTTATGAGAATAACCTGAATTGACCATGAAAATAATATATTGCATACAAAATACAGTATGTGATAATTATGTTATCGCTTTGTTTTGTTGTTGTGGCTTGTTTAGTTTTGAATATGCCCCCTTAAGCAATAGCACTAATAAAAATTACATTCTTGGGAGATGAAAGATGAAATTTAATAAAGTCGCTAAGCTTATAAGCTTGGCTTGTGGTGGGGTTGTAGCATTATCTACACCAGCATATGCAGTTGAAAATGAAGACGATAGTGTAGAGCGCATTGAAGTTACGGGCTCTCGCCTTAAGCGTGTTGATATGGAAGGCGCTACACCAGTGACGACAATTACGGCAGAAGATATGGCTGTAGCTGGTTTCTCTACTGTAGGTGACGCACTGCGAGCATCGACTTTGAACTCATTTGGCTCTTATGGCGGTACAGCAAACAACAGCTGGTCTTCTCAAGCTACTATTCAACTTAAAGGCGCGAGTGCTAGTGATACCTTGGTTTTGCTAGATGGTCAGCGTATGGCTAAATCACCAGTTCTTGGTGGCGCAGCGGCAAACATCAATACCATCCCAACCTCAGCTATTGAGCGTATTGAGATTCTATCTGATGGCGCATCTGCTATTTATGGTACAGATGCAGTCGCCGGTGTTGTAAACGTTATCTTGAAGAAAAGCTTCGAAGGTATCGAATTTAAAGCCCGTGCTGAGCAAACTGAAGCCGAAGGTGGCGATAACCACTCTTTCTCTTTCACTGGAGGTCTGACTTCTGAAAATGGTAATTTAGTTTTTACCATGGAACATTATAAGAAAGATAAAATCTTGATGAGTGACCGTCCATATACAACGGCACACGTGAGAGATGGTGAAGACCCAACAGACTTCCAAAGCTGGGTGAATGTTAGCCCTACTGGTCGAACAATTGATATGGGTTCAAATGGTGGTTGGGCATATCAAGCACCGTTTACTAACGCAGACTTGAGTTGTTCAGAAGTATATGGTGATGACTTTATCGGTCCAGTGTCTGACAGTGCATACCCTGGTGATACGCTTTGTGCATATGACTACACTAACGCAGCGGCACTTGATGTCGACCGTGAAAGAACCAATACATTGGTTAACTATACCTACGATATTACTGATGATATTAAGCTTACGGCTCGTGCTTATTGGGCTGCAAACAAAACAATTGATCAATCAGCTCCGGTACCTGGATACATTTCTTTCCCTGATGCAATGCCAGCGTATACGACTGCAGAAGGCTTAGATCTTGTTGCCACTCCAGAAGGTGCGGGCATGTTATATCGTTATGATACAGCCGGTAATCGTATTCGTGAAAACCATGACAACATGTATGACATCTTACTTGGTCTTGAAGGAAGCACTGAGTATGTTGATTGGGATTTCTCTGCAACGTATAACCGCTACGACAACTTCGTATGGGGTACGGGTTACGAGTTAAAAGGTGCATCAACGGATCTTGTTGGTTCATGGGATGATGCGACCAATTCATTTGTCGGTTGGGATCCTCGTGATCCTAATTCAGCAGTACCAAGTGGTGGCATGGCAAACTTCGATATGCGCCAGACTGCTTCTTATGCAGAGCTAGGCGGTGGAGCTGGATTTGATTTGTTCGAACTTGATGCTGGTACTGCAGCTATGTATGTCGGTGCTTCATATCGTGAAGAGACGCTCGACTCTAAAGTAGATGCTTTATCAGAAGCTGGTTTGATTAAAGGTGCAAGTGGCGGCTCTGGTGGTGAAGGTGAGCGTGATATTACTGCAGTATTCGCAGAAATGACGCTTCCGATCTTAGACAACCTAGAGTTGAACTTAGCTGCTCGATATGATGATTACTCAGATTTTGGTGATACGTTTAATCCACAAGTTTCTATTCGATATAACTTGTTTGAACCATTACTACTTCGTGCGTCATGGGGTACGGGCTTTAAAGCACCAAGCCTTGCACAGTTAAACCAAACGCCTAGTGAAGGTTGGAATGACGTAACTAACTATCTACAGTGCTATGAGCAAACAGGCGTAGTCGGTAATTGTGATATTGAGAATAGCATTCCAGTTTCAGTTGATAAGAATGAAAATTTAGGCCCTGAAAAGTCAGAAAGTTATAATTTAGGCATGGTTTGGGACATTACCGATAATATTAATATGACCGTTGATTACTGGGTTCTTGAGACAGAGGACTTAATTGGTCAATTAAATAATAGCGAGTTGGTGTATCAGCAAGCGAAGCTCTGGGAAGCGGCTGATCAGCAAGGTGTTGCACGTCCAGACATTTCACTTTTATACCCAGGTACAAGCATTTCTCAGAACGGTTCGGGCAAACTGACTGCGATGGATAATGTACTGCAGAACTTTGGTAAAGCAGAGCGTGAAGGTGTTGATACTAATATTGCAGCATCATTTGAAACTGAAGTGGGTGAGTTTAAACTTGGTCTAGCTTGGTCTCACTATATTAAATATACCGATAGCTCTCCAAGTGATGGTGAACTAGTTGTTTCTCGTAACTGGGCGGGAACATCGGAAACTCCGGATGATCGCGTAAGTTTTAGTGCCAATTATCTATTTGCCGATGATCATAGCTTGTTCTATAAAGCTGATTACATTGATGGCCAGTCAACAGATGACCTTAATGATGATGACTCAAAATATGAGATAAACTCTGTGGTTTATCAGACTATCACCTACACATACATGATGCCGTGGAATAACTCTGTTAGCGTAGGTGTAAATAACCTAACTGATGAAAAGCCGGCATTTGAGCAAAATGGTAGTTACAGCTCGAGCTTATATGACATCATGGGTCGTAGCTACTGGGTGTCATTTAGTCAAAGCTTCTAAGTCGTTACTTATGTCACTTATATAGACGATAATAAAAAAGGCACTCAATGAGTGCCTTTTCTTTCTATATAAGCTGACTACTTTAAGATGTTAGCTAAATCAACTTCTAGCGATACTTCAGGTCTTTCAACAATCCGACCCACCTCTTTGTTGTCTTGCTCAACAATAATAGTCGGTATACGGGTGAACTCATATTTAGCGGCTAAGCCTTCTGGATCTTGTTTGGCTCTATCGACACCTATATAAGTCACTTTGATATTTGGATTATTGAGTTCTTCCATAATACGGATAAAGCGCGGTGTTTCACGGTGACAATCTGGACACCATGTACCGATAATCACGGTTATTTCAGTCGCAGTGCTAATGTCCTTTAATGGAGCGATAGCAGCGCTATCAACTTTATAGTCTGCATAACCCTCTTTAAAGTCTGCAAGCTCGGTAACCATTTTCTGTGCTTCTACAGTTCCAGTTAAAATCACTTCTTGTTTCTCCTCACTGCAAGTGGCCATAAAGCCTGCTTGTTTGTCATCGAATGCGCAACCGCCACTGGCCATACTTTGGCTACTAAAAAACAGCATAGTGGTTGCAAGCAATGCTTTGACGTTATTGTGCATGATAATACTCCGAGCAAGAATAAATGATTTTATTTATTCAAACATGTCTTAACTAGTGGGTGAAGTGAACTATCTCGGCAATGCTATAGGGATCACTCTAAATCTATAAATTTACCTTTCAATACTAGATTAACGGTTAAAGTCTTAAGGTAAGCTGAATGGAGTCTGTAATCACCCGCAGTAATTAGGGGGGGTTGATAGGAGATAAATGGTGCTACGTCGGTTTGCTTTTTAACTTGGATGTGGAAAAGCGTCTGGGTTTCAGTTTAATGTTATGTAGCTGCGTGATTAATCTAGCTGACAAGTCAGTTTATTTCCCTTCTATATATTGCAGCACTTTTTATAGTGACCTAGTTTTACGATTCAGCGAGCAAGTGTTCTACCGAACAAAGGAGGCTGTAGTTAACACATGTCATTGTATCGTCATCGGTATGAAGTGTGGCTTTATAACCTTATGGCGGCCTAAATACGTAAAGTGAAGCAGGATTAAATGGTTTAAATATGAAATTAGTTGAAAATACTTAGTGCAACTCAAAAATACTGTACTAGACTCATTATCCCGGTGCGCAAATAGTAATCTAAAACTGCGATTTTGTGGATAAGTCTGGGGGTAGTTGGTGAGTATTGTGTGCTTAAGATAGCTTTTTGAAAAAACATCATTTTTTATTAAAAAAGCGCTTGCGCAGCTCTGAGATATCCCTATAATGCGCATCCACTGACACGGCACAGCAGGCCAACTAGACTAACGCTTGAGATTAGAAATAGTCGTAAACGCTAGATAGAATGGGACTTGCAGCGGTATCGGTTAGCTCTTTTTATAAAGGGTTCGAGTTAAAACTCCTAGGAGATTTGATTCAGGTGACAAACGCTTTAAGAGCTTCGAATGATGGTTGTTAACACGAGAGTGTATAAGAAATCATCGCTTGAAAAACTTCTTAAA
>NZ_JBRILW010000025.1:0-77073 GCF_052977125.1 Shewanella sp. 30m-14 | reverse complement strand
TTTATGCCGTCGCTTCTATAGATGGTATAAGTATTTGATGGGCTAAAGCCCAACCTACAAAACATAACTTGCTGAATCTAGAAGTAACTCAGTCTGTTCGCTTTAGCTTTAATCTTTTGATTTTCCTAGGTCCTAGAACCTAGGAACTGTTTATAAACCTAGGATCTTTATTTCAAACCTAGAACCTTCTTTAAAAGTAGGTCGGCATTTATGCCGTCGCTTCTATAGATGGTATAAGTATTTGATGGGCTAAAGCCCAACCTACAAGACATAACTTGCTGAATCTAGAAGTGACTCAGTCTGTTCGCTTTAGCTTTAATCTTTTGATTTTCCTAGAACCTAGAACCTAGGACCTAGAACCTAGAACCTAGGATCGTCTTTGCTTTTACCGTCTCAGCTCTAAACCGTTTTTTTTAGCTTTGCTTTTACCGTAAGCGAAGCGTTCTGTAGTGACATTCAATTGATGCAAACAGTCACGTGCCGTAAGGCCGTAGGCCGTTCGTCTCAGCTCTTATCGTATTAGATTTTTAACCTCTCTCGGAGATTACTGGTGCTTAACAAGACTAAAAAACTCATCATTGCTGGTATGTCAGCGCTGATACTACTGTCAGGGCAGGCAAGTGCTATCACACCTTCTCCACAAATGATGGAGCAATTTAAAAATCTTCCAGCATCTGAGCAGCAACGCTTAGCACAGCAGTATGGTATCAACCCTTCAATGTTAGGTGGTAGCAGTAGCTCACAACCGCAACTTGAAAATCCAAACTTAGTTAATCCTCGTGCCCAGTACGATGTAAATGGCGATTTAATTCAAGTTGATCAGTTTGGTAAGCCGCTAAATGACAAATCAGACGAGCAGTTAAAATTTGAAGATGATGCAGCTAAAAAAGAGTTGAAACGCTTTGGTTATGACCTGTTTGCAGGTGAGCCAACAACGTTTGCACCAGTATCAGATGTGCCTGTACCAAGTGAATACCTTGTAGGCCCTGGTGACAACATCAAAGTACAGCTTTTTGGTAAAGACAATAAAGAGTACGACCTTGTTATCAATCGTGAAGGGGTTATCCAGTTCCCTGAGCTTGGTCCTATCTCAGTTGCAGGTTTAAGCTTTAGTGAGCTGCGCGAAACATTAACGAGTCGTATTAGCCAGCAGATGATTGGTATTCAGTCAAACATCACCATGGGCGAGCTGCGCTCTATTCGTATCTTTGTGGCCGGTGATGCATACAAACCAGGCTCATACACGGTTTCGAGCTTATCAACCATTACCCAAGCTTTGTTTGTTGCCGGTGGTATCAACGAGATTGGTTCTTTACGTAATATCCAGGTTAAGCGTAACGGCAAATTAGTCGGTAGCATGGACTTGTACGATCTACTGCTTCGTGGTGATGCATCTGGCGACATTAACTTACGCTCAGGTGATGTGGTATTCATTCCATCGGTTGGTGGTCTAGTTAGCGTAACCGGTGAAGTACGTCGCCCTGCTATTTATGAGCTTAAAAAGCATGAAACCATGGCGCAAGTAATTGAAATGGCCGCAGGCATTAAACCTGGTGCCTACCCAAGACGCAGCAGCGTTGAGCGTTTTAATGCTAATAGCCTTAAATCAATTTTAAATGTCGATTTAACATCAAATAAAGGTAAGGCAACAAAAGCCCTAGCAGGCGATGTGATCCGCGTTAAGAGTGCTACTACTCAGTACGAAGATGCCATTACGGTAGTTGGCGCAGTGGTTCGCCCGGGTAAGTATCAGTGGTATCAAGGTCAAAAAATTAGCGACTTAGTACCGTCTATTTGGGGTGACCTCTCAGTATCTGCCGATCTTGAATACGCCATCATCGTGCGTGAAATTAATAAGCAAGGTGATATTCAGGTCTATCAATTCTCACCTGTAAAAGCGATTAATGGCAAAGTGCTTTCGCAAGACTTACCACTTCAAGCACGTGATAAAGTGATTTTCTTTAACTTTAGCGACCTAACCCAAAACCGTTATGAGCTAAATAAGCTAGTTAAAGAGCGCGTACAAAAGGTTCAGTCATTATCAGGCAACTCTCTACTGGGTAACGACCTATTTGAAGCTGGATTCTCACAACTTAGCCAAAAGAAGTTCTCAGATATTAAAGAGCTTGGTGGCGTTGCCATTAATAGTCAGGGCGAAGCTGAAGATCCAACCGCTAAAGCGGTTAAAGGTGAAGTCAACAAGATGTTGGTCAACCTGTTTGAAGATAGCGATTTAATCAAGTTAAGTGGCGAGATGAACCGTGGTGAGCTACTTTACCCAATCATCATGAAGCTAAATAGCCAAGGCCGAGCTGGCGCTGGCGTAAACGCAGTAGCCATTAATGGCCGCGTTAATAACCCTGGTGTCTATCCATTAGCGGTTAATGCTCGTATCAAAGACTTAGTCACAGCTGCCGGCGGTTTAGAAGAAGGTGCCTACACACCACGCGCTGAGTTAACCAGTACTTACACTACGGTTGATGGCTCTGCAATCAAACATACCAATGTTGAGCTTGAAGCTGCGCTTCAAGGCGACGCTGCGCAAAATATCGCTTTAAAAGGCCGTGATATTTTAACCGTAATGACAACGCCTGATTGGCAAGAAAATAAGTCTGTTGAAATACGCGGTGAAGTTAAATTCCCTGGTACTTATAATATCCGCCGCGGCGAGACATTAGCAGACGTGTTAAAGCGAGCGGGTGGCTTTACTCCATATGCCTACTTACCATCGTCAGTATTTGTACGTGAGTCTGTACGCCAGCAAGAGCAGTTAGAAGTTAAAAAGCTCGCAGAACAACTACTGCGTGACGTTGCTACTCGTGGTGTATCAAAAGACGGTAACGTAATTAACTACAGCGACGCACAAATGATGCTAACAGACTTGGAAACAATCCAAGCCGTAGGTCGTTTAGTGGTTGACGTATCAGCAATCTCAGTCGGTATTAAGCAAGCCGATCTGCAATTAGAAGATAAAGACGTACTGTACGTACCATCGACTAAGCAAACCATTGCAGTAATGGGTGAAGTACAACACGCAGCGACCCATAGATTCAAAGATGGTCAAACCATTGACCAGTACCTAGCGATGTCAGGTGGTGCAAGAGAGCGAGCGGATGATGACAGAACTTATGTTATCAAGGCAGACGGCTCAGTAATGTTACCAAAGCGCTCAATGTGGTTTAGCAGTGAATCAACATTACAACCAGGCGACACTATCATTGTGCCATTAGATACCGAGTACAAAGACAACCTAACACTCTGGTCGCAAGTAACCCAAATCATCTACAACAGCGCCGTCGCATTCGCCACAGTCGCAAATCTTTAGACCGCAAAGCGGTCATAGAACGCCGTTGGCTTGCTAGAACGTTCGCAAGCTCACGGCTAGATCGCTTCGCTGCTAGAACGGACTTCGTCCTGCTATAAAGTCAAAAGCTGAAAGCAAAAAGTTGAGCCGCTCTTGTCTTTTGCTTTTATAGAATCTAGAAGGAGCGAAGCGACGTTCTCGCCGTGACGCTGTCACGACCTAGAAGCGCAGCGCTCTGTTTCACGGAAGGAGTCACTCAAATGAGATTCGAACAACTGGATGTTTGGAAAAGAGCTTCAAGATTGTCGTGCGAAATATACAAGGCCACAGAAACAGTACAAAACTGGGGCTATAAAGATCAAATTACACGTTCAGGTTTATCAGTACCTTCGAATATAGCCGAAGGTGAAGAACGAGAAACCAACAAAGAGAAAATACGCTTCTTGTATTATGCAAAAGGCTCACTCGGAGAGTTGGTTACCCAGTTATACATTGGAATTGAAATCGGCTACCTAAATAAGCAGTCTTCGATGGATATGATAAAAGAAGCTAAAGAGCTAGCTAAAATCATAGGTTCTCTTATTAAAAATAAGGAATCACAGATCAAAGAAGAAAACGCTGATTACAAAATTGACTAATTTACAGGGTAAGGTTTTTTGTCACTTGCCTTTATAGCAGCGTAGCGCTCTATCCGCGAAGCGTCCTTGGATCATCAATCCAGAGTTTTAACAAATTAATTTATCAGATACTCCGTGGCAAACTTTGCTTTTATAGAAGCGAAGCGCTCTATCCGCGAAGCGTCCTAGAATCTAGAGTCTTGATATAATGAATAAGCAAGTACAACAAAATCACACAGACGCACAGTTTCCGCATATGAACTCCGTTCATAATCCGAGCGACGATGAAATCGATCTTCGCGAGCTCTTTTCTGTCATCTGGCAAGGCAAATGGCTCATCATCGCCATCACTGCAGTTTTCGCCATTGGCTCAGTCATCTTTGCTCTAATGCAACCAAACATCTACAAGTCTGAAGCGTTACTGGCACCAGCAAGTGAAGAGCAAGGCGGTGGACTTAGCGCATTAGCGGGTCAATTCGGTGGCCTTGCTAGTATGGCGGGCATAAACCTTGGCGGTGGCGGTGGAGTCGATAAAACTCAAATGGCAATCGAAGTAATGAAGTCTCGCCAATTTGCGAGTCAGTTCATCCAAAGCCACAATATCCTGCCGGACTTGATGGCCGTAAAAGAGTGGGACATGGCATCAAATAAGTTAACTTATAATGAAGAGGCCTATAACCCGCAAACTAAAACTTGGCTACGTGAAGTTAAAGCGCCGTTCAAGCCTGAACCATCCATGCAGGAAGCTTTTAAAGAGTTCACTAAAGTGATTGCGGTAAATTCGGCCAAAGACACTGGAATGGTGACAATCTCTGTTGAGCACCTATCACCTAGCATTGCACAGCAATGGGTCACTTGGTTAATTGAAGACATTAACAAGGTGATGAAAGAGCGCGATGTTGCAGAAGCTAATCGAAGCAGTGAGTTTTTAACCAAACAAATAGCTCAAACTAACATTGCAGACATTCGTACTATTCTATATCAGCTAATCGAAGAGCAAACCAAAACTATTATGTTTGCTGAAGTACGCGACGAATACGTATTTAAAACAATTGACCCAGCATTAGTGCCAGAAGAGAAAGCAGGACCTAAAAGAGCATTAATATGCGTATTAGGCACAATGCTTGGTGGCATGATTGCTGTGATGATTGTTCTAATACGATATTTTTTGAGAAAATAAGATAACTTAATACCAAAATTGCAGATGGCCTGAAACGATCTTTATCGAATGTAAAAAATATTTAAGCGGTGCCAGCACAAAAAAATATTCGAATTTATCATAAAAAAATTATGAAAGTTTTAGCCATTGGTGGTTCTGGTTATATTAGTACTCTAATTAATCGTTGGTTGTAAATTATGCATGGTTTACAATGGTCGCAGTGAATTATGTCATAGTCCAAACAATGAATTTACTAAGCCAGAATACAATCGACGAAGTTGAACTTTATATTTAAAAGCCAGACAAAAATTATTAAATGCTCTGTAATGATAGAATCAAAACACTACTGCATTTAAATAGCAAGAGAAAATAAGTATTTGACTATATAAAAAGTTACTTGTAGATAAATATAAACTTTCTTAGCTCCGAACGTCAATAACTATAGTAATGTTTAAGGGAGAGGCTGTATTAAAAATACTGTGAATAGTTATTATTTAGATAAATAGGACTACGATATCATAACTATTACTGGATAGGTAGTTTATGCGATGTCAGATTAATACATTTAAATGTTACGCTGATAATGGTCTATTTAAATTTAGCGGGTTGTGAGATTTTATTTCATTTGAATGAAATAGTTATTATTTTTTTAAATGAAATTGCCGTATTTAAAGGATTGTTGGCGGCGAGTATTTTTATGGCTATTAATGTTTTATGAAAAATATGGGTTGTTAATAATAAAGCTAATGAAACTTCTTGATAAAATAAATAGTTTTAAAAATAATGCCGGTATCATGAAGTATTTTAGAAATACATCATGGCTAGTAGCCGATAACGCAGTAAAACTTATTGTTGGCTTATTCATCGGTGCATGGGTTGCTCGGCATTTAGGTCCTCAAAATTATGGTGTGTTTTCCTATGCAGCTAGTTTCGTCGCCATATTTGCAGGGCTAGCGACCCTTGGTCTTGATAGTATTGTTGTTCGGGAATTAGTAAATAAAGAACATCCAAATGGAGAAGTTCTAGCAACAACATTTATTTTAAAAGTTATTGGAGGAGTAGGAGCGCTAATTTTATTATGTGTAGGTTTAATTGTTGCTGAATTGCCTAATGAGATAATGTTAATTACGTTGATAATGGCTTTCTCTTTTGTTTTTCAAAGTTTTAACTTTATAAGGTTATACTTTCAAAGCGTCGTTAAAAGTAAGTATGTTGTTATAGCTAATATAAGTTCTGTTATTATTAGTGCTATTATAAAGGTAACGTTAATTATAATTGATGCTCCGCTCATTGATTTTGCAAAAGTATTTTTGTTTGATGCTTTTTCATTGTCTGTATTTTTAGCGTATTTATATATAAAGAAAACGAACTTTAAGTTTGTTGATTACTCATTTAGCCTGCCTTTAGCAAAAGATCTACTTAAAGATAGTTGGCCTCTCATTTTCGCAGCAGTCGCCTCCGTTATAAAATTAAAGCTTGGGCAGGTAATGCTTGGAAATTTAGGCAGCTTTGAAGATGTTGGTTATTATGCCGCAGCCTCGCGTCTATCTGAATTATGGTTTCTTATACCAGTGCTGCTAGGCTCTTCAATTTATCCAGCATTAATAAACGCGAGACAAGATGGTCCAGCTCTATTAAAATCTAGAGTGTTGACAATTACGAAAGCAATGCTTGCTTTTGCGATACCATTTGCAATTATAGTGTCATTTTTATCTGAGTTTGCTATGACATTTTTATTTGGACAAGAATTCAAAGAGGCTGGGCAGTATTTATCACTTCAAATTTGGTCAGGTCTCCCTTATGTTGTTTTGTTTGCTTATTCTCAGGTAACTTATATCGAGGGGAAAACTCGAATTCACCTATATTTGGCGATTTTATCAATTGTTTCTATCACTATTTTTAATTATTGGTTAATACCGATATTTGGCGGAATAGGCGCTGTTTATGCATCTTTAATTACAACGGTATTTAGTAGTTGCTTAATGATAATTTTAATAGAAAAAGATATTAAAATATTTACGAAAGGTTTTAAATATGTTTAAGAATAAGGTTTTAATGATTACCGGTGGTACAGGATCTTTTGGTAATGCTGTTTTAGATCGTTTCATAAATTCAGAGATTAAAGAAATAAGAATTTTTAGTCGAGATGAGAAAAAACAAGAAGACATGAGAATAGAATACAAAAGCGACAAGCTAAACTTTGTTGTTGGTGATATTCGAGATTTTAATAGCATTAATAATGCTATGCGTGGAGTTGATTATCTTTTTCATGCTGCCGCATTGAAGCAAGTTCCATCATGTGAATTTTATCCAATGGAAGCCATTAAAACGAATTTGTTGGGTGCCGAAAATGTTCTGGAAGCTGCTGCAGCAAATAACGTGGATAAGGTTGTAGTATTAAGTACTGACAAAGCTGTTTACCCTATTAATAGCATGGGCATGACAAAAGCGTTGATGGAAAAACTTGCGATATCAAAAGCAAGGGATCAAAGAGTTAAAGATAATCATGGTGTAATATGCGCAACAAGGTATGGCAATGTAATGGCCTCAAGAGGGTCTATTATTCCATTGTTTATTAATCAAATAAAAAGTGGTCTTCCGCTTACCATAACTAATCCGAAAATGACTCGATTTATGATGTCTTTAGTCGATTCCGTTGATTTGGTTCTATTCGCCTTTAAAAATGCTAATCCAGGTGATATTTTTGTTCAAAAGTCTCCTGCCGCAACCGTTGGTGATCTTGCTATTGCTTTGAAAGAACTATTTAATGCTGACAATGAAATTAAAATAATTGGAGAGCGTCACGGCGAAAAATTATTTGAATCTCTTTGTGGCCGAGAAGAAATGGCTAAAGCAACTGATATGGTAGATTTTTATCAAGTCCCCGCTGACTATAGAGATTTAAATTATACTAAATATATTCAAGACGAAGCCCAAAAGTTAGATGTTGATGAATACAATTCACACAATACAAAAAGATTAAGCATAGGTGAACTTAAAGAGCTATTGCTAACTTTAGATTATGTAAAAGCAGAGTTGGAGAATGTTAATGATACCTTTAATTAAGACATTTATGCCACCAAAAGATAAGTTAATGCCAGAGCTTGAAAAAGTATTATATTCAGGTTTTATCAATCAGGGTGAAGCTGTAGATGAGTTTGAAAAGGAGTTAGCATCGTATTTAGGGAATTCTAATTGTTTGACGGTAAACAGTGGTACAGCAGCTCTTCATATAGCATTAATTCTTGCTGGTGTAAAAGAAGGAGATGAAGTCATTTCCACTGCTCTGACTGCAGAGCCTACAAATACAGTAATAACACAAACGGGTGCTAAGATTGTTTGGGCGGACATTGATTTAAAAACAGGTAATCTTTCTCCTGAAGATGTAGAGAAAAAAATAACAAGTAAGACCAAAGCCATTATGGTGGTAGACTACGCCGGTGTACCAATGGATATTAAAAAATTTCAACAGATTGAAGAAAAATATGGTATTCCTATAATCGAAGATGGCGCACATGCCTTTGGTGCTTCTTTTGAAGATAAGAAGATTGGTAACCATTTTAAATATACTATTTTTTCATTTCAAGCTATAAAACATCTAACCACTGTAGATGGCGGGGTTTTATGTATTAAGGATAAAGATGAATTTGAAAAAGCAAAGTTAATTCGCTGGTTTGGAATTAGTAAAAGCGTTACTCGAAAAGAAAATGATATTAAAGTCCAAGGTTATAAATATCATATGAATAATGTGAATGCGACAGTAGGACTCGTTCAGCTTAAATACATTAGCGACATCATAGATAAATATATAGATAATGGCAAATTCTATGATGACGCATTGAAAAATATCCCAGATTTAGAATTACTCGAGTATTATCAAAATTCGCAACCATCATATTGGCTTTACACGGTTAAGGTAAAAAATAAACAGGAATTTATAAATACTCTGAATGCTAAAGGCGTTATGGCTTCAGATTTACATAAACGGAACGATCTACATACTGTTTTTAATGAAAGCCTGGTGTCATTACCTAATTTGGACAAATTTGAAGAAGAGTGGGTCCATATTCCATGCGGCTGGTGGGTAACAGAAGAGGACCGTGAATATATTGTTCGTACTATTAAAGAAGGTTGGTAAAGAACAGTGATTCCATTATTTAAGGTTTTCATGCCTGAGACTGTCACCGATGGTATTAATCAGATATTATTTTCTGGTCAATTAAGTTACGGAATACATACAAAAGAATTCGAAAGTAAATTACGATCCTATGTTGAAAATGAGAATATATTGACAATATCGGGGAATTCCATTTTTTTTGCATTAAAATTAATTGATATAAAACCTGAAGATGAGGTTATTGTATCACCTATGAGTTGTTTAATGACAACTCAACCTATCATATACGCTGGTGGGAAAGTAGTTTGGGCTGATATAGACCCTTTAACAGGTTCATTAGACCCTCAAGATGTAGAAAAAAAAATAACGAAGAATACAAAAGCAATTATTCATTATCATTGGGCTGGAAATCCGGGTCATATTGATGAGATAAATGAAATTGCAAAAAAATATGGAATAACAGTTATTGAAGATGCAACTGAATCTTTTGGTGCTGAATATAAGGGGAATAAATTAGGGAATACAAAAACAGATATAGTCTGCTTTTCATTTACTCCTGTTCGATTGCCGAATGCGATTGATGGTGGAGGCTTAGCAATTAATGAGCGTGCATTGTATAAAAAGGCTCTGATTATGAGAGATCTTGGAATAAATCGTGAGATTTTTAGAGATGAACACGGTGAAATATCAGAGCATTGTGATATTGATTCTATAGGTGACTCAACAGCTATGAATAATATTTCTGGTTATGTAGGTTCTTTACAGATGCCTTTTATAAATTCGCTTATAAGCCAGCAGAGAGACAATGCTCTGCGTTGGGAAAAACACTTCGAAAATGACTCTAGTGTTCGTATACTTCGAAAAAGAGATGGAGTTAGCCCATCCTATTGGGCCTATACAATCTTATGCGAGAATAGGGATGAGTTATTGGTCGAGCTACGCGAGAAGGGGATCTATGCATCTAAAGTGCATCTTAGGAATGATCTTTACTCGATTTTTATGAGTCGTGCTAGTGACTTTAAAGGCGTTAACGAGTTTTCAAGTAAGCAATTGAATTTACCATGTGGTTGGTGGATGAAAGAGGCTGATTATGACTTTTAGAAGCATTGAACTACAAAGTATTTCTGACATACTCGGTGTAGAGCTTTTAGGAAAAAATGTTGTCGTTAATGCATTGAACTTAGCCAATAGAATGTTAATAGGAAAAAACTTAACTTATATTGGACATGAAACTTATTTAAAGTATTTAGCGCAAGAAGAAATTGTCGGTGTGATGATTTCTGAGGAGCATTTTCAACTACTAGACTCAAATCTAAAAAATAGTATTTCATTTTTTGTTGTCGACAATCCAGAAAAAGAGTTCTACAACCTTCATAATTATTTATATGAAAATACAGATTTTTATATATCTCCTTCAGAATCGGTATCAATACGTGGCAAAAATTTAATTATACATCCAACTGCTGTAATAGATGATGGTGTAACCATACAAGATAATGTGATAATAGGTGCTAATGCTGTTATTCATACAGGGACCGTTGTTGGTAGTAATGTAACCATTAATGCTGGAGCTGTAATTGGCGAGCAAGGTTTTCAAGTTTTATATAATGCTGATGTCCCTTACCTAGTAAAACATGTTGGCGGCGTTAAGATTGGCGACAATGTAAGTATCGGTGCTAACTGCTGTATTGCTAAAAGCTTGTTCGATGGTTATACCGAAGTAGGTAGCTCAACGAAAATCGATAATTTAGTATCAATTGCCCACAATTGTAAGATTGGTAATAACTGCGTATTAACTTCTGGTGTTATTATGACTGGAAGCGCCATACTTGACGACGGTGTTTGGTTAGCACCTAATGCAGTAGTGCTAAATAAGCTGAAAGTTGGTAGGGAGAGCCTTGTTGGTGCTCTCTCTTTAGTTACAAAAGATATCGATAAATATACTAAAACCTTTGGCTTGCCAGCTGTAAATAAAGGCACGACAACGACTAAACTAGCTAAGAAAAACAATAAAAAAATGCAGAATTAAGGTGTAAGGTGCTCCATGGAAAATAAAAAGGTCAAATACAGTTTTATCCTTCCCGTATACAATGGACTTGAATATTTACCAACTTGTATTAACACAGTTATAAGTCAAAATTATAATGATTATGAGTTAATTATTGTTGATGATTGCTCTACGGATGGAACTAGAGAGTATTTGGGGACACTTGAAAATGAGCATATTAAAGTAGTCTATCAGGAAGAAAACTTAGGGGCTATAGGGAACTTTTCTGATGCAATCACATATGCATCAGGAGAGTGGGTTATGTTTTTAGGTGTTGATGATGGTTTGCAAATTTATTTTTTTGAACTGGCAGATAAATTAACAGATATATGCAATAAAGAAAAACTGCGGGTTATAGCGTCTAGTAGAGCCCACTTTTTCTGGGAGGGTGCGGCTAAGTTACATGGGGATAAAGTTGTTCAATATACAGCTAGGAAAGAATTCTCAATTTTAGATTCCAGAAAAGAAGTTTACTTAGCACTTTTTGGTGCTCAGCCGTATTTTGAACTACCTCAAATGTACTGTAATTCTTTATTCCATGCATCGATAATAACAGAGGCTAGGGAAAAACAAGGCGGTACTTTATTCTCAACAATTCCACCAGATGCTAATTTGGCGGCAATTGCATTATCGTTAGAACCAAGGTATTTAAAATCATTCATACCTCTTGGATGGGTTGGTACTTCTTCATCTAGAACAGAGTACCCGGGAAAGGGGTGTGATGAAGATGGTTTTATTTCAGATGGTATTAAATATAACTTAGTTGCGGGGAAACCTGCAGTCGGCTCTTTGTGCTTATACTTATGGAATGCTTTATTGAGTACAAGCTCCCTTCGAAAAGCGTCTAATATTGATTTTTTTAGAAGCGGACTTTTTAAAGTGCTGGTTCTATCTTCAGCATATTCAGAGTTGCGGAAAAGAGGTGTTATTAGTAAGCGAAGAGAGCTATTCAATGAGATATTAGACTATAATAATGTATCATCTGTCATTGTAGTTGGTTTTTCCTATGTAATAGGGGCTATTAGTTCTTTCTTATTTTTCCAGCGTAGAGTGTTAAACAAACTTAAAAATATATTCATGCAATCTTATCAAATCAAACTCAACAGGGTTGAAGGTATTTGTATGTTAGAAGAGTCGAAAAAAATTAACGAGAAATTAGGTAACGTTTTAGGTAAGAATGAAAAGTAAACAGTGACATTATTTAGACGTTCCCTTCTAGATGAATCTACCTTACTGGCTAGACGAACGTGTGTAATTTGATTAACTAAGCAATAAAACCCAGCTTGCTTTAAACGATTGAATCGCTTTGAATAATCAAAATCTCCTTCAGTTACAATTTAGCTCTCGGGCAGAATTTATTTGTCTGTCGTGAAAATTAGATTAAATAGTAATGTCATTTAAGTGGGTGAAACAAAAGACGTTAAGCTTAACTATAATCAAAAAATAAATTGAAGGTAAATTGAAATAGGCTCTTCTTGGTAATAAATAGATTCGTTATAGGACGAGCGTAAACTTTGTGTGCTGTATTAAAGTCCTACTTGTTGTTGGTGACAATAAGCTTGCACTATCAATATATAACTATAGCTTTATATTTTTACTGCCTAAAGAAAGATGCTCGGTTATAAACAATCGCAAAAAATTTTCGCTTTTCTTTTGTAGAGTACTGGAAAAATAATGAAGAATTTATTAAAAAAAATAATACCTGATTTTTTATTGGACATAATAAAAAAGTATAAGTATAGAGTTAACAGGGGGCGAGACTTCTTTAAAAACCATGGGTATGAGTTAAATATTAAAGATCCCAAGACATTTAGTGAAAAACTTTATTACCGAAAATACTATGGTAACTTTGATAACATGGCTTTATTTGCCGACAAGTATAAGGTAAGAGATTATGTATCAGAAAAGGTTGGTTCGGAATATTTAATTCCCCTTTTAGGTGTCTATAAAAGTTTTTCTCATGAGGATTGGAGAAAGCTTCCAGAAAAATTCGTATTAAAATCTAACCATGGTAGTGGAGCGAACCATCTGCAAATAGTTACAAATAAGCAAAGTGAAAAAGTTGGAAGTGTAATTAAGAAGTTTGACAGAGCGCTGAAGGAGTCTTTTGGTATTATAAAACAAGAACCGTTTTATGCCAGGATTGATAAGTTAATAATCGCTGAACAGTATCTGGAGTCAGAAACCTTAACCCCTAACGACTATAAGTTCCACTGTTTCAGAGATAAAATATTTATTCAGGTAGATAGTGACCGATATGAAGGTCATAAGCGAAGTATCTTTGATGTTAATTGGAACAAAATGAATTTTCGCCTAGATTCAAAATTCTCAGCAGTTTCTGACTGCTCACCACCTGAGAACTTAGCTGAAATGATCGAGATAGCAAAAAAACTATCTGAGGATTTTGATTATATTCGAGTGGATCTTTACAATGTTAATGGGAAAATCTACTTTGGTGAGCTTACCCAAACCCATGGTAATGGCACTGAAGATTTTAAACCCAATAGGGTTGACCGAGAGTGGGGCGATTACTGGGAATTAGATAGAGAGAACAAAGAACTCTATCAATTGAGGGGAAAATAAACTAAAGGTTCTCTTTTTTGTAGTTTCATGCTTTAGAGAAAAGTTTGTAATCATGGTAGTTACGTATCAATTTTTTAAATGGCCAACATGTTGCCAGCATGGATACTGATTTAGTTCTTTAAGCTTAATTATAAAGGTTAATTTAACTGTAAGTCTTACTGTTGCTTTAATGTACTTAATGTTTTGCATCTAATTGTTATCTAGTGGTTGGGATTGGTGCGATACATGCTGCTTTTAAACTATCTACCCACAAGATTAACGCAAACGCAACGGTCTGTTATCCTTATAAATTTTGCATTATTAATTAAATATTTTTATTCTATAGACGGTTAAACATCTTTTTGATGTTTTATAACCTATTCAAGTTCTAAGATTAATATGTTGAGTGAGCGGCTCTAATCGCTTCATGAATAATAGGTTTAATAATTGGCAAGTAAGAGCAAGTTTGCTTACTAAGTTAAGTAGAGTCATATAAATGAATTTTTCTGGATTTATTACATCAGAGGCACAAAGAACAATAGCGGTTATTTTTTTTCTTTTATTTTGCTATTTGATACTACCTGGGCCTGCATATATAGCTGTTTTGGCATTTTTAGTAGTGATTATACCTAACTTTAAAAGTCATCTAGTAGCAACGTTAACGATATTTTATTTTTCGTTTTTGATTGCTAGTCGATACAGTGGTATTGTTTGGGATGGTTCCGATGATTTACCATCATATTTTCTTGCTTATGACGCTATAACATCTGGAGAAAGGGACTCTATTAGTGCGTCATTCTTTTATGCTAAGCATTTGGATATTGGTTTTATTGCTCTGACTAAATTAATTAATTACTTGTCTGGTGGGAATCGATTTATATATTATTTTACTTTAGTTTTTGCCTCCTTTTTTACGTATTATCTGTTCCTATTTAGAGCATTGAAAGGGCGTTATGCTTTATTTGCTCTCCTTATATTTTTACTTTACTTTAAAAATATTCATCTTTCCATGCATATCCTTCGAAGTAGTTTGGCAATACCTTTAATCTTACTCTCTTTAACATTTACCTCTAATAAAAAGTATATTATGTTCTTTTTTGCGGGCACTTTCCAGGCTTCAACAGCCGTGCTTGCAGCCTTAACATTAATTCCTAGGGATTTTGTAACTCGTTTCTCTATTGTTCAAAAAATATCATTTATAACATTGTTAGTAGTTAGTTTTGCTGTGATTGGACAAGTGTACTTGTTTGGCAAGATAGTACATGCAAGGTTTTCCATAGGTGTAGGTAATTACCCGATAATTTTAGCTAATATAGTCGTAGGTGTTAGCTTTATTTTTATTTCTCATAAGAGTGTTATTGGCAAAGATGATGGTGTTAAATGGATTTACTTCTACGTGTACTTTATTCTTGTTAGTCTTCTTAGCCTTGTATTTAGTCATCACACATATCGGTTTAGTCAGTTCATTCTTTACTTGACTCCATTTGTAATAACGCTTTCTGTTTTCTCTAGATATAGATTAGATTATTTGCAGTATGTGTTAGCTATACTTTATATCTCAGGATCCTATTACACCTATTATTATATATTGAATTTAAATGAATCTGATTTTTACTATCTACAATCAAGTGATATACTTATCAATGGTGTCTCTCAAATTTTACTTTTCTTTGATTATGTGGAGATGGATGTAGGTTATTCTAGTTTTTGGCGAGTAAAAGGTGAATAGTATTAAAGTTTCAGTTGTTATACCAGTCTATAATCGAGCTAATCTAATTGATAATACGCTGAATAGTGTTTTAGCTCAGACTTATAAGAATATAGAAGTCATCATTGTTGATGATTGTTCAGACGATAGCGCTGAACTCAAAGCTAAGCTAGAGCATTATGGTCTAGATATTATTTACATTCGCCATGCAATTAATAAGCATGGCGGTGCGTCTAGAAATACTGGTATCGATGCGTCCACTGGTGACTATATTGCTTTTTTGGATTCTGATGATATTTGGGCGCCTGATAAAATTGAGCAATGTATCAATAGAGGCACGGTTGAAAATGAAATATTATATTCAAAGATAGAAGATAGAGGTTCAGTCAAACCTACTTTTGCATTTAATAATATTAAAAATGTTGATGAATACTTAATTGTCGAACGGCAAGCAATGCAAACTTCATCACTTTTTATGCGCTCAAGCTTTGCAAAGGCTGTGAGATTTGATCCTAGCCTTAAAAGGTTTCAAGATACTGACTTTATCATTCGAGCTCAAAAGCTGTTCGATGCTAAGTTTTCTCTTATAGAATCTGTTTTAGTATATATGAGTGATGATGATAAAGGGAGTCGAATCTCATCATCAGTCGATCCTCAACCTGCAAATATTTGGCTAAACAAGATCAGTTCATTATTGACTGAAAAGTCCATAGCCGTTTTTACATTTAATCGTATTATAAATTATTCATCCAATTCGTTACCGAGGGTGATGCTGTTTGATATTTTTATAAAGCGGCAGTGTTATAAATATCTTTTTAACTTGGACTTTAAAGTGTTTGTTAAATGTATTTTAGGCTCATATCAGAGTAAGTTTCGACGATGAAAATTAAGTTTGTATCTAATCTCTATCCGACTAAAGACAAGCCTTTTAAAGGCTCTTTTGTTAGGAACGTTCTCGAAGGATTTGAGAAGAAAGGGGGGCAGATCTCTTTAATTAATTTACATGATAGTAGTAATAGTAAACTGGGTAAGTTAATCGATTACATGCAGTTTACCTGGCGCTCTTTTGTCTCAGGTTTAAAATCAGGTGAAGGGGAAATACACTATGTTCATTATACATCCCACTCTTCTCTTGGGCTGATATTCGCTTCGCTATTTAAGTCCAAAGAAAAGCTAGTTATTGTTTCCAATGTTCATGGAAGTGATGTTGTGCCAGGGGTGAATGGTTTGTTTTCTAGCATCAAAGTTATGATTTCTCGGAAAATATTGGGTATATCTACACTGATTGTTTCACCATCTGGTTATTTCAAAAATATTCTGACAGAACAATACGGGATAGCAGAAGATACAGTTGTTGTTAGTCCTTCGGGGGGGATTGATGCTTCAGTGTTTGGCATTTCAACGACAGTGCAAAAAAAGTTTACGTTCGGCTATGTTGGCAGGCTTGAAGAAAACAAGGGTGTGTTTGAGCTTTTGGAAGCATTTCGTTCAAATCAACTGGATAACCCGAATTCAACACTCCTATTGGTTGGATCCGGTAGTTGCGAAGCTCAACTAAATGATATTGCAAGTTCAATGACTGGAGTCACAATCCAAAAGGGAATGAGTCAGCGTGAGTTGGTCAATATCTATCAATCAATTAGCTTTCTCGTTTTTCCTTCTAAAGCATCGGAAAGCCTTGGGTTAATACCTATCGAAGCCATGATGTGTGGTGTGCCTGTTTTATCATCGACCATCGGAGCTACGAAGGACTATATTATTTCCGATATGTGTAAACTGTCTTTTGAGCCCGGTAGCAAAAATGAGTTAGCTGCGGCGTTAAAGATTGCCACCGATATGTCAAAATTCGATTACTTACGACTTAGTGAATTAGCTACAAAAACGGCGAGTAATTATTCTTCGAGTAAAGTGATTGATGAGCTTTATCACGTGTTCGAATCCCGTTTAAGTAAAAGGTAAAGTAAATGAAAAATATTGCTATCGTATTTGGTTGCGGTGGACATAGAGCCCAAGCCAATAGGTTTTACCAAACCTTTTCTCAAGATGAAAATATTGATTTTTACGGTATTACAGATGAAGGGTTAGCTCCCAATTGGTGTAAAGAGTTTTTGGTCTTGGGTCAATTTAGAGACAAATATTCAGGGAAAAGTATTTCACTGGTAAAATTCATGTCTAATATTTTAAAAGCATACAAGTTTTTACGTGACAACAATATATCCACATTGGTTTCCTTTGGCCCTGGAGTAGCTATTTTTGTTGGGATAGCGGCAAAATTATCGGGCTGCTCTATTATCCACTTTGAAACTTGGTCTAAGTTTTACTCCCCTACAATGACGACAAAGGTGATGAAGCATCTAACAAAGAACATTTTTATTCAAAATGTAGAATTAAATGATTCAATTCCGTATGGAAAGTACGTGGGTAGGTTTTAGTATGAATATATTAGTCACAGTTGGGACTACAGCGTTTGATGAACTCATAGAGATCATTGATGAGTCATTCGAAGGAGACAATTCTGTAAACATCATCGCGCAGACTTCATCTAGTTCGAATTACACCCCTAAAAATTTCGATTCGTTCCACTTTAGTGATGAATTTCAATCATATGTTGACTCGGCGGATTTAATTGTTACTCATGCTGGCGCAGGTTCGGTTTATTCCATGCTCGAAATTAGTAAAAAGTTAGTTGTCGTGCCAAATTTAACGCGCGCCGACAATCACCAACTTGAACTTGCCAATTATGTCCAAGATAATAACTTTGCGATGTCATGCTTTGATTTAGCAGAAATTAAAAATTGTATCAAACAGGCTACACATATTAATTTCGCACCTTATCGATGTGAGAAGTTTTTCGGTCATAGCATTATTCGGGAGTTACTTAAATGAATGTGCTTGTAACAGGTGCTTCCGGTTTTATCGGCACAAGGTTGCTTGAGAGACTTGATTTACCATTTGTCAAAGCCTTAGGACGAAATCTACCAGCAAACTTTCCTAGCTCTCAGTTTTATAAAAGAGTTATCAGCAGCTGTACTAACTACTCAGACGTTTTGCATAATATTGATACTGTTATTCATCTAGCTGCGCGTGTCCATGTGATGAATGACTCCGTGGTTAATCCGTTAGAAGACTACAGAGAAGTTAACAGCCTTGGAGCTGCAAATCTAGCTCGTCAAGCGGCAGCTTCTGGAGCGAAACGATTCGTTTATGTTAGCAGTATTAAGGTTAACGGTGAGGGAACTACACTAGGCAATCCATTTACATCGTTCAATGATAAAGCGCCAGAGGATGACTATGGGATCTCGAAAGCAGAAGCAGAGGAGGAACTCTTAGCTATAGGTAGGGAGACCGGGATAGAGGTTGTGATTGTAAGGCCAACTCTCGTCTACGGTCCAGGTGTTAAGGCAAACTTTGCTTCATTAATGAATCTAGTTTCAAAAGGTATTCCTTTACCATTTGGTTGTATCACAAATAACAGGCGTAGCTTAGTATCCGTAGACAACTTAGTGGATCTAATTGTTACTTGCATAGATCATCCAAAAGCTACGAATCAAGTATTTCTTGTTTCTGATGATCATGACGTTTCTACATCAGAAATGGTCTGCCAGATGGCTAAAGCATTAGGTAAATCCAATCGACTGCTGCCTGTTCCGCTATGGTGTTATCACGTTGTCGGTAAGCTAACGGGAAAAACGGCTGTGATAAGTCGTTTATTAGGTTCGCTACAGGTGGATATTACGCATACAAAAAGTACGCTGAATTGGGTACCGCCACAAACGCTTGAGCAAGGTTTTAAAGAAACCGCAGAATATTTTCTTCTTAATAAAAATAAATAGAGTACATAAATGACACGTCTTATCGATTTTTTCGCAGCCTTTTTTGGTTTGTTATTGCTTTGGCCCGTTCTACTTATTGTTACTATTATCGGCATGTTTGATACTGGCTCGCCGATTTTTGTTCAAACTCGTGTGGGCCGAAATAAAAAGCCATTTAAATTGATTAAATTCCGCACTATGTCGGTTGAGACTAAGTCAGTAGCCAGTCACTTAGCCAGTAATGCGTCAATTACAAAGTTAGGTAGTTTTTTACGTAAAACTAAGATTGATGAATTACCACAACTGATTAATGTGGTTAAAGGCGAAATGAGCTTGGTTGGTCCACGTCCAAATTTATTTAACCAAGAAGAATTGATTAAAGAGCGTGATGCATTAGGTGTTTATGATGTTTTACCTGGTGTTACAGGTTTAGCCCAAGTTCAAAATATTGATATGTCTACTCCTGCTTTGTTAGCCAAAACGGACAAGCAGATGATTGATAGCCTAACTGTTAAAGATTACTTCAAGTACATCATGATGACGGTCACAGGCAGTGGTTCAGGTGACGCGGTAAAATAAGCAATATTTTGTCGTTACTAAACTATTTGCCTATCTAGATAGGCAAATAGTTTCAGCTACTTGTACATATCATAGCTGATAATAAATTGTATATTCATCTGTTCGAAAGTGCTTTAATCCATTTAAATGTTTCAAGTACTGAATCACACATTTTTAGAGCGATGCTATCGCTTTCCCTAAATAATAACGGTGTTTTGTCATCAAATAACTCACCATTAATCCCGTTTGTCTTATACAGATGAGTCGATGGTAAAAATCCATATCTTTCCATTCCAATCCATGCACTTAACAACTCCTCATTAATAAGATGGTACGCCCCAACCTAGTGTTAAACTCCAGTTTGTCTGGTTAACAAAGAAGAGGTGATCATCATGTCTAACTTTCGCGTTATAGGTATTGATTTAGGTAAAAGCACATTTCATCTTATTGCTCATGACTATGCAGGTAGGGAAGTGCTTCGTAAGAAATTAACCAGACCGAGGCTGATTCAATTCTTATCCATTCAAGAGCCAACCATCATTGCAATGGAAGCCTGTGGTGGCTGCCATTGGCTGGCTAGAAAATGTGAGTCATATGGTCATCAAGTTAAATTGATCCCCGCTCAATATGTAAAACCTTACGTTAAAACTCACAAAAATGACTTCATTGATGCGGATGCCATTGCTGAAGCGGCAATGAGGCCCAGCATGAGATTCACATCACCAAAAAGTGAAACCGCACAAGTCGCCACTGTCATTCGTCGTATACGTTCGGGCTACATCAAAGAAAGAACTGCCAGCATGAATAGAATTGGCTCTATGTTGCTTGAGTTTGGTATGAGCTTTCCTAGAGGCCATGCCCATATGAAAAAGTTGTTCCAATGGCTAGCAGATAAAGGTGAACCGATCCCTTTAACATTGATGGTCGAGTTGCAGGAGTTACATGAATACTACAAACATCTGAACGAATTAATAAAAAAACAAGATAGGAAATTGCAGTTGTTACTTAATGAAAACCCATTAATGCAGTTACTACAGTCAATACCTGGTGTAGGGCCAATGACAGCTGCTTGTTGCTTATCAAATGTAGGGAACGCATCAGATTTTAAGAATGGCCGAAATTTTGCGGCTTGGATTGGTCTGGTTCCGTTTCAATACTCCACTGGGGGAAAGACAAGGATGCTTGGCATTTCTAAACGGGGTAATAAAGAACTGCGAGAATTGTTTGTTGATGCCGCACGAGTCATTGTGTCAAGGCCTGAGACATCTGAGCGGTATTTTGGTCATTGGTTAACAGAGTTAAGAATGAGGAAACCGTTCAATGTTGCGGTTGTCGCATTAGCGAATAAATTAGCGCGTATAGCTTGGTCAGTAATGACAAGCCAGAAAGCGTTTGAATTAAGAGTTTAAATCGAGTTACTACCGAGTTTGCAGATGATAAAAATAGATGACAAAACGGTTAGACCACCAGATTGAAGACCTGATGGACAGAACAGCAATTAATATGCTTTCTCGTTTTTGAGGACAATCTGGCGCGGATCTCATCGTAGAGCTGGGACTAATGAAGGTCTCAACAGACTCTGAATACATTAGCGCAAACCAACTCCTGTTATCTTGCTTTATTATTTGCAATAACGGGGCGTACCATACATTCTGTCCAGAAGCGGACGATAAAGTAATCCTTCCACTGTTTTGGTACACTCATTCAGAATTGATGTACCTAGTCAATAGTCATAGGATGTGATCCTGCTTTCTCTTTTTTGAGTGTGCTATAGCGGCTTAATGAATATTCAATTTCAGCATTAATTAATGAGGGATATGGTAAAGTTGAGTCTTGTATTGATTACTTCTCGAAAGCGGCAGCCCTTGGTGAGTTTTGAACTGAGGCTTAGTGAGATTGCTGGGCTAAGTCATCAGTATCTTTTATAAGTAGCAGCATAACCTCACCAATATATGTTATTATCGAAAGTGTTAAATAATCATTTCTTCAGTAATTAAGTAGTCATTTCTTATGAAGTCTTCTTGTCAAATGGGTCAAAAAATGGATTTTTTGCAGTGCTTGTTTTCTTTAAAACGAGTGGAAAAACGAATAGTAAGTGTACTAATTGACTCGTTATTCCTAGTCATAGCGTTCTGGGGGGCTGTGCTTGTCCGTGTTGATGATATCAGCTCGCTGACGAACGGTTCATATTGGTTACTTATAGCAAGCGTAGTGCCGCTTAGTATTCTTGGTTTTGCCAAGCTCGGTTTATATCGTGCGGTATTGCGTTATATGGGATTACAAGCACTTACCGCTATTATACTAGGTGTGGTCGTATCTACAGTCTGCTTAGTATTGGTCGCTTATTATTTCGATTCACAACTTCCAAGAACCGTACCCGTTATCTATTCAGCCTTTGCCCTGGTTTTTATTGGTGGCACGCGGACCATGGTGCGCGCTTTTGTTGGCACAGGAATGAAGCGTATCGGTGAGCCGGTAATTATATATGGCGCTGGTGTAAGTGGTCGCCAACTGGTAACGGCTTTAGTACAAAGCCATGAGTATTATCCTTTTGCCTTCGTCGATGATGATAACACCTTGCATGGAACAGTTATTCAAGGTGTGCATGTGCATTCTCCAACCATTATGCGCAAGCTTATCAAAGAAAAGCAGGCAACCAAGGTTCTGCTAGCTCTGCCGAGTGCTTCGCGTTCGCGTAGAAAAGAGATTTTATTGTCATTAGAACAACTTGCAGTGCAAGTACTGACTTTACCGGCAATGGCTGATTTGGTCAGCGGTAATAAGCTTTATAGTGACATAAAAGAAGTTGAGATTGATGATCTTCTGGGTCGTGATAGTGTTAGGCCGCGTGATGATTTGATGACTGCTAACATTAAAGATAAAGTGGTGATGGTGACTGGTGCTGGTGGGTCTATTGGTTCTGAGCTATGCCGACAGATTATCAAGCAAGCCCCCAAGAAACTTGTATTATTTGAGCTGTCTGAGTTTGGCTTGTATTCAATTGAACGTGAGCTTTCTGCTTTAGCTTCAAGCCTCGGGCTAGAGATTGAAATCTATCCAATGTTGGGCTCTGTACAGCGAAAAAACCGTATTCAAGCAGTCATGGAGGCATTTGAGGTTCAAACAGTCTACCATGCCGCGGCCTACAAGCATGTGCCGTTAGTTGAGCATAATGTAGTAGAAGGCGTGCGTAATAATGTTTTTGGTACGCTTTATACCGCTCAAGCGGCAATAGCTGCCAAAGTAGAGACATTTGTACTTATTTCTACTGATAAGGCGGTTCGACCGACCAATGTTATGGGTACAACTAAGCGCCTAGCTGAGCTTTCTTTGCAAGCGTTAGCGAATGAATCGCATAATACACGTTTTTGTATGGTGCGTTTTGGCAATGTGCTTGGCTCGTCGGGCTCAGTGGTACCCTTGTTTAGAAAGCAGATTGCAACTGGTGGCCCTGTTACGGTTACGCATCCTGAGATCACCCGTTTCTTTATGACGATACCAGAAGCATCACAATTGGTTATTCAAGCTGGCGCAATGGGCAAAGGCGGTGATGTGTTTGTTTTGGACATGGGCAGTTCAGTTAAAATTGTCGATCTTGCTGCAAAAATGATCCGTTTAAGCGGTTTTGAAGTTAAAGATGATATTAATCCTGAAGGCGATATTAGTATCGAATTTAGTGGTCTTCGTCCAGGTGAGAAACTATATGAAGAGCTACTTATCGGTGACGATGTAACAGGTACAGGTCATGAACGTATTATGACGGCCAATGAGTTATGTTTACCTTGGCATGAGCTTGAAGTTATCCTTAAACGTCTTGATACCGCGTGTCATGAGTTCCAGCATGAAACGATCAGAGAGATTTTACTGAGCGCGCCTACCGGTTTTAATCCTACCGACGGCATTTGTGATTTAGTGTGGCAACAAGGTCAGCATGATACTGCACAGAGCGTTGAAGACAAAAATGTGTTCTCAATAGTCAGTTAAATTATTGGCTTATTCACTTAATTAATTATCGACTTAATTAATGACATATTTAACGAAAAGTCAGCTCATTGAGTTGGCTTTTTTTGTTTAAGAGTTAAATTTCACCACGAAGCGCTATGCTTTCACTGAGGGCATGAATAAGTGCGTAGAGGCAAAGATTAGAGCTTTTTTTAGTTAGTTTTGATGTTTATTTTCTTCGTGTAGCGTAGCGCTTGGCGTCATCAGTGGTGAATGGCTTTGGTTTATTGATTACAGCGTTTAAGAGTTAATTTTTACCACGAAGCGCTTCGCTTTCACGAAGGGCTCGTAGAGGTGCGTAGTGCAAAAAATTTACTTGGTCTTGATGTTTCTTTGGTTTTTACAATGTGTTTAATTACGGGTAATGATCTTGAAAAGTAACGATAAAAGCCAAGCTGTGATGAAAGGGATAGTGTTAGCTGGTGGCGCTGGTTCACGGCTTTATCCCATCACGCGAGGTGTGTCTAAACAGTTACTCCCTGTTTACGATAAACCGATGATCTATTATCCGTTATCGGTTTTAATGTTAGCTGGTATCCGAGATGTTTTGGTTATCACGACTGCTGAAGAGTTAATGTTATTTCAGCGTTTGCTCGGTGATGGTACTGATTTTGGAATTCGTTTGTCTTTTGCCGTTCAAACAAGGCCAGAAGGTATTGCTCAGGCATTTGTGATTGCAGAGGATTTTATTGGCGATGATAATGTTTGTTTGATCCTTGGTGATAATGTGTTTTACGGCCAAGGATTTAGTGAGTCTTTAACCACAGCGGCTAATAAGCAATCTGGCGCTACTATTTTTGCGTATCAAGTCCAGCAAGCTGAGCGCTTTGGTGTTGTTGAGTTTGATAAATCCTTTAAAGCATTATCGATTGAGGAAAAACCGTTACAGCCTCAATCTAATTGGGCGGTAACCGGGCTCTATTTTTACGATAATAGAGTCGTCAATATTGCTAAAGGCTTAATACCATCTGCACGGTATGAGCTAGAGATCACCGATATTAACCAAGCTTACTTAAAGCTGGAAGAATTACAGGTAGAAAGACTAGGGCGCGGTTTTGCATGGTTAGATACCGGCACGTTTGATAGTTTGCAGCAAGCTTCCTCTTTTGTACAAACTATTGAAACGGTGCAAGGGTTGAAAGTCGCTTGTTTAGAAGAGATTGGTTGGCGAAGTGGTTGGTTAAGTGATAATGATATTGAGCGCCTTGCACAACCTATGTTGAGTAATAGCTATGGACAGTATTTACTGTCTTTAATTGAATAAGCAAAGAAGGTTCTAGGTAAAAGCAGAGAAGGTCCTAGGTTCTAGGAAAAGCAGGTTCTAGGTATAAGGAACAGCTTGTGAGTTTACGGATTGCGGAACGTTCGCAGGCTCACTACGGAACGCTGCGCTGACGGTTAGAAACAAGATTCTAGAACCTCAAACCTAGGACCTTCTTTGAATGTAGGTCGGCATTTATGCCGTCACTTTAGCCGTTGTCGTTAAATTTAATTTTGAGTTGGTAGTAAATGGATAAGGTCATCTTGATCACTGGTGGTGCTGGGTTTATTGGTTCTGCTTTGGTTCGCTTTCTAATTAAGTACACCAATAGTGTTGTGGTTAATCTCGATAAATTAACTTATGCCAGTAATTCGGAGTCTTTAGCTGACGTTGAATTATCGAATCGCTATGCGCTTGTGCAAGGTGATATTTGTGATAGGGCGTTAATAGACAAATTACTTATACAGTATCAACCTGATGCCATTATTCACTTAGCTGCTGAGAGCCACGTAGACCGTTCTATTGATGGTCCTGCAGAATTTATGCAAACCAATATTATTGGCACATACACTCTTCTTGAAGCTAGTCGTGCATACTATGCTTCACTCAAAGAAGATAAAAAGTGTGCGTTTCGGTTTCATCATGTATCTACCGATGAGGTGTTTGGTGACTTAGCTGACGGTGAGTTATTTACTGAACAAACTAGGTATGATCCTAGCTCGCCTTATTCTGCGAGCAAAGCGGCATCAGATCATTTGGTTCGGGCATGGCATAGAACCTATGGTCTGCCTGTTGTCGTGACCAATTGCTCTAATAACTACGGTCCTTTTCAGCATCACGAAAAACTCATTCCGCAAACGATATGTAATGCATTAGCCGGTAAGACTATTCCAATATACGGTAATGGGCAGCAGGTGCGTGATTGGTTATACGTGGAGGATCATGTTAGCGCGCTTTATACCGTTTTAACAGAAGGCGAAATGGGCGAAACCTATAACATTGGCGGCAGCTGTGAAAAACGTAATATTGATGTCGTTAACCTGATTTGTGAGCTTCTAGAGGAATTAGCCTCAGATAATCCTAATTCACTGAAGTGTAGCCAAAATAAAATCGGTTTTAAAAGTTTAATTTCTTATATTCAAGACCGGCCTGGGCATGATGTTCGCTATGCGATTGATTCGAGTAAGATCCAAAGCGAATTAGGCTGGAAGCCATTGGAGTCGTTTGAATCTGGTTTACGTAAAACCGTAGAGTGGTATGTAAAGGCGGCGAAGAAAGCAAAGACGGTTAAAAGCCGATAAAGGCTGAGACGGGAAAGCGGATTACGGAACGTTCGCAGGCTCACTTACAGAACGCTGCGCTGACGGTTAAAAAGCGAAGAAGAGCGCTGCGCTTCTAGGATGTCACTTCGTGACTGCGAGAGCGTCGCTTTGCTCCTGCTAGATTCTATACAATCTTAAAGCTGATTACGGTATACGGAACGTTCGCAGGCTCACTGACGGAACGCTGCGCTTTCACGAAGTACACGGAGAAGTGCGTAGAGCAAAAGATTAGCGCTATTTTTAGTTGGTCTTGATGTTGCTTTTCTTTGTGTCGCGTAGCGCTCCGTGTCCTCTGTGGTGAATAGCTTGGTTTTTTGATTACAGAGCTAAGCGCATTTCTGTGTGGTGTATTGATTTGGGTTTTGATTACAAGAGTGAAGAGCATTTTCACCACGAAGCGCTGCGCTTTCACGGAGGACACGGAGAAGTGCGTAGAGCAAAAGATTAGCGCTATTTTTTAGTTGGTCTTGATGTTGCTTTTCTTCGTGTCGCGTAGCGCTCCGTGTCCTCTGTGGTGAATAGCTTGGTTTTTTGATTACAGAGCTATGCGCATTTCTGTGTGGTGTATTGATTTGGGTTTTGATTACAAGAGTCAAGAGCATTCTCACCACGAAGCGCTTCGCTTTCACGGAGGACACGGAGAAGTGCGTAGAGCAAAAGATTAGCGCTATTTTTAGTGGGTCTTGATGTTGCTTTTCTTCGTGCAGCGCTGCGCTCCGTGTCCTTTGCGGTGAATAGCTTTGGCTTTATAGTCTTAGCTTGTTCCTATTTCAATCTCCGCATTAGGTAAGAGTTGCCGGTATTTATCTGCTAACGCTTGTTTGGCATCAATATCGCCGTGAACTATGCGTATGTGTTTAGGCTTATGCTGTATGCCCTCGACAAAGTTTATCAGGTCTTGTTGATCTGCATGGGCTGAATAGCCACTGATGGTATGTACTCCTGCTTTGATATCGATTTTATCCCCTTCAATATAGACGTAGCCTCCGTTTGGCCCGTATGTCTGAATATCCCGTCCTATCGTTCCTTTTGCCTGGTATCCTACAAATAGAATATCTGCAGTGGGCTGGGCTAAAAATCGCTGTAGATAGTTGACTATTCGGCCGCCCGTACACATGCCGCTTGCTGCAATCACCACCGCGGGCTTTTGTCTGCTTGAAAGATAGTTGATTACCGCTAAGTGATCTTGGTGGCTATCTATGGTGTAAAGCTGATTAAAATCGAGCGGATGGCGTTGCTGGGCTAATATAGATTTGGCTTCAGAGTCCCACAGCTTTTTATAGTTAACATATTGCTCTGTAAAGTTAGCCGCCATGGGTGAGTCGACAATGATATCGATACTCTGCCACATAGGGTTGTGTTGTTGCTCAAAGATGATTTGCTCTAGTTCGTACAGTAATTCTTGGGTGCGCCCAATGCTAAAAGCGGGGATCAGTACTACGCCGTTATCGTTAACTGATTTTTCAATAACATGGCGTAAGCTTTCTGCTCGTCTTTCGCGATTAAGGTGGTTTTTATCGCCATAGGTTGACTCTATCACTAAGGTATCAACCCGTAATGGGCTTTTCGGGCTTGGCAATAACGGTGTGTTACTGGCTCCTAAGTCGCCTGAAAATACGATTAGGTGCTTGTCATTGTCATTGTCTTTGTGATTGTCACCGTCACTGTAAGCTAGCAGATTATTACTGAGTTCGATTTCAACATAGGCCGATCCTAAAATGTGCCCTGCGACGTTAAACCTTGCTTTAGCTTGTTGAAAGCCGCAGTCACAGTGATTCACCTCCAGGGTAAACCATTGGCCATAATCAATCGGGCGAATTAACTGCTGTAAGCGTTTTAAATATAAACCAATTAATCGCTGATTTCTGGTGACGCCGACCTTGAGTGCATCTTCTATCACCATGGGAAGGAGGGCTGCAGTTGCTGATGTCGCATATATCGGGCCATCAAAACCTGCGGCAAGCAGATATGGGATCCTACCAACATGATCAATATGGCAGTGAGTAACAATTAGTGCAGTGATATGGGTTAAGTCAAATTCTATTTGGAGTTGGTCTGCTGCGGTTTTTCCTGCTGTTTCAGCGCCTTGAAATAAGCCGCAGTCAATGAGAATACTTGAGTTGGAGTTGATATTAAGCTGGTGGCATGAACCTGTTACTCCATTAACAGCACCATGATGGATGATTTGCATAAATGACTTCCTTTGTTTAATCGCTATCCATAAGCCCAACGTTAACTGTAGGTCAGGCGTTATATGCAGATTCTAGAACGTGGCTCCGCCACGGCTAGAGCGTCGCTACGCTCCTGCTAGATTCTATACGATATTAAAGCTAATGCTAATGCAAATGCTAAGAGGAACGGCCTTTGGCCTACAGAACGCTGCGCTGACGGTTAAAGGCTAAGAAGGTCCTAGGAAAAGCAGGTTCTAGATCCTAGGTACGAGCAAAGACGATAAGCAAAGATGGAACGGCCTTTGGCCTACAGAACGCTTCGCTCATGGTTAAAGCTAAGATAGGGGCTTCTTTTAATGTAGGTCGGCATTTATGCCGTCAGCTTTTCTTTTATGTTTTATGTTGTTGATGGGCTAAAGCCCAACCTACATCAGGGGCATTCCGTCCTAGAAACGTCCTAGGTCCTAGCACCGTATCGGTTTGCACTGTAAGCGGAGCGCTCTGTGAGTGAGCTTGCGAACGTTCCGTTATCCGTGAGCGAAGCGTTCGTCTTTGCAGTACCTAGTCTTAGCGGTAAAAATGTGGCCTAAAACAAGACTTTTTGCTGCTTGAGTGTTATTTTACGCGGATATTTATTTTTAAGGTTTTAAGATGAAAATTGCTATAGCAGGGACGGGCTATGTAGGCCTGTCAAACGCAGTGTTGTTAGCGCAAAAAAATACCGTGATGGCGGTTGATATTGTTGCTGAAAAAGTCGAGATGATTAACCAAGGTTTGTCACCTATAGCAGATACTGAAATTGAAGATTACTTAGCTAATCACACACTTGATTTAACGGCAACGTTAGATAAAAAGCTAGCCTATCAAGATGCTGAGTACGTGATTATTGCGACGCCTACCGATTACGATACCGTATCAAACTACTTTAATACCTCATCTGTTGAAGCGGTCATTCAAGATGTACTGGCCATTAACCCTAATGCTGTGATGGTGATTAAATCAACTGTACCAGTAGGTTACACTGAGTCAGTTAAACAAAAATATAATACTAAAAATATCATCTTCTCACCTGAGTTTTTACGTGAAGGGCGCGCTCTTTACGACAACCTACATCCTTCTCGTATTATTATCGGTGAGCGCTCTGAGCGCGCTGAAGTATTTGCTAACTTACTTGCAAATGCGGCGATTAAACAGAATATTGATATTCTTTTCACTGATTCAACAGAAGCTGAAGCGGTTAAGCTTTTTTCTAATACTTATCTGGCAATGCGTGTCGCGTATTTCAATGAGTTAGATAGTTACGCTGAATCGCATGGTTTGGATGCTCGTCAAATTATTGAAGGTGTCGGTTTAGACCCTCGAATTGGCTCGCACTACAACAATCCATCATTTGGTTATGGTGGTTACTGCTTACCAAAAGACACCAAGCAATTACGTGCAAACTATGCTGACGTACCAAATAGCCTGATTAGCGCAATTGTTGATGCTAACTCGACGCGTAAAGATTTTATTGCTGACTCAATTATTAAAAAACAACCTAAAGTTGTCGGTGTTTACCGCCTAATTATGAAGTCAGGCTCAGATAATTTCCGCGCGTCTTCTATTCAAGGCATTATGAAGCGCATTAAGGCTAAAGGCATTGAGGTTGTAGTATTTGAGCCTGTGCTGACAGAGCCCGAATTTTTTAACTCTCGCGTGATGCAAGATTTAGAAGAGTTTAAGCAAGTTTCAGATGTCATTGTTTCAAACCGTATGGTTGAAGAGTTAGCCGATGTTGCTGATAAAGTTTATACACGAGACTTGTTTGGGTCGGATTGAGCAAAGCTGAGAAGGTTCTAGGGAAAAGAAAGGTTCTAGGTACAAGCTAAGACGGAAAAGCGGGAAAGAGCTGCAAGGTCAAAGGCAACGCTGTTTTGTTTTTGATTTCCCTAGTAGGACGTAGTCCGTCCTCGGAGCGAAGCGTCCTAGGTCCTAGAACCTTGCTATTCAGAGAGTTTGCGAACGTCTTAGTATCTAGGGTCTTCTTTTAACAAAAGAGAATTTTATGAAGTATTTAGTAACAGGTGCAGCAGGTTTTATTGGCTCAAAAGTTAGTGAATGCTTATGTGCTGCAGGTCATGAAGTGGTTGGTATCGATAATATTAACGATTACTACGATGTTAACCTAAAACTTGATCGCCTTAAAAATTTAGAGCCTCAGGCTCTTTTTTCTTTTAAGAAGTTAGATTTAGCCGATAGAGAGGGCATTGCGGCGCTGTTTGCAGAGCAAGGTTTTGATAGAGTGATTCACCTCGCGGCGCAAGCGGGTGTGCGCTACTCAATCGATAATCCTATGGCCTATGCCGACAGTAATTTGGTTGGCCACTTGACCATTTTAGAAGGGTGTCGTCACCATAAGATTGAGCATTTGGTTTATGCTTCTTCAAGCTCTGTCTATGGCCTTAATTCAAAAATGCCATTCTCAACAGACGACAGTGTTGATCATCCTATCTCGCTGTATGCTGCGACTAAAAAAGCCAATGAGTTGATGTCACATACTTATTCGCATCTTTATGGTGTGCCAACGACAGGGCTTAGATTTTTTACTGTTTATGGTCCTTGGGGACGCCCTGATATGGCGCTACTTAAGTTCACCAATAAGATAGTGAAAGGTGAAGCGATTGATGTTTATAACCATGGCAACTTAAGCCGCGATTTTACCTATATCGACGATATCGTTGAAGGCATCATCCGTATCCAAGACAGTATTCCTGCCGCTAATCCAGATTGGTCAAGTGATTCGGGCACTCCAGCAACGAGCTCCGCACCTTACCGTGTGTTTAATATCGGTAATGGTAGCCCGGTTCAACTAATGGATTACATCTCAGCGCTTGAGAAGACGTTAGGTATTGAAGCCATTAAAAATATGATGGATATGCAGCCTGGCGATGTACATTCAACATGGGCCGATACTGAAGATTTGTTCAAGAGTGTAGGTTACAAGCCACAAACTAGTGTCGAAGAAGGCGTACAGAAGTTTGTTGAATGGTATAAAGAGTATTACTTAAAAAGCTAAGAAGATCGCTGCGCTTCGAGGAAGTGACTATGTCACTGCGAGAGCGTCGCTTTGCTCCTACTAGATTCTATACAAGCAAAAGCGATGGTTATGAGTTGCAAAAGTCAAATAGAGTGAAGGTGGAAGAACCGGGGTAAGCTACAATACAAAGACTGACATGCAAGAGCTGACAAGTTAATTTACACCCCAAGGTGCTGCTGTTCTGTTGTTGATTTTCCTAGCAGGCTGAAGGCCGTCCTCGGAGCGAAGTGCCCTAGGTCCTAGAACCTAGAACCTAGAACCTAGAACCTAGAACCTAGAACCTAGAACCTAGGTCCTAGTCCAAGCCTTTATTTAAAAGAATATGATGAAACTAATATCTACTTCAATTGCTGATTTACTGCTGATTGAGCCTAAAATATTTGGTGATGAACGGGGCTTTTTTATGGAAACCTTTCGTCAATCAGAGTTTGAGGCGCTATTTGCTGAAGTTGGCATGGCTTGCCCGAGCTTTGTGCAAGAGAATATGAGTCGATCGAAAAAGCATGTACTGCGAGGCCTGCATTATCAACTGCAACAAGCTCAAGGTAAGTTAATTCGTGTGACAGCAGGTAGTATTTTTGATGTCGCGGTTGATATTCGTGAAGATTCAAAAACCTACGGTCAGTGGTTAGGGCAAATTTTATCTGCCGAAAATAGACTGCAAATGTATATCCCCCCGGGTTTTGCTCATGGTTTTTTAACTTTAAGTGATTACGCCGACATTATTTACAAATGTACCGATTACTATGCGCCAGAGTTTGAAAGAACTATTGCCTGGAATGATCCTCAATTAGATATCCTATGGCCGTTAGAAGAGGGGGCTAAGCCGATTTTATCGGAGAAGGATAAAAAGGCTGAGACGGTCCTAGGAAGAGCAGGTCCTAGGTCCTAGTTAAGAGCAAAAGATGGTAGAAGCTAAGACGTAAAAGCTAAGACATAAAAGCGGAACGGCCTGCGGCCTTACGGATAACGGAACGTTCGCGGGCTTACTTACGGAACGCTTCGCTGACGGTTAAAAGCTAAGAAGATCGGCCTCTGGCCTGCTAGTACAGCCTACGGCTGGTGAGAGCGTCGCTTTGCTCCTGCTAGATGCTATACAAGCAAAAGCGATGGTTATGAGTTGCAAAAGTCAAATAGAGTGAAGGTGGAAGAACCGGGGGAAGCCACAATACAAAGACTGACATGCAAGAGCCGACAAGTTAATTTAAACCCTAAGGAACTGTTGTTCTGCTGTTGATTTTTCTAGCAGCGAAGCGCCCTCGCAGTGAGCTTGCGAACGTTCTAGAACCTAGGCTCTAAATGTTTAAGTAGGTCGGCATTTATGCCGTCAATTCTTTTGCTTTTGTTTTTCCTAGCAGGCTGAAGGCCGTCCTCGGAGCGAAGTGCCCTAGAACCTAGAACCTAGAGCCTAGAACCTAGAACCTAGAGCCTAGAACCTAGAACCTATTCTTTCTTCCAAAGCTTCAAATGCATTTGGCGTGTCCTTTCCCCAAAATAGTTCTGTTACTGCTTGATAGTTATTTTTATAACTTGTTTGATTAGCCCTTTGTCCACTGTCTATAGCATTAGATCTCCGTGCGGCGATAGTCTCTGGTTCTAGCTGCTTTAATAACTCATCAAAATTTGTGCATTTAGGTGCGAACTCTGGCAACTTTGTGGCGTAGTCGTAGATATCTCGGCAATCTTGTTGGTAATGTTGTTCATCAAAGCGATAGAAGCAGATTGGCGTACCTTGTGGTAGTACATCAATAAATAAAGATGAGTAGTCTGTAATGAGTAGGTCCACCTGATGCAATAAACTATATACATCTTCTAACGGCGTAATATTGATAATGTTAGCGTAACTTGTAAGCTCATCAGCAAGTGCCGCCTCATTGGGATGTAGGCGTAATAGAAACAACTGATTATTAGCCGCTAAGTGATTTGATAATTGCTGCCAGTTGAATGCTTTGTTGTACGGGTTGCCTTCCTGGTGGCTGTCACGCCACGACGGAACGTATAAAATAATGTGTGGCTGCGGTGCAGGCTTACTTGGCTGAGTTAAATGGACTGCGAGCAGTGATTTAATGGATTGAGTTAGCGTGCTCGGACTCGGTTCACCACTTGTTGGGTATTGTTCTGTTGAACCTTTGACTGGTGAATCGCTTTCTATTTCACTTTTTATGGCGTAGCCGAGTGTAAAATAGTCGGTTCTTGGATTGGTTGCACGCAAGAGCTGTGAGCTGCTGAGTCTAAATGCACTGCAAAAAAGCGAATCGATTAGCGGACTTGGGCTCAACATTAAGTCAGGCATTGTCCGTTGCTGGTGGGCAAGTAGCCATTGTTTACACTGGGCTAGTTGGCTTTTAGGATTAAAAACCTCGGCCATGGGGCCTGTTGTTATATCAAATTCAATTTTCTTCATCGGCAAGCCATGCCATAAGTTTATCTTTACTGCACCATTAGCAAGCCACTGATTAATATCGCCAATGTAACTATTATAAAAAAAGTATTGAGCCGTTAAACTGTGGTAAATACCTTTAAATGACCAGCGATAATAAGCCTCTAGGTTCTGACTTTGTAGCTGCGTGATCACAGCCTTATTGCCACTTATCCAGATGCAACGGATGAATTTTGTCTGCAGCCAATGCAGGTACAAGTATTTGCTGTTGTCACTAAAGCCCTCTTTATAACTTCCAAATACCGCTTTTTTAGATGTGCGCGGAGCAAGGCCAGATAGCATGAATATGAGCTTTCTGAGTATTGCTTTTAGCCAGTCTAAAATAGAGTATGTCATCATTTGTTTATCTTTTTGGATTGCTGCAACGGTGTTGAAGCTGTGCCATTACCATCACTGGTTTGTTTAGGTAATGCTAGGTTATTTTTAATCTCAGTTGTTGAGATCTCACCGGTTCGATCTAAGTAAATAACCTCACACAATAGTGACAGATCATCAAATTTACCTTTCCAGTCGTTACCCATGCCAAAAATACTGACATCATATGCACATATATCTTTTGCTTTTTGATTCCAATGGGTTTCTGGTACTACCATATCGACATATTGGCAAGCTTCGACGATTTCAGCTCGTTGAAAGTAGCTAAAAAATGCGGCCTTACCTTTTAAAGCATTAAATTCGTCTGTCGAAACTGCCACGATTAAACGATCGCCGAGGGCTTTTAATCGCTTAAACAGGCGCACATGTCCATAGTGAAAAAGATCGAATGTGCCGTAAGTGATGATTGTTTTCATAATGATCTCCCGCTTGGCTTATCTTGCTAATGTCAATTTGGCTACTTTTGCTTATGTTGAAACTTATGTTTTAGGCGCATGTTTTAGGCGCATGTTTTGGCTCATGCTTTAGGTTCGGCTTTAATTCTGTTCTAGCTGGTTATGTATTCGTAATTGTTTAGAGCGGTTAAAAACATATTTGATGAGTTGCCAATACTTATGTTTTTGTAAGGGCTGCGCGAATTCATCCTCGATTAAATCGCATTCTTCTTCAGGGAACGTTGCAGAGGCGTCTTCAACGGCTGAGTGTATTAATAGTTGTAGTGGGCCGTAGATCCCGTATTCATAGGCACTAAAGGGGTTGATAGGTGTGATAAATGGGCTACGACCGATAAGGCTTAATCGGCCTAAAACAACGAGGTAGAGCTGGGGGAGGCGACTCATCCATAGCGACTTAACATTCCAGCGCCAGCAGCTGTAGTGCTTATTATTTAATGTGACTTTCTCTTTGATTAGCGGCTTTCTAATTGATACCCCTCTCGTTAACGTATTGTTTTTGGCGTTAACTAAACAATAAGTTGCAATGAGCGGGCTAAACACTAATCCAATACAAAGAAGAAAAAGAGCAATACTTCTATCGCAAAAGGTCACGCTTTCAGTGTTAGCCAGGGTATGGTTTTTAGCCAAAATGCTGTCATCATTGAGCTTGATCGCGCCACCATTCCCGGGTGTGATCAGTGTATTCTTACACACAATGGCATTATTAACGTTGAGCCCTTTGCCCACATAAGAGTCATCTAGAATAATGCAGTTTTTAAGACTCGATTGCGCATCTACAAGGCAGTTCTTACCTAAAATACAGCTTTGCTGCAGATCTACACTTTCATCAATCCAGGTATTGTCACCAATGACCCCCCATGCATTTTGCATTCTCAATGGGCCGGTTTTAGTTTTTGCTCCGACGTAAAAACCGTTTGCTTGGTCTGCACTACTGTAAAATCGTCCCTTAGGGCTAATTCCTATTATTTTTGCGATTGCCATCGCTTGATTAGCCTGCATATAGGCATTAAGACTTGTGAGCATGAAGCATTCACCATGCAGGATTTGAGTAACGGGTTCGTTTAATACCGCTGAGGCATCGCTTGGAATGACAACCTGATTGGTCAGCGGCCAGTTAAGCATCTCGGTATGTGAGGCTGCCGCAGGCAGCATCATTAGGCCTGCATTTTGGTTATTCATCTTGGCAATGACCAGACTTTGTTTCATCTGTTGGCTGAACTCAACAAATGCTTTGATACACGGGCTTCTCAGCATATCGCCGCGTGCAACTAATACAGATTCTGTTTTATCTACAGCCAATCGAGCCAGCACTTTCGAAGCATCTTCCTGTTCTCGGCTAAGAAAATAGTCAACTTCTAAGCCCCAGAACTCGCCGTTGCCGACTAATGCTTTTATTGCAGCGATATGCGTTGAGACAATGAGTTTTACCTGCTTAACCCCTGCGCTGGCGAGATCTTCTAGGGTATATTCGATAACGCTCTTATTGCTAATGGGCAATAGTGCTGGATTATAGTATTGGTTTAGTGGTGCCAACTCTTGCCCGTGGCGATTTGCAAAAATAATAGCTTGCATAAACAGCTCCTTAATACGCGCCGCGGGCGAAAATAACCGCAGGGATGGTCTTGATGAGGATAAGCAGATCAGCGGTGAAAGATTGTTGATAGATATAGTCAATATCTAGTTCAACCTGCTGTTCAAATGCAATGGTTGAGCGACCGGAGACTTGCCAAATACAGGTTATTCCAGGCTTTATCATTAATCGATTTCTGTGGTGCTGGCTATATTGCTTTACTTCAGTCATAAGGGGCGGGCGTGGCCCGACTAACGACATATCCCCTTTGAGCACATTCCATAACTGAGGTAGCTCATCGATAGAAGCTTTACGGATGAAGTAACCTACTTTAGTGATCCTAGGGTCTTTTTTCATTTTGAAGATCACTCCGCCATTCATTTCATTTGCGGTGGTGAGTGATGCCAGTCTCTGCTCGGCATCTTGATACATGGAGCGAAACTTCCACATAATAAATGGACTGTTATTACGGCCTGCTCGTGTTTGGCTGTATAGCGCGCCGCCTCTGGATTCAAGTCTAATCAGCACGATAGTGAAGAGTAAAAAAGGTGACAGCAGTATGAGTAGGCTTGATGATATAAATACATCAAGCGAACGCTTGCAGGCGCAGTTAATACGTTGGTGCATGTTGAAAATGGCGCGGCGAGTATTGGCTTGTTTTAAATCAAACTGTGGCATCGCCTGGTTTTTTCTTGTTGCATTGTGAAGCTTAGTTTTGAGTTGGCTCCTGGTTAGTTGTGTTGCAGTTTTGGCATCAACACTTTCCTTATGGATGCGTAGCTTTTTTAGTTGATTATTTTCATGCCAAACGCGATATAGAAAGCTTGGGTTACCAAGAATGTAGCGTTTCCACATTCTTTTGGGCTCTTGCAGTAAACGGTAACTCCATTCAAACCCTATCTGTCTTAACCAGAGAGGGGCACGCTTAATTCGATTAGCGTAAAAATCAAAAAGCCCACCCACTCCTATTCCTACAGTGCAATTGAGCTTGGCTCTATTCGCCGCTAGCCACAGTTCTTGTTGTGGTGCGCCCATGGCAACTAACAGTATATCGGCTTTAGTTTGGTTAATTGTCTCTACAATATCCAGGCTCTGTGGGCTATTTGAGTCGCAGTCAAAGTAGCCATGATGGTAGCCTGCAATTTTAAGGTTTTGATATTGCGCTTGCATATTGTGAGCGGCTTGCTCTGCAATACCAGCGCGCCCACCTAACATAAAAATCGATAAGTGATTGTTTGAGGCGAGCTCACATAGGCGCGGAAACATATCAGTGCCATTTAGATTATCTTTTAGTGCTTTAGCTTTGCTGAGGCAGGCTAGGCGTACACCTATGCCATCGGCAAAAATCAAATTACTTTGTTGTAAACATTGGCGATAAGCCTCGTTTTGAGTGCTGCGATTAAGGCAGTCTGTATTGACGAAACTAAATTGCTGCATGGGCTTTGAGGGGGCTTTACATTGCTGTAGAACCTCATTTAATAATTGGCTCATGGTCCAGTTATTTAGGTGTATGCCAAAAACAGTGATCTTAGTGTCGTGGCTCGTGGGTTTGTTAAACACTGCGCGAGTGAGCGTGGCGATGATAAGCGCTCTAAAGAGTGCTAACAGATAATGGGCTAAATTTTGGTGAGCCTTGTTGAGTGACGTTGATGCACATTCAAAGCAAAGGCCGGTCGCTGCATTCATCTGTTCAAATGAGGTGAGCCCTGGTTTGATGTAAAAGCGCGTATTTGACGGCTTTACTGACGAGTTGTTTGCTGTGGCTTTATTTTTAGACGTTGCGCTTGGTTTGCTACGTGCTGCATTTTTGGGTTCAGTATTGTCAGTGTCGACTTTGTTTAATTCACTCGGTGCTGTAAATGCAAATACCGATTGAGTGCCTAAAATTGTGATATCACCCTTAAGTAGGTTAATGAGCATCGGCAGTTTTTTGAACCAACCTGAGTATGAAAATTGCTTCAAACCTATTAGCGCAACATTAGTCGTATTAAAGTCAAGCTCCTGGATTTGAGCCGCTTCAATATAGAGGGTTTCTATAGTTGTATTTCTAGTGTTTCTGTCGGTAAGGCTTCTTACAAATCCAAACAAGATTAATGGGCTGGTCAGTAGCAGCATCAATAGCGCTGCACAAAGGTCAAAGCAACGAATACTGAAGCAGGAGTGACCTTCTAAAGTTGATTTTTCAGCAGACTCTATTTTATGTTTAGTCTTTTTCATTGTTGAGTCCTTACCAATAGTTGGGCTTAATTTTTATATATTTTTTTATGTAGTTAATCGTTAGGTTGCATATACAGTGCCAAATTTAAATTCGTTGAAAATCATTAGTTTGGTATTGTTTTTGTTTTTAGGTGGCTATGTTGAGCTAAGCATTCGCAACTTGCATGGCAGGTTGCGAATGGATTAATTGGCTAGGGTTTTAACAATGCAGGCTTAACACCATCTTGATGGATTTTTACCCTGTGAATGTAACTGAGTATGGATAGGGCTTGTTTCTCACAGCGGTTATAAACAGCCTGTGGTAGGTATTTCAATAAGTAAGCCGCGGCTAAGGTCGCTAAAGTTCGGCTGGTTTCTGCACCAATAATACTGGGTGCGATATTAATGGCCTGATGCAGGCGCTTAACGGCCTCTTTGCCGTTTCTGTTACGGATGGCTTGCCTTGCAATATATCTCAATTGATAGGCTCTAGCCTTAGCTTCATACTGAAAAATTAGCTCAGGCGCATAGCCTGTAGCTTTATTTATCATGGTTTCCCAAGAGGCATATTGCTTGTTCAAATCAGCGGATAAGCCCTGGGGGTTTAAACGATAAAAGGTTAGAGGTGCTGGCAGCCCCTCCATTTTCCAGTGGGTGGTGGTTACGATCCTTAACCAGCATTCGATATCTTCTGATTGACGAAGATTTTCGTCGAAATAACAGCTATGGGGAACATGTTTACTCAGTGATTGATAGCGAATATCGCTTAGGGTTTCGTGACGGATCACTGGGGCCGAACCATTACCGACAGGGTTACGGCAGAGTAGATCTTGCGCGCTGATATTAGTGAGTTGCGGCATCTGGTAGATATTCATTCTTTGGCCTTCAGAGCTGATGAATAGCGACCTTGAGAAGCTGATACCAACTTCAGGGTTATTATCGAGGTGGTTAATATGTTGCTGCAGTTTTTCGCTGTGCCACATGTCGTCTGAATCAAGAAAGGCTACGTATTGACCTATTGCGTGGCGAATACCTGTATTTCGAGCGGCCGCTAAACCTAGGTTGGACTCGTGATTAATAATCCGAATACGAGCCTCATTAAATTGCTGACAGATTTGTAAGCTTGAATCACTAGAGCAATCATTGACGAGGATTAGTTCAAAATTTTCAAAGGTCTGGCTAAGAACTGAATTGATCGCATCCTCTACAAACGCCTCAACATTATAGACAGGCATAACTACGGATACTTTTACGGCAGTTGGTTTTTTGGGGTAAGAGTTAACAGTCATAGTGAACCTCTAAGTGGTGAGGGCAAGTGTTTGGCTTTGGCCCGTTGAACGTTTGAGCTGAGTTTTAGGTAAAGGGTAAAGCTTGGCATGGCAATGACGTGCAGTATTAAGATTGCAAGTGCAACCGCTTGAAGCCCCCAGTAGCTTGAAAACCCAACCGTGATAGCAAGAGTAAGAGTAAAAGCGCTGTTGCAAAGCAGGTTAAGTTGGCTTCTACCCATACTAATAAGGTATTGACTGGCTGCTTCTCCAAGTGGACGAACTAAACCACTTAAGCACAGTAGAATAAATATTGGCAGCGCACCGACATCTATCCACTTCTGTCCGTAAACCAAGGGAAGGTACATTGGGGCAAGGAGTGTTTGTAGGCTCACAAGTGGCACTGTCAGTAACATAATGAACTTTAAAGACTGAAAATATTTTTGTTCCTGGCTTAGTTCATGGCTTAGTTTGGCGATTGCTTCGGGGCTTGCCTCATGGCTTAGTTTGGCAATTGCTTCGGGGCTTGCCTCATGGCTTAGTTTGGTAATTGGTTCATGGCTTAGTTCATGAGCCGCTTGTAGTGGTTTCGATTCGGACTTTTTGAGACAAAGGTGAGAGTAAAGCGCTGTGCCATAGCTTTGCACTAAACCTAAGCTGATCCCTAGGCTGGCATTAAATGCAAAAAAGTAGATGCCTAAGGCTTCTAGACCAAGAAAATAGCCTATCAATATATAATCAATATTTTGTCTCAGTGCGATGGCTAAGTCGCCAAGCCCAACCTGTATACCAAATTTGAGTAAGCTTTTTGCATTAGATGAAAGTAGGCTGAAAGATTTTACTTGGTTGAGCGTTGCTTTACTAAAAGCTGTAGCGTGATTTGATAAAGGCTTAGGTAAGGGGTTGTGGTATCTATGAATCCCAATCCAAATAAATACCACAATAATTTTGGGCAAAATAATGGCCCAAATACCTAAGCCGAGCAAAGCCAGTGTTGCGGTTAATATGGCATCGAACGCTGTTTGCCAGAGCACGGCTCGACCGACCACACGCATGCGATTTGCTCGCAGGTTTATAGCAGCGTAAAGCATGCCAAATGGTAGGAGTAAATAGCTTGTTGCCATGAGTATCATAGGTAAAATTAGCTGCATGTCATCGTAGTAGATAGCAAGCGGCCAGCTGAGTAAGCTCATGGCAACGAAGGCGGTTATAGCGGCTAACCAGTTCACCTGATCAGCCGCAGATAAAGATTGTATTAGTTGGTTATCATCCATTTTGATTAATGCGGCAGAAGATATACGACGTGTAGGCGTACAGATGATCTCAAAGCTGGTCAGTATGATGGCTACTTGGCCAAATATTTCCGGAGTAAATAGTCGAGCGATGATAATGCTGGAACCTAAGCGCACAATACGGCCAAGCACTTGAGCAGAACCCAACCAGAATAGCCCTTTGGCCATTGCGCCACTTGAAAGTGTCGATAGAAAGTTGTTACATGTCGATTCGTTTTGCATATCAGCACCTGTTAGACATCACGTTATGGATAATATTTTTAACAATCTATCTTCTGCTTCTTATTCATCGGATATCGTTATTTAGATAGGAATACAGGGATCATGCCAATCTGATATCGTTTGATATTTAGTACTTTATGTATTGATTTAACAGAATATTTTCAGCTGACTTTATAGGATGTATTTATTGGGGCTATTATTATGGCCAAGGCGGCGCGAGTGAATTCGCAGATTGCGAATCAGAATAGAAGAGGAAAATAAGGTCCTAGGTACAAGCTGAGACGGTTAAAACAAGGATCGAGATCCTAGGAAAAGCCGCTCCTAGGTAAAAGCAAAGACGGATAAGCTGAGTCGGGAAATCGGAACGGCCTATGGCCTTACGGTATACGGAACGTTCGCAGGCTCACTTACGGATAAAGCGGCGTTGTCTATGTAGGTCGGCATTTATGCCGTCAGCTATGTGAAGTTTTTTTTGATGGGCTAAAGCCCAACCTACAAAAGTGCATGAGTGCAGTACTTCAAGCTGATATTTATATTTTGTAGGTCGGTATTCATGCCGTCTTTCTATGCATTGGTGCGGTTTTGATGGGCTAAAGCCCAACCTACAAAGATGTAGGTTGGCAGTACTTCAAGCAGATGGCTATATTTTGTAGGTCGGTATTTATGCCGCCAGTTTTTACAAAGGGAGATGATGATGTCATGGAGTGACTTACGAGTAGGCCGGTTTTCGCAAGAAGGCGGTGAGTACTTTATAACTTTTAATACCGAAAATAATTTAGATCATTTCATAGACTTTTATGTGTCCCAACTATTTTGCATAGGAATTGCTAAAAATGAGCTGCAATATAACTGTTCTTGGTTAACTTGGGTATTAATGCCAGATCATTTTCATGGATTGTTACGATTGGAAAAGGGAGCTGAGTTATCAAAAGTCGTGGGAACGTTAAAAGGCGCTAGTAGCTTTGTTATCAATAGAAAGCTAAACCGTTCAGGAGCATTATGGCAACCATCATTTTATGACCGTGCCTTACGTCTTGATGAAGATAGAGAAAATATAAGCAGATACATAGTTACGAATCCACTAAGAAAGGGATTGGTTAATCGTATTGGAGACTATCCTTTTTGGAATTCAATTTATTTGTAGGTCGGTATTTATGCCGTCTATTTATATATTGGTTTGTTTGTGATGGGCTAAAGCCCAACCTACAAAGATGTAGGAAGGCAGTATTTCAAGTTGATGTCTATATTTTGTAGGTCGGCATTTATGCGGTCAGCTATGTGAAGTTTTTTTTGATGGGCTAAAGCCCAACCTACAAAAGTGCATGAGTGCAGTACTTCAAGCTGATATTTATATTTTGTAGGTCGGTATTCATGCCGTCTATTTATATATTGGTTTGTTTGTGATGGGCTAAAGCCCAACCTACAAAGATGTAGGAAGGCAGTATTTCAAGTTGATGTCTATATTTTGTAGGTCGGCATTTATGCCGTCTATTTATGTATTGGTTTGTTTGTGATGGACTAAAGCCCTGCCTACATCAAGCATAGAAGGTCAAAGCCGGTACTGTTCCGCTGTTGATTTCCTAGCAGCGAAGCGTCCTAGAATCTAGGACCTTGTTTATATAGTCCGTCCTCGCAGTGAGCTTGCGAACGCCCTAGGTCCTAGTCCCTAGTCCCTTCCTTTAGAACCTTCTTTTAAAGCGGCCCCGACAATGACAAGCCCTGGCCAGAACAGGTAGGCAAGGATCTCTAGATTTTCACCAAATGTGTATAAAATCAGCTGCAAGATAATCGCAACGCCAACAGCGCTTAGGCGCGAGCTAAATAGGGTTTTGAGTAGAGCAAGCAGGCTTACAAGTAAAGGAACCGCTAAGGCGATAGCGCCCACAATGCCTTTAACAAACAATAAGCCGTACCAGGTATGATGTGAACCGATTGGCATATATTCAACTAGATGCGGTCCGCGTTCGACAATGCCATGGCCCCATACTACCGCCTCGTTTGCCCAGCGCTCTAGGGCGATATTAGCCAGTTCTTGGCGAACCCGGGTCGAGCCTGCACGGGCAGCTTTAAAAGCCTCTACACTCTGTTGCACCTTGTCGACGACATAAAGACCTGAACCGCCAAGTAGGAGTAATAGCGGGCTGGCAACAAAGTAAATCCAAGGTGAGCGAAACCAACGGATAAACATGAAAAAGCCAATCAGTAGTAGATAGCAGACTAAGGCTAAGCGTGATTGCGATAGCAAGATCATACAAAAGCTGCCCGCAAAGCCATAAAACTTAAATCGTTTAGACTTCTCTTGCAGGGCAAAAGTAAAAAATAGGTTGCCTATCATGCCTAGAGCGGGAGCCCAGGGGGTAAAGAGTCGCCACCTGGGGAGGCCGTTAGCGGGATCAATTTCATATAAGCTGACATTAAAGAACTCTGGGCCTGGGCCACCAATAATACTCAGCGGGGAAGTATAGAGTGTAGCCGGGAGCTTAATGATCCATGCGAGTATGAAGATGGGCAGTAAGATCAGAGTGTGTTTGCACACAATACAACATGCTCGGTAGATAAGCTCGGGACGGATCTTTAGGCTGCCCAATAATGGAAATATTGCCAACAGCGCCCAGCCTTTGGCCCAACCGATACTCGACTTTATCAGTTTGGCTAGACCTAAGTCGTTTGTTAGGTGACCTATTACCAATGCGAGTAACATGATTGCCATAGCGACAATCCAACAGGCTTGTGTTTTGCTAACGGTATAACTCTGGTGATCCAGCAAGGCTCGTTTAACCATGCGCAACAGCAAGATCCACGCTATGACGGGGGCGACCAGATACATGGCGCCTAACAGCCAAAACAGATAGGTGCCAGTGATCGCTCGCCAGATAATTAATTCGTCAGAATTTTCTGGAGTATTGGTTTGCGGATCCATAGCATTACCATTCCTGCAATTAATGAGATCGAAGCTGCAATCCCGCCGACTATTGCTAGCAGGGTACGTAAATTATCGGGTTTCTCGGCTAATGATGGTGGGGCCATCAGTTGCAATAACGGGTAGGCTGCGTAGATGTCGGCTTTACCTATGTCCATTTTTGCAAGTGCGGAGGTAAATACTGCGGTAGCGACCTGATGCTCCCGCTGTAGGCCTTCGAGTTTGGCTGCATCATCATTACTGTCGTTGAACCTATGATCCCATGCATGGATCTGATCAGATAGAGCATCAATTCGGTGCCTTAGCCCTTCGGCTTTGGTGTTGAGCGATAGCAACTCTTGCATGAGTTGAGCACGGCCGTCTAAGTCATCAGCCGATAGCATTAACATCAAGCGCTTATCATTATAGCCAAGCAGACTTTTACAGCGTTTACTTAGGGCGGCCAGAATAGATAATTGCTCGTTTTGGTAGGTAACAACTTTTGGGTGACGTTTGCCAAACCGACTGCGGTATTCGGCTAGAGTTGCGGTAACATTGGTATAGCTGATAAGAAGTTGCTGGAACAACTGATCATTTTTAAGCGTAAGTAAGCCAGCCGCCTGCTTGGGGGTTAAGCCTAAGTGTATTTCGAGCATTTTCTGGCTGGCTTTCACGCCTTGTAACTCTGAGATGAGATTGACTTTGTTATGTCTAAGTCTTTCCATGGTCAAAGCCAGCTCTTTAAACTGATCGAGTGACACTAGACCATGTGCTGACTGAAACTCGAGTAATTTATTCTGGGTTAAATGCACTTTATTGGCAAAAGTGGCCATGCCTACTCGGATGGCATCCTCACGTTGCTCAATTTCATCTCGGCGCAGCTCAGCTAATAATGCTTGTAAACTATGATAATGGGCCCAGGCTTTTTGCTGTGCGTCTTTGGCTGTTGCGCCTTTTATACTAAATTTCATCATCCCTGTTTGGTTAGGAAGTGTTAGTTTTGGCATGCCAAATTCGCTGCTTTTAAGGTGAAGTGTTTTAGCTGCTGCATTAATAAGGGGCTTACTATTTGCAATAGATTTGTAATTAATTCTAGGGTCGATAGCACTACTTGCATAAGGCGAGTTGGTAGAGCTATTAGCTTGGCCCACACTATCTAGGCTGACTAAGGCGCCGGCACCAGCCCCAGGAAGTATAAGGATCCATTGGCTGATATAGCGACTTGGGCTTAATAGCGTAAATAGCAACACTAAAAGCCAGATAGTCAGCAGCAGTAGCGAGGTAACGATAAGATAGGCACGCTTTCTTTTTTTAGCAGAAAGTTGACTACCAGCTACAAAGTAGTGCTTTAACCATAAAAGAGGTCTGTAGGAGTGTTGTGTTGTCATTATAACCTCCTGGTTATGTCACTATTTAAAGCAATTCAAGCAAGGTTGCTGGAACGAGTACTTCGGTAATTGAACGTGCAATCTCTCGGATATTGGTAACGCGAGAGTCATAACAGGCGATCCCATCGCCAGGCATTAAAATGGGATTCATCCCGGTTTCCCACGAGTTCCTGATTAAGTCATCTATTGAGCGTTCAATCACATCGACTTGAGCGGTAAGAGGATTTTTAGTGATCAGCAATAAATGTCTACTGGCATTAGTCGATTGCGCCCCTCCCACACAGTTGGCTGCAATCGCACCATTTAACAGACGAGTGCCGTAAGGAAATCGAGTTGCTTCAGTATCTACCGCTGATTGGGCGTTACTGGAGGCCGGCTGAGTCAGGTTAGACATAAAGACTCGAATACCCGGCGCGGTGATCTGTGATGGGCGAGCTAAAGCATCATCGAAATAATCATGTTGTGGTACATGAATGTGATCGCCAGACATCAAGGTCATGCTTGGCACAGGATAGCCGTGGATCACGCCGGATAGATCTAGGGTGAAGCTATGTTGGCCTCTGAACACAGTGATCGCTGAGACATTTGCATCAGGGCGAACTCCACCAGATGCTCTGAGCGCAGAAGCTATTGTACGTTGGCCAGCTTGGTCGCCACTGTGGTTACCATCATCATCAATAATTTCTAAGTCGGACTTTTTATTGATCAGGTGTTGACCCGGTTCAAATACGCCTCCCGATACTGTAATTTCAACAGGTGCCCACTTTAAGGGGGTGATGCTTAAACGTACGCTGCTTTTTAGCATAAACTCCTCATCGACAAGATACTGTTGAATAGTGTTTGTTAGCTCTGCAATATCAAGACCTTTCGCGTGAATCGGCTCTAAATAAGGTAGGTAGATATAGCCATCGTTATTGACTTCAACATCACCGCTGAACTCTTCTCCGTTGAGCACCTGGATCTTGAGTCGATCACCTACAGATAAGCGAATATTTTGCGGAAGATGTAATGCTTGCTGAGATTGCCCTGCATACATTAACCATGTGTTGCTCATTTCAGTATTAGATCTATTTGGGCTAAGGTTTTCAGCTTTGGCGCCCTTTATACTGCGCATATATGGTGTGTCGCGACTATAAAAATGACACTGAGTCATATTGTCATCGCTGTTACCCGCACAGATTTGAGACTCTTCTGGGTGATGGGGGGTGACACAAGCCGAGAGCAATAAACATAGCAAGCCTACGTGGCTTAATGAGCCTAACTTGTGTGAGCCTAGTTTGTGGATGTTATTCTTTTTTTGCTTGCTGTGATTGGGAGTCATAACGGCGGCCTCAACTTATATTACGTTTTCATCGGCAAGCTCATTGCAAATGTATTCAATGGCAGCTGTTTCATCTTCATAGATGGAGAAAATTTGATGCAAACGGGTAAGCTCAATGAGTGAACGCACTCCAGCTGTTGGTGAGAGTAGTACAATTTCACCCTCTTCTTTTTCTACGCGTTTTAACGCTGAGATGAGTACTGATAGCCCACTAGAGTCGATGTACTCTACTTGGTGAAGGTCGATAATTAACCGCGTAATCCCTGCATCAATTTGTTGCAAAATTGCAGCTCTGAGCGTTGCGGTTTGAGTCATTATCACTTCAACCGGTAGGGTGATTTTACAGGCATTGTTCTGAGGTAATTTGGAGAAAAACATATCGCCATCCTTAAAAATGCACTTGGCATTTTGCTTGGTTATCTGAACAGGTATTTAATTTGTTGGTGGTTACTCATTTTTTTACTTGTGGCTTTTATTTACACTTCTTTCAATTACATATTTCATTTACACATTTATTCTATTTACACATTAAGCTAAGCAACTCTAATGCCAGTTTTTATCTTATTGTATTTATAGGTTTTTATTGTTTTATCAACACAATGACGCAGACAGCTAAGTGATGCTCTTTATTTGCAATGCAAAATGGGAAAGGGCATTAAAGGCTAAGAAGGGGCCGCGCTTCGAGGTTAGAGTGCCAGAGAGCCTGAGAGCTGGCAGCTAGGAAAAGCTAAGGCTGAATAGAGGAATGGCTGGTGGCCTTACAGTATTCGCAGCGTTCGCAAGCTCACTCACAGAACGCTTCGCTGACGGTAGAAGCTAAGAAGAGCGCTGCGTTTCTAGGAAGTGACTAGGTTTATTAAGCCACAATCCTGGGAGAGTGTCGCTTTGCTCCTGCTAGTGTCTATACAAGCAAACGCGATGGTTATGAGCCGCAAAAGTCAAATAGAGTGAAGGTGGAATAACCGGGGTAAGCCACAGTACAAAGACGAACATGCAAGAGCCGACAAGTTAATTTAAACCTAAAGGTGCTGCTGTTTCATTTTGATTTTCCTAGCAGCGAAGCGTCCTCGCAGTGAGCGTGCGAACGTCCTAGGATCTCATTCCTTACACCTCATACCTGGTACCTTTCTTGCTTTACTTTAAACTGCAAGCATCAGTTGTAAGTGGGTGCCAGCAACAGTTTTTTGCATTCGTACACTGTCCATCCAGTTGTTAATTATCCATAGTCCTCGGCCTGATAGTGACTCGGCTGGTGGGCAAGTCTTTGGTGCTTCCAAGGTTTGCTGTGTAGAGTCATCGAGTAGATCGATGGTTATCTTGTGCTCGTCACAATGCAACACGATTATCATGGAGTCCAGCTCTGGGCTTGCATGCATAAATACATTTGAAACCGCTTCTAATACACAGGTGATCACCTTGAATCGTTTCGTATCGGATACCTGATTTTGCAGTAAAAATTGCTCCATCTCTCTGCTGATAGAATGGGTCGTCATGATATTGCTATTTAGATTGAACTGTAAGCTATTCATATGTATTTCCTCACATCTGAGAGCCACAATGAGCCGAGCTATTTGTGGATGAGATGAGCATGAGTGATATGTCGTCTTGTGCTTGTTTCTCTTGCCAAAGTTCTGAGCTATAGCAGAGGTAATTTAATAGTTTCTCTGCCGATAGCGATCTTGCATCACGTACATTTTTGAGTAATTTCGGTAAGCCAAAGTTGCCAAACTTACTATGGCGACATTCGTAAATACCATCGGAATAAAGCAAGAGTTGGCAGCCTTGCTCTAAGGTGAATTGTTGGCTTTGATAGTGATATTGCTTACTGATCCCAATGGGGAGTTGGCTACCAATATCTGGATCATCAATAAACTTTGCACCAGTGGGACTAACAAGAATAGGCGAGGGGTGCCCTGCATTGATTAGCTCGATGCTATCGTTTTGGGTGTTTACCATTCCGAGCAACATGGTAGCGAAGCGCCCGGACTGCTCAGGGTCGTCAAACTCTTGGTTGACCTTGTTGGCAATTTTACATAGATCAAGCGATTGCCAGATCTCCTGATGACAAGATAAGTGGTGCGCTAATGTAAAACTTAACATTGAGGCTGCAGTGCCGTGTCCGCTCACATCCAATAAATAGAAACCGATATGATGTTGACCAATGTTGAAGCATTGAAAAACATCTCCGGCGAGATCTTGAGCCGGTTTAAAAGCGGCGTTGACTCGCCATCCTGCGGTTAAATCGGTATTTTTAGGCAGTAAGGCTCGTTGTAATTGAGCGGCAGTAGAGAGATCTTGTTTTAGTTTACTTAGATAATCTTGCTCTCTTATTAACATTTGGTTCAATGCTGCATTCTGGCGTTCTAACGCTTGTTGCATCTCGATAATGCGCAGCCCCGCAAGGATCCTGACTTTTAACACGCCAGTGTGAAAGGGTTTAGCGATAAAGTCATCGGCTCCAGACTCGATTCCTTCGATGATGTGTGCGTTTTGATTATTACTGGTAAGCAATATGGTATATGGCGAACAGGGCATTGATTTTATTTTCTGACACAGCTCAATACCACTGGTGGTGGGCATCATCCAGTCGGTGATAACTATATCGACATGTTCCAGCTGGATCTGTGCTATCGCTGCTTTGGCATTAGAGAAACCTTGGGCTTTAAATCCCATCGCATCGAGTAACTGCAGTAGCAAGCAACGCTCACTATCGCTGTCTTCCACAAGGATGATTTTATACTGCCTGTTAAGCTCAGAAGATAAAGGCATCGTCTTCCTCTTGGATTGAAATTGCTAGGGGTGTTACATCAAAGCAAGCTTTATGCCAGACAACCGAAAGCTATTTACCGTTAATTTTTTAGTTGGTTGGCACAAGGATTGCTGATTACTGTAAATAACTATTTAGTTAACTAAATAGTTAGCAACTCAATGTGTTTAAAAATAGGGATATAAGCGAATGCCTTTAATGCCATTGTTTACTAAAGTTATTGTTTTATATTGGGTTATTTTTATATCTTGCTATAGCGCCATAACAATGGCTGCAGATGTAGCGCCTAGGGTGTTGACGTTTGGCGTTGTGCCACAACAGGCAGCGAGTACTTTGGCAAGAGGCTGGGCTCCGGTTTTAGCTGAGTTGTCGCAAAATGCAAAGCTTAATTTGCAATTTGCAACAGCGCCGGATATTCCCACTTTTGAAATGCGTTTAGCAAATGGTGAGTACGATATTGCTTATATGAATCCATATCATTTCACGGTATTTAACGCATCCCCTGGCTATATCGCCTTAGCAAAGGAGCAAGATAAATACATCAAAGGTCTTATTGTTGTAAATAAAGACTCCAAAATAACCAAGCTTGCCGATCTTAAGGGCAAATCACTTGCCTTTCCGGCTCCCGCAGCTTTTGCTGCGAGCGTGATTCCTCGCGCGATTTTAAAACAGCAAGGTATTGTTCATAGCACTAAGTATGTGGGGTCACATGATTCTGTATATCTTGCGGTGGCTCAGGGGCTTGTGGATGCTGGCGGCGGCGTGGGGCGTACATTTAACAATATGGATAGTGATGTCACTGAAAACCTAAAGGTCTTATGGAGCACTCCCGGCTACACTCCTCATGCTATTGCTACCCACCCGCGAGTATCTCGAGAACTTCGACAAGTACTACTCAGTGAGTTATTAGCGCTTTCAACAACGAGCAAAGGGCGCTCACTATTAGAGGGCTTGGGTTTTAAAGGGATGGAGGCTGCAGCAAGTGGCGATTGGGATGATGTGCGTGCGTTAGCGTTAAGTGAGCTTAACGCGCCGTTAAAGGAGATCCAATAGTGTCATTTCGAATAAAGACTATTTTAGGGATCGGAATAATCGAAGGCTTGCTGTTAATGTTGCTGGTCTATACCAGTGTTGATTATTTAAAAACCTCAAACCAAACCGAAATTGAAAAGCGAGCCAGCTCTACCGCGTCACTTTTTGCTGCTGCCGCAAAAGATGCGGTGATTAGCAGTGATCTATCCACTCTCCATGTCCTTGCTAACGAGCTACTGACAACGTCTCAGGTTCTCTACGTTAATATTTATGACCAAAACCGACTCTTGGTGAGTGCCGGCAGAATGAACGGTGAGGCTAATGGCTCACTAGACAGTGGGATAGCGAATGTTGATGACGGTATTCTCGATATTGAAAGGAGCATACAAGAATCAGGCTTTAGTTATGGCAAAGTAGAATTAGGATTTGATACGGCCCAATTAGATAGTTTTATTACTGATGCTAGAACACGTTTTTTGGCTATTGCAGCCGTAGAGATGTTCTTAGTAGCCCTCTTTTCTTGGTTGTTAGGCCACTATTTAACCCGCAATTTGGCACAGCTTAAAGCTGCATCGCAGCGAGTTTTGCAGGGGGAGTCACAAGTGCAGATCCCTGTTAACAGTGATGATGAAATTGGCAAAGCCATGTTTGCATTTAATCAAATGGTCAAGAAAATAGCGGATAAAACCCAAGCGTTAGAGAGTGCAAATACTCGACTGAATACCATTTTGCAGACCGCCGTTGATGGTTTTTTTATTGTCGACCAAAAAGGGATAATAAAGGAGGTAAACCCCGCTGTTAGCCGCCTTTTCGACTATAGCTCGTCAGATCTTATCGGCAGGAATGTGTCATTGTTAATGCCACCAAATGAACGGCAGCTTCATGATGGCTATATTCGGGATTACTTAGATGGAGGTGAAGCAACGATAATAGGCAAAGGTAGAGAGTTAATTGCACAGAAAAAAGGTGGCAGCCTTTTTTCAATTGAACTTTCAATTTCAACAATGTGTATTGACGACGAAGTGCTATTTTTGGGGCTTGTAAAGGATGTCAGTGATGTAAAGCAAGCCCAGCTTGCAGCGCAAAGGACTGAGTCGATTTTATTAGCCACATTAGAGGGAAGTAAAGACGCGCTGATCACCATTGATACCGCAGGGAAAATCCAGGAGGTGAATAATGCAGCATGTCTACTGTTTAAACTGCATACACGCCAGATGGTTGGGCAACCGATAGGGAGTAGCATCTTTACTGGGGAAGAACTCCAACACTTTGAGCATTTTTTTGAGCAATACATTACGCCTGTTCAAGCTACGAGTGTTAAGCATTCAATACAGACAAAAGCGATACGTTCGGATGGTGAAATGGTTGCAATTGAACTGACACTAATTCCAGTACAACTCGGACAGGAGATGTTATTTACAGCGTTTGTTCGCGATATTTCACAACGTATTAAGTATGAGGCACAGCTTAAATTTTCCAAAGAGCAGGCGGAGTTGGGGAGTGAAGCAAAATCTCGATTTTTAGCGACCATGAGTCATGAGATCCGTAGCCCGCTCAATGCGGTATTGGGGAGTGTGGATTTATTATTGGACTTGAGTTTGAATAAAGAGCAGCGTATTTACGCCAATACAGCCAAAGAAGCTGGGACGGCATTATTGAGCACTATTAATGATATTTTGGATTTCTCTAAAATCGAAGCCGGCCAGATGGTACTGGAAGAGAGCGTATTCTCACCAGCAAAATTAGCGGCGCAAGTTCTACAGGTTTTATCGCCAAAAGCTCAAGACAAAGGGATCGCTCTCGCCAGTTTTATAAACAAAAACGTGCCAGAAACCGTACTTGGTGACGGACAAAGACTCAGGCAGGTGCTGCATAATTTAATCGACAATGCGATTAAATTCTCTTCTGGTGGCTGTGTTGCCATTGAAATGCAGCTAGTAGCCCCCGGTAATGATGAGACTCGCTTGTATTGCAAAGTCTCAGATCAAGGGATTGGTATTATTGAGGCCGCTCAAGCGACATTATTTGAAGAGTTTAGCCAAGTACATGATTCTCATAATACAAATTATAGCGGTACGGGTTTAGGTTTAGCTATTTGTGCCGAGATTATTGCACAGATGGGAGGCAGCATTGGGGTTAATAGTCAACAAGGAAAGGGGAGCTGTTTTAGTTTTGATCTGTTACTTAAGCGCGATTGCAGTGCAACCCCCGCAGTGAATATCGTATCTCCCCACTCTCGAGTGCTTTTAGTACATCCAAACGATACGTATAGTCAATTAGTGCAAAGGCAATATAACCAGTATGGGGTGACGACCGTTTGTGTTGACAGCATTGATTGCATATTCAGCTCGTTACAGAACCAAGAACGGTTTGATCTGATTTTGATTGACGAACACTGTCTATTTGATTTGAGTGTTGCGCAGGCTAATGAGCTAAAACAGGATTATTTATGCGAACAAGGTTTGATGGCTGCATTAATGACAGTGGTTGTGCCAGAAGCTTCTAAAATCTTAAAAGAGGTTGGTGTAGAGCAGGTTATTAATAAGCCCTTGAGCCGAGACATGATGTTAGCAGCGCTAATGGGTGAGCATGAACTAGCGTCTAAGGACGTGCAGAGTAAACCGACTACCATTGCCAATAAGCAGGTACACCTGCCTATTTTACTGGCCGAGGATAGTCCGGCCAATCAGATTGTTGCCAGTGCATTATTGAGTAAAGCAGGTTTCAGAGTGGAGATTGCAAACAACGGTATTGAAGCATTGGAGATGGCTAGGCGCAAAGAGTATGGGCTTATCTTAATGGATATGAGAATGCCCGAGATGGATGGTATCGAGGCGACTCAGAAGATATTGTGTTTTAATCCTAATCAAGCCGTTGTTGCGATGACTGCGAATGTACAAAAAGAAGATGTTGAACTGTGTATGAAGGCTGGCATGAAAGACTTTGTGCCAAAGCCGGTAAATCGAGATAATTTAGTTCAGGTTGTTAATCAATGGATTGTGCCTGCTGCCGATAAGGCTATGCTTAAGTCTGTCGTCGGGGCAGAGTTAGGGGGGCAATGCGTAGTAACCTCTTCGGTGAGTGTTTCTAATAAATCGGACTCAATGGTTCAATCGAAAGTACAAAAATCGATTGAGCCAGAGCTAAAACCAGAGCTAAAAGTAAGCCAGCAACAAGATAAATATCAGAGCGGTAACAGCAATGAGGTGCGAATGACCATTATTGACGAGAAAACACTGGATGATCTCAACGGTATGCTAGGTGAAGAAGCCATGCAACGCATGTTTATGGTTTTTTTAACTGAAGCGCAAGATAGGCTGAACACGTTAAAAGTCATCGCATCTAGCTATAAAAGCGGTAAAGATTTTGCGTTAGCAGAAATAGACCTACAGGCACACACACTTAAAAGTAGTGCTGGCAGCTTTGGTGCATTGGCACTCTCAGAGGTGGCTAAAAACCTAGAGTTAAGTGCTAAGACAGAGGATTTACAGCAAGTTGCCACTTTACTGGATGAGGTTATAGAGGTAGGCGGACAAACGCTCAGTTTATTTCAGCAACGCTTTGGAGCAATATCTTAAGGAGGATTAACTGCTAAACTTACATATGATTAAATTTTATTAAATCTTAAGAATCAAACGCAAACGGTAAAACCCTGTTTGATTTATGTGATACCTTGTTGTTAATGATGTTGAACGACCTTTCCCCCATCTCGACTTCAATATTTATAGGCTGACTTTATATGGATATAACGAGCTCATTTACCACATTGCTAGTTGAAGACAGTATGTCGCTCGGAGCGTTATATACTGAATATCTGCGAGCAGAGGGATCGAGGGTAACTCATGTTAATCATGGGGAAGATGCCCTGAATGAACTGAAACAATGGCAACCTGATTTGTTGGTGCTCGATATTCAACTACCTGATATGTCAGGAATGGATATTTTGGAAACCGTTCAGCAAGCATATCCAGATATCACTGTCATTATGATCACCGCCCACGGCACAATTGATATTGCTGTTGATGCAATGCGTTTGGGGGCATTTGATTTTCTTGTTAAACCATTTGATGCGAAACGTTTATCAATCACCGTTAGGAACGCCTTGAAGCAGCGTCAGCTTGTCAATCTGGTGGCAAAATATGAGAGCAGTTTACCTAAACCGCACTATATGGGATTCATCGGTGAGTCACTGGCAATGCAAACGGTTTATAAAACCATAGATTGCGTTGCGAACAGTAAAGCTTCAGCGTTTATCATTGGGGAAAGCGGAACCGGTAAAGAAGTATGTGCGCATGCTATCCATAACGCGGGCAAACGCCGAGAAGGGCCTTTTGTGGCATTAAATTGTGCTTCAATTCCTAAAGATTTGATTGAAAGTGAGATTTTTGGGCACACTAAAGGGGCATTTACCGGAGCGATTGCCAATAGAGATGGCGCAGCGACCCGAGCTCATAATGGGACGTTATTTCTAGATGAGATCTGCGAGATGGATCTTGAACTACAAAGTAAGCTATTACGCTTTATTCAAACTGGCGTATTTCAGCGTGTAGGTGGCACTAAAGAAGAAAAAGTCGATGTACGCTTTGTTAGCGCAACTAATCGGGTACCCTGGGAAGAGGTTAAAGCTGGGCGCTTTAGAGAAGATCTGTTTTATCGACTGCATGTTATCCCTATCGAGCTGCCGCCATTAAGAATGCGGGGTAAAGATATCTTATTACTTGCAGCGAACTTACTTAAAGAATACAACAAGGAAGAGGGAAAGGGGTTTAAAGGCATAAGTAGTGATGCTAAGCAGTGTTTAAAGTCTTATCAATGGCCGGGTAATGTTAGGCAACTGCAAAATGTTATCAGGCAGATAGTGGTATTAAACGATAGCGAGTTGGTCGAGCTTGATATGTTACCGATACAAGTGACCACAGCCCTAGAGGCTAAGCCTGCAGAAACTTCAAAGGCTATTCAACACGCGGTTCAACAGAAGAATAGCCCCCCGGTTGGGGCGCCGCATTCAGCCCCCGCCTCTTTTCTTGACGGTATTGAGCAACCAGAGTTTGTTTCTACTGAACATTTTTCAGAAAAAACGTCAGAGACAAATAGCGATGATATTGTACCGCTATGGCTCACAGAGAAGCAGACAATCGAGAATGCGATAGCCTTATGTAAGGGTAATGTGCCTAAAGCTGCGGCCTTGCTGGATATCAGCGCATCAACCATTTATCGTAAACGCCAAACATGGGATGAATTAGAAAATAGCTTAAGCCATTAAGCCATTTGGGCTACTTGAAGCAAAGTAACAGCTTGTGACTTTTTTAACTCAATAAACGTTATAGACCATTAATGATTTAGACATGATGTGTTGAGCATGGATAGGTTTGAGCATATAGATAACGCGCATACTTAGCGGGCACTTATATATCAGTGAGCTTATGTTACCGATAGAGCTATCTTAACGAAAAGAGTAGACTGGCAGTCTACTCTTTTTTTGTTTGAACCTTTTGTACAGAAGAGACTGAAATGAAATATCTTGTTGATACCCATACTCATACAATTGCTTCAACCCATGCATACAGTACCTTGCAAGAATATATTGCGATGGCGAAACATAAGGGGATAAAACTATTTGCTTGTACAGATCATGGCCCTGATATGGCCGATGCGCCCCATTTTTGGCATTTTGTAAACTTGCGGGTATTACCTAGAATGGTTGATGGCGTGGGTATTTTACGAGGTATCGAAGCTAATATTAAAAATGTGGTCGGTGAAATAGACTTCTTTGGCGATTACTTACAAGAATTAGATATTGTTTTAGCTGGTTTTCATGAGCCTGTTTTTGCGCCAAGCAATAAAGAAAATCATACCACAGCATTGATTAACTGTATTAACAGTGGTCATGTTGACATCATTACTCATCCTGGAAATCCGGCGTATCCTATCGATATCAATGCAGTTGCTAAAGCTGCAGCTGAAAGTAATGTAGCGCTTGAGATTAATAACTCTTCTTTTTTAACCTCTCGAAAAGGTAGCGAGCATAATTGCTTGGCAATTGCTAAAGCGGTTAAAGACGCTGGCGGGTTGTTAGTAATGGGCTCTGACTCTCATGTGGCATACAGCTTGGGCGATTTTACACAGGCTGAGCTGATCATCGAGCAAGCTGATTTTCCTCTAGATAGGCTACTGAACCGGAGTCCTGAGGCGCTATTAGCGTTTCTATCATCACGAGGCCATGGCTCGTTAGATGAGTATTCAGTGTTACTCGAAAAATCTTGATCAAACTAAAACTAAAAATAGAAGAGATTATCAAAACAAGATGCGAATTCTTATCACGGGTGCAGCTAGTCAATTAGCGCAGGCGTTATTGTCTATAGCAGAGCTTACGCAAGTGAATATTGCACAGCGCACGGCTGCTCAACAAATGTTGCAGACCTTATTGCCAGAAGTGAGTGAATGTTTAGACCCCAGCGATGCCGTGATAGGGCTTTGTCGTCAGCAGCTAGATATTTGCGATATTGATTCAATTCGCACGGCCTTTGATACTTACAAGCCTGATGTGGTGATTAATTGCGCCGCCTATAACCGTGTTGATCAGGCTGAGTTAGATATTGAAAAAGCGATGTCTGTTAATGCTAATGGCCCTAAGTTAATTGCGAGTGAATGTCATAGCCGAAACATTTGTATGGTGCATATCTCGACCGATTTTGTGTTTGACGGTGTGCTCAAACGCCCATACGTAGAGCAAGATCCTGCGGCGCCACTGTCTATCTATGGCAAGAGTAAACTCGAAGGTGAGCGCTGGGTAAGTGATATCTTAGGCTTTAAGGCTAAGGTTATTCGTACCTCCTGGCTATACAGTTGTAGGGGGCATAACTTTGTCAAAACTATGCAGGGATTGTTTAAAGTAAAAGATAAGTTAGCTGTCATTGCTGATCAATATGGCAGCCCAACCTGGTGTGAAGCATTAGCTGTAATGATTTTAAAGCTAGTAAAACAAACACAAACACAAACAATGGGCTCAAAAGTCAATATTAGCCGGCTGACCGAGAATTCTGGGGCAGGTGTGTGCAACCTGTATCATTATGCTGGTGGGGCAAGTTGTTCTTGGTTTGAGTTGGCAGGTGAAATTCAGCGGTTAACGCTCAGCTTCTCTGAGCCTGAGTCTGAGCTTGAGCCTGAACAAGAGCCTGAATCTGGACTGGAAGTGAATATAAGGTCGTGCAAAATAGAGCCTATTAGCACATTAGCTTGGCAAGCATTGCATAAGGGTTGTATCGCCCAAAGGCCACATCAAAGCGCCTTGAATGCACAGAAGTTATGTCAACAATTAGATATAAAGCCTGAAAGCCTACTTAGGGCTTCATGGCAAGAGCAGTTACACGCTATGATTAAGGAACAAAACTTGCGAGGTGAAGCAGGTATTAGGAAAAACAGATCCTAGGTAAGGGCAAATACGCATCCCCTGTAGGTGTACAGTTTTAGTTGACCACATCAAACAGCTGAGACGGAAAAACAGGACTGTCGGTTAAAGTACAGACGGCTAAAAGTGGAACGGGCTGTGGCCTTAATGGTAAACGGAACGTTCGCAAGCTCACTCATTGCAAAGCTAAGAAGGTCCTAGGTTCTAGGAAAAGCAGCTCCTAGGTTCAAGCTAAGACGGTAACAGCTGAGACGGAAAAGTAACAGCATGAACGGGCTAGAAGGTTTAAGGGGGTTCTGTATCGCTTTTGATTTTCCTAGCAGGACGCAGTCCGTCCTCGGAGCGAAACGTCCTAGAACCTAGGGCCTTGTTTTTATTGGCTCTAGGCCGTCCTCGAAGAGAGTCCGTGAACGGCCTAGAGCCTAGAATAGAAGTTTTCTAAATACTAGAAAGTTCTTTCCCAGCCAGCGTAAATCGTTGTATCCCAGTCATGACCACCCGAAGTCACATATTGACTGTAACCAACCGTGCCACCGACTTTTAATGTTCCTTGATAGAAAGGTCTGTGATAACTGGTATCAAACTGATAAACGCGCTCGTACTCGCCTGGTGATACAGGGTTACCACCAATACCAATATTTGCATCTGTCCCGTCAGTATTGAGTCTTAACCAACGGAATTTATTGCTGATGTTTTGTCCGCCGCCCAGCTGTGTAATTCCGCCAACCACTAAGGTAGTGGCATCATTGTCATAGGTACTACCTAGACTGCGACCATAATAACGGTAACCATTTTTATAAAATCCATGCTCATATAAGCAGTTGTATGCATCAGGGTCAATACCACAAGCGACTTGTGTGTCGGAGTACTCAACAAAGACTCGGGTATTAAGGTCGGCGAAAAAGAAGTCAACACCGCCCAAGTTGGCCGAGTTGATCAGCTTATTCTTACCGTTGTGGTAGTCTTCGTGTATACGCTCGTAGTAGATACCGTATGGAATACCAAATGCCGTATCAGACCAGCGGAAATCGTAACCAGCCAACATGTTTTCTTGGCCGTTTTCAATTTCACCTTCAGTCATTCCGCCATTAAATAGGCCATCCCACCAGTCACCTAGACTGTTACCGTAACCTTCGCCACCCCACTGCATAGTCCATGAAAAACCGACTTCTAGCTTAGAAATAGGTCGTAATGTTCCGCGAGCGCCCCAATGCTTGGTGTCAGGCACGTAACGGTCACTTTCCATCTGGCTAAACGACGTCGTAAAGGTCCAAGGACCAATCCAGTTTAGCCACGGTGTGTCGAATGCTTGGCTGTTGTTACGGCTTAGCGTCATTCCTGGCATAGGCCTAGCGTTGGTAGTTTGAATAAGACCACTATCCCAACCTGGTCCCCAGTACTTTTGCTGGGCGCCAGCACTGACAATCCAATTACCTAACATGACAGCAGCAAAGCTATTATCTAAACGAGTACTGTTACCGTCGATAGGATCTAAATGATAACTTGCTGATAGACGGCCACTAAACCAATCTTTAGTGACTTCAGCTGATACTGCTGCTTCTGCTTTATCACGATAGTCTTGGCCAAAACCAATAAAGCGTGTGGTATCTGAGCCTCCAGCAAGTTCTATCTTGCTGCTCATGCCACGATGGTCATGGTCATAAGCACGACTGACTCTATCGAATGCATCGCGCTGTTGGCTAGATAGAGCTGCTTGATCGGCTTTATCCATATCTTGCTTCAAGCCTGCCCACATTAGCGGGTAGGTGGTAATTGGCTGCACAATGACACCGGTATCAGACAGCAATTGAATATCAGCTCTTAGGGGTAAGTCAGTCGGTTCAACCCACCAGGCCGCTTGCACTGAGCTGCAACCAAGCAGTAATAATCCAGATAATAATTTGAGTTTCATAGCGTTCCCTTTTATCAATGGGGCGCATTTTAGAGGAATTCACTGCAGGCAGAAAGGGTTAACAAAGGTGAATCGATAAATAGACACAAAGTGTGACATATAAAGCAAAGATGGTTAAAGCCAGTTACGGTATACGGAACGTTCGCAGCCTCACTTACAGAACGCTTAGCTAACGTTTTAAAGCATAGAAGGTCCTAGGTTCTGGGAAAGGCTGGTTCTAGGTTAAAGCAAAGACGGTATAAGCTGAGACAGTAAAATCTAAAGCGGAAGGGCCGAGAGTTGCTGAGCTTGCGAACGTCCTAAAACCGATTACCATTCGCCTTAGTCTGTTTTAGACATAGAATGATTATTTGGTTATTAATTTCAATCGAAAAATACTGGCATAATACGTTTATTAAGCTGACAAATTATAGAGATACAGACATTGCCTAAAATATTTGAACCACAGTGGTTAGCGTCGATTCAGGATATCGCGATAGAAGCTGGCGATGCCATTATGGCTATTTATGCTAAAGATGATCTTGGGGTGATAACGAAAGCTGATGATAGTCCGGTAACTGCTGCCGATTTGGCGAGTCATCAGGTCATTGTACAAAGGTTAAAACAATTAACGCCCGATATTCCTGTTATGTCAGAAGAGTCGACTAATATCGACTGGCAAGAAAGACGACACTGGCAGTCTTATTGGCTGATTGACCCGCTAGATGGTACAAAAGAGTTTATAAAACGTAATGGTGAATTTACGGTTAATATTGCATTTATTCAAAACCATAGAGCCGTTGCTGGGGTGGTTTATGCTCCCGTGTTGGACAAATGTTTTTATGGCTCATTAGGATCCGGAGCCTGGTTGCAGCAGGCTGGTAGCACAAGGCCGTTAACTAAAGTGAGTCAGTCGACATCGGTCATACCTAGAATTGTCGGCAGTCGCTCACATGTCAGCCCAGGATTACAAGCTTACCTGCAAGAGATTGGTGAGCATGAAATGACAAGTGTAGGCAGTTCACTCAAATTTTGTTTGTTAGCTGAAGGCGAAGCAGATATTTATCCCCGTTTAGGTTTAACGAGTGAGTGGGACACCGCAGCGGCTCAAGCTGTGTTAGAAAGTGCGGGTGGTAAAGTGATGCAATATGACACTGATGTCCCTCTAGATTACAATCAAAAAGAGGATATTTTGAATCCTTACTTTATTGCTTATGCCCCCCATTGGGATAAAAACAAACAGGCTTGATGAGTTGTGCCTTGGTGAACCTTATTTAAGTGAACAGTGCTTTGGCGAGAGGTGCCTAAGTGAATAGTGTCTAGTTGAGAGATGCTTAGGTGAACATGGCCTAGGCACTGCAGTATCTAGATGAGCGCTTACTAATAATATAAACATAAAAATTAGTGCGTTATTTAGACTTTATAGAGTAAGGGATACCAATAATATATTCATTGAATGTGGTTACAGGTAGGCTCAATAGCTGCCCTATTCGTTGAAGTGATAGACCAAAATCGATTGCTAACTATGGCATAAAGACAAACATTTTGAAGGGGAAAACATGTTGCGAATAGGCGTAGATCTTGGTGGTACAAAGATAGAGGTTGTAGCACTGAGTGAGCGGGGCGAGGAGCTTTTTCGTAAACGAGTACCAACACCTCGAGAATATAACGCAACGCTCGATGCAATCGAACGTTTAGTTTTTGAGGCTGAGCAATTGCTTGGCGAAAAAGGGAGTGTGGGGGTGGGGATCCCTGGTGTGGTATCACCCTTTTCAGGTTTAGTTAAAAATGCTAATTCCACATGGATTAACGGACATCCTCTAGATATTGATCTAGGTAAACGTTTAAGCAGAGAAGTCAGAGTGGCAAATGATGCCAACTGTTTTGCAGTTTCCGAAGCTATAGATGGCGCAGCTGCCGGTAAGAGTATGGTTTTTGGAGTGATAATTGGCACCGGATGCGGCGCGGGCATTGCAATTAATGGCAAAGTGCATAGTGGTGGCAATGGGATCGGCGGCGAATGGGGCCATAATCCATTACCCTGGATGAGCGCTGAAGAATTTAATTCAACCAATTGTTTTTGCGGTAATCAAGACTGTATCGAGACGTTTATTTCAGGAACTGGCTTGGTGCGAGACTACCAGCTTTATGGTGGCTTGGCCGCAACGGGTAGTGATATTGCCCTACTTATGAGGGAGGGTGACGCGCTCGCTAGTGCGGCCTTCGAACGCTATATAGATAGACTCGCCCGCTCTCTAGCCCATGTCATCAATCTACTGGATCCTGATATCATAGTGCTAGGTGGTGGGGTATCTAACATTGATGCTATTTATCCATTACTGCCAGAATTGCTATCCAAATATGTACTCGGTGGTGAGTGTCGCACACCGGTGGTACAAAATGTCTATGGCAGTTCTTCAGGAGTGCGCGGCGCGGCTTGGTTGTGGTGATACTCGGTTGCTAAGGTTTAAGCTGATTGTCATTTTCTCTGTTTTTGTGTTGGTTATTCTGAGGTTCTAAGACTCGCAGTCTTATGTTATTGACTCGTCCGTAATATTGAGCTCTGTTTTTGGACGATAGCTGGTTTTTAGACAGAGGGAGAGTCGCGATGCGATCAACAGACGTATTTATAGATCGCGAGATACATAATGAATATCAATTAGTGCTGAATAAAATTAATGAAGAGAATAGCATGCTACACTTTTGAGACATTTCTCTTCACTAGGCAATCGTTACAATGTTTTGGTTAAAAAAGATTATCTCTCAGCTGTTTATGCCAATACCTATGGTGCTGTTGCTTATAGCACTGGCTTATTTAGTGATGCGTAACCGTCGGTCATCAAAAAACTTACTGATGATCGCAGCTATTTTGCTGATAGTGTTAAGTAGTAGCTGGGGAAGTAATTGGTTAATCGCGCCGCTAGAAGATCAATATCTGGTAAATAACCAACCTATTGGCAAAGGTTGCTTAGTGATGGTTTTAGGCAGTGGCCATGATGAAAACCCGAACTTAACCGCAGTACAGCAGCTTTCAAATACAGCCCTTGCGAGATTAACGGAGGGGGTGCGCCAGTTATCATTGGGGCGAGAGTGTAAACTGGTGGTCAGTGGCTGGAGTGGAGGACTATCTTCACGCTCACATGCCGAGATAATGTTTGATGCTGCAGTTGAATTAGGGGTTGCTCCTGAGTCCATTATTAAGTTTCCTTTAGCGCAAGATACCATCGAAGAAGCGCAATTTATGAAATGGGAAGTCGCGGAGGCACCGTTTCGTTTAGTGACTTCGGCAAGCCATATGCCAAGAGCTATGGCAATTTTTACCAATGCAAAGCTGAATGTTAGTGCTGCACCGACAGATTTTGCTCAAAGAGAGACTTACTGGTGGCGTTTTGATGCACAGAGCCTGTTAAATTCCCAGCGTGCGATTCATGAGTATATGGGATTACTGTGGTTCAAGCTTAAACATGCAAAAGAAGGGCGTAGGATCGAGGAAAAGCAGGTTCTAGGTACAAGCTGAGACGGAATGGCCTGTAGCCTTGCGATTTACGGAACGTTCGCTGGCTCATTTACGGAAAAACACCTTAACCATTGTAGGTTGGCATTTATGCCGTCAAGTCTTTGAGAAGGTCCTAGGTGCTTGGAAAAGCAGGTCCTAGGGAAAGCAAAGACGGAAAAGTAGAATGGCCTGCGGCCTTACGATTTACGGAACGTTCGCTGGCTCATTTATGGAAAAGGACCTTAACCATAGTAGGTCGGCATTTATGCCGTCAAGTCTTTGAGAAGGTCCTAGAACTTAGAACCTAGAACCTTGTTTATAAACGGCCTCGCGCCTGATTTTATAACCTGCTAGGATCGAGTTAAGTATCCTAATGATAAGAGTATGTAGAAGTTGATAAATGAAGCTTTACTGATTAGACCCATCAATAAGCGAAATGGCCTAACACTCACGTTTTTCGGTTTATTAAGCGTTATGATCAGCTTAGGCCTTTTCTTATCTGGTAACCATCTGTTTGCACCGGGTATGGTGTTTTTTGCATTTGGCGCTATAGCCGCAGTTTTAGGAATATCTAAATTGGTTGAGCCCGAGGTGACGGTAGAGCTTACTGCGCAAGGAATAAAATATTTTCATCGGCGCGGTCAAGTTGTGATTACTTGGGATAATATTCAGCGCTTAGATCAACCTCGTGTCTTACAGGGACTTGATACGCTGACGCTACCCTATATCGGAATTAAACTAAAACGGGTGGGCCCCATTTTAGAATGTATCTCCTTGAGGTTAGCGGCGGGTTTGTTAACCGAGCAAAGGCCTCTACTGATGACGGCATCTGCTCAAGATGAAGACTTATCTACATTAGAAAATCAAATGGTAGAAGAGTTTACGCCTTTTGTTGAAGAGAATGATCGTTTTAAGGGCGTGTTGGCGATGTTTGGTCATCGTTGTCGTCTTTTAGATGCACATCTAGGTTATCACCTGTTTATCTCAACAGATACGGTAGATAGGCCTGCAAATGAGTTTTTGTTATTGCTTAGAGAGTATAAACAGAAAAGCTTAGAGCAGGATCTGCTCTAAGCTATGACATCAAGCTTTTTTGAGTGTGACAAAGGGCTGATGTGGTAAAAGCTAAGTGGTACAAAAGAGAAGCCGTACAAAGCTCAAATCTTTACAAGTCATAAATGAAACGGCTAATGCCTATGATAGCGTTAACTAAGCCTAGTTAACTCCCCCCTTGTTAACAGCAGCATAGTTCACGAATACATTAGTTAACGCTTAGCTCAGCATCTTCAATGTGTTCTTGCTTTGAAGATTTACTGATGCTTTGTTTAGTCTCTATATTCGATGGTAAAAAGGCGATATCGTCTTTTACGCGCATGCCGATAAACTGACCGCCTTCAAAAATCTCCATAGATTGACAGTTCACTTCACCATCAACCAGTCCAGTGCTGCTGATATTGAGTTTGTCGCATGTGAGTTTACCTCGGAAAGTACCTGAGACTCTTAGTTCGGTGCAGTGAAGCTTACCATCGATTAACCCTCCGCTTTCGATAGTAATATTGTTGCTGGAGTTGACCTTACCAAAGAGCTCGCCTGCAATGAGGGCTTCCGCCGCAAACTCTGTTTCACCCGTAAAAGTGGTACCTTGAGCAATAAATGTTAACCCGCCGCTTCTTTTTTTTCTAAACATAATGACGCCACTGTCCGTTTTAGTTGCGTAGATGTTACCTTGAAATTTAAGTGAAAAAAACCACTTAAATTTGGCGCTTATATGTCATATTTTTGGCTTCCTACTTCAGCAATAAATGGCTTCACAGAGAGGCAACTATTTCATTGACCATTCGCTTTGAAGTAGTTCACCCAAATACTGAGCGTCGCTCACTCTCTGATACTGATTGGTAATACCAATTGGATTATGTATCTGTTCATTCAATGGGAATTCAAAGTGCTGAAGGCAAGCGGGGAAGAGGGCTATAGTGGAGCGAGTAACCCCTCAGTTAATGCAGATTAAGCCATCGGTCATTAAAGCCGGTGCCTTGTGCGCTGTTTGTATAGTGATTGGTATTTTGCGAGTTCTTGGTAAACGTAGCGCTTCGTAGTCACGGAGGCTTATTGAGTTAGTTGTTTGACTTAGTTATTTGACTTGGTTATTTGAATTAGTCGTTTTATTTAGCTTTATGACTTTGTTTAGGATTAGCTTTATTCATAAGCGTATGTGTTCGCGTTATAACTTTTTAACTATGATTGCTGTTGATGGGCAGGGGGCCACACAAGCACCGCATCCGTTACACGCATCTAGATCTATCTTTGGCACAGGTGCTTTTCCTATTGCTAAGGTAAAGCTAATCGCACGTGGGTCGCAGGCGTCTTTACAGCTTTGGCACCAGATCCCTTGATAGGCCATACAGCTATCTTGAATTACGGCCGTCATTTGCCAAGGTGTTGTGTCTGTAGCTTCAAAAATAGGCTCTAAGCAAGCATCAGCACATTTTTTACAAAACGTACACTCATCGATTTTAAAGTCGATTTCAGGAAAACCGCCATCACCTTTGATAATAATTTGAGTTTCACACGCGGAGATACACTTATCGCAGCGGGTACATTCATCGGTAAATTCGATTGACTGCTTGACCCAAGGAGGGCGAATCGCATTCATCTTTTTACGATTGAAAAGTCTTCTTCTGCTTTGATTAATCGTGCTCATCTTATTACTCATTTTAGAAGATACTTAGGGAGGGCATTTGCAAGCTCACTGCGAGAGCGCTGCGCTTCTAGATACTAGAACCTAGAACCTAGGACTTAAGATCTAGGACCTAGGACCTAAGATCTAGGACCTAAGATCTAGGATCTAAGACCTTAGCCTTCGTTCTGATAACCATTGGGGTTACTTGACTGCCAATGCCAGCTGCTTTGTGCCATATCATCGATACTATGGGTCGCGTGCCAGTTAAGTTCTTTTTGCGCTTTTTCTGGATTTGCATAACATGCTGCAATATCTCCAGGTCTGCGCGCCACAAGTTGGTACTTAATGTGTGTGCCACTTGCTTTTTCGAAGGCTTTAACCATTTCAAGTACGCTGTAACCTTGTCCTGTTCCTAAGTTATAGGTAACAAGTCCTGACTGAGTATGCAGTTTATCTAAGGCTCTTAAGTGACCAATGGCTAAATCTACGACGTGAATATAATCTCTTACACCCGTACCATCAACGGTATCATAATCACTGCCAAATACACTTAGTTGTTCACGTTTTCCAACAGCAACCTGGCTAATAAACGGCATCAGATTGTTGGGAATGTCATTAGGATCTTCACCAATTAACCCACTCTCATGTGCGCCAACAGGGTTAAAGTATCGTAATCGAGCGATATTCCAACTGTTATCTGAGTGGTAAAGATCTGCAAGTATATGTTCCACCATTAATTTGGACTGGCCATAGGGATTCGTTGCCCCTGTAGCAAAGTCTTCGGTTATCGGCAGGCTAGCAGGATCGCCATAAACGGTGGCTGAAGAGCTAAACACTAAGTTTTTAACATTAAACTCAGCCATTACTTCACATAATACTATGGTGCCGGTGACATTATTTTCGTAGTAGCGCAGTGGTTGAACTACTGATTCCCCCACGGCTTTTAAACCTGCGAAATGAATAACTGATTTAATCGTATGGTCAGTAAACAGTTTTTGCAGGAAGGCTCTATTCAGCACATCACCTTGATAAAATGTGACCGATTTTCCTGTGATTTGCTCGACTCTTTTTAGTGCTGTAACACTTGAGTTACTAAGATTATCTAAGATAACGACATCATTCCCATTGTTGAGTAGCTCAACAACCGTATGTGTGCCGATATAACCAGCGCCGCCGGTAACTAGAATCGTCATTTTTATAATCCTTTAATTTAGGCAGTTCGCTTTAAGAAAGAAAAACAACGCTGACAGCGTTATTAAGATCTTAATTAAAGCGTTTTGCTAAAGTGTTTTAACGCTTTACTAAAGTGATTTAATTAAAGCGTTTTAACAATCGCTTTTAAATATTCTGCAAACTCAGGGCCTATTTCCTTATGGCGCAAAGCATGCTCTACATTAGCCTGCATATAACCTAATTTATTACCACAGTCGTGACTTTTACCTTGCATGTAATAGGCATTAACGGTTTGATTTTCCATGAGCATGGCAATCGCATCGGTAAGTTGGATCTCATCGCCTGCACCTGCTGGCGTCTTAGCTAGGTAAGACCATATTTCAGGAGGTAAAACATAACGGCCTACAACCGCTAGATTAGACGGTGCATCATCAACATTTGGCTTTTCTACTAGCTGAGTCAACGGAAGTGACTGTCCAGGTTGTAGCTCGGCACCATTGATATCGGCAATACCATATTGGTTAACCAGTTCGTGAGGCACGCCTTCAACCATGATCTGACCGACTTCAGTCTCATCATATATGGCAACCATATCAGCTAGGTTATCTTGGCTTAAGTTGCTACTCACTTCATCAATGATAACGTCGGGTAAAAGTACGGCAAATGGAGAGTCACCGATGATACTTTTAGCGCATAAAATTGCATGACCTAAGCCTTTAGCTTGGGACTGACGCACACTGATAATCGTAACGTCAGCAGGGCAGATTGCTTGCACTTCGGCAAGTAATTGACGTTTTACGCGACGTTCGAGTTGGGTTTCTAACTCAAAGCTAGTATCGAAGTGATTTTCAACCGAGTTTTTACTGGCGTGGGTAACTAGGACGATTTCTTTAATTCCAGCGGCTATGGCCTCGCTGACAACATATTGGATCAGTGGCTTGTCCATAACTGGCAGCATCTCTTTCGGGATAGCTTTGGTGGCTGGAAGCATACGTGTTCCAAGGCCTGCTACAGGGATGACTGCTTTACGAATTTTATGTTGTTTCATTCTAATCCTATCTGTTCCTAATTGGGAATCGGCACACAAACTTACATTCTATACTGAAATGAGTAACCCTTGGGTAAGAATTATTGAAAGCAGGGCGTAAAATTTAGTTACTCTGTTGTCTTGCTGGTTATTTTTCACTATTTCGGGCATTTAAACATGTGAATAGAGACAAAGCTTGCAGGTGTTGGCAGTGTTTCTAGCTTTAATTTTTAAGAATGATTTGTGGCTGTAACGCTGACTGTACGGCTAAGTGTGCTAATGATTCAGTAAGAGGGGGTTGGTTTGTTTTTGCTGTAACAAGTTCATTACACAAAGCGACCTCTTTTCGCCGATAAATAAACTGTGATCAGGTTAACAAAACATCAACTTTAGTTAAGTATGAAGTAACGACTTATTCACAGACTTATTTTCTGACTGATTGATGAGTTAGACAGAATGCTTAGGCGGAAGACTGAGACTGAATAATTGGGGCGATGACTTAGGATGACGAGTTAGGAATATGAGCAAACAATCAAATTACGTAGCACACATGCCTGACGCTAATGGCTTTATTGATTACCCGCAAACCGATCATGATATTTGGGCTGAGCTGTACGCAAGGCAGCGAGTTAACCTTCCTGGCCGGGCTTGCCAAGAATATCTAGATGGTCTAGAAAAGTTAGGCTTGCCGACAGATAGGATCCCACAACTACCTGAGATTGATAGTGTATTGCAACAAGCTACAGGTTGGAAAACTGCTGCGGTTCCTGCATTAATTTCTTTTGGTCAGTTTTTTGAACTGCTTGCCAACAAGTCATTCCCGGTGGCGACTTTTATCAGAAGCCGAGAGGAGTTTGATTATTTGCAAGAGCCTGATGTCTTTCATGAGGTATTTGGCCATTGTCCATTGTTAACCAATCCATCATTTGCTCATTTTTCGCATCTGTACGGTCAACTAGGTTTGGCAGCAAGCAAAGAAGAACGTGTGTTTTTAGCGCGACTGTATTGGTTTACTGTTGAGTTTGGTGTGTTGCGATCGAAAAATAATGAGCTGAGTATTTATGGCGGTGGCATTATAAGCTCGCCAGGCGAAACCATGTTTGTAATGGGCTGTGAGCCGGAGATCAGAGTATTTGATTTAGTGGATGTGCTGCGTACGCCCTACAGGATTGATATTATGCAGCCTATTTATTATGCGATTGAAAGTATCTCTGATCTGGATGCCATAACTGAAATGGACATTATGGCTGCTGTAAAAAAAGCACAACAGTTGGGCTTATTTAAACCGACATACCCAGTAAAAGTGAGCTGAATTTACAGCGTGTCGTTAACTGTGTACGACACTCATGTTAGCAACAACTATTGAATTTAGAAGAATCATTGAAGGAAAAAAGATGACTGAATTAGCTCAAATGAAATGTGAAGCTTGCCAAGCTGATGCACCTAAGGTCTCCGATGAAGAGTTAGCGCAATTAATTAAGATGATCCCTGATTGGGGCGTTGAAGTGCGTGACAGCGTTATGCAGTTAGAACGCGTCTATAAATTTAAAAATTTTAAATTAGCGATGGAATTTACTAATAAACTGGCTGATCTCGCTGAAGCTGATTTTCATCACCCTGGAATATTAACTGAGTGGGGTAAAGTGACAGTCACTTGGTGGTCTCATTCAATAAAAGGCCTTCATAAAAATGACTTTATTATGGCTGCAAAAACAGACGTTCTTTACCAGTAAGCGATAGGTTTATGCTTTTACAGATATTATTGACAGCATTGTCTTATGTTTTACTGACTTGTTAATAGACGAACTCACTGCTTTGCGCCAGCGTGTTGGCTTGACTGACACGCTTTTATTTTCTTTGTGTTACAAATCCGCTGTAAACAAGCCTTGCCACAAGCCAAATAAACTTCTAACGTATAGAGCGATTACCGATGTTGAGTTTTGCTTTTAAGTTTAGTTCTAACTAGGCAAACTTTATTTGTCGATTGTTTTATCCCAATAACGAGTATATAAAAAAGGGAATTGCAATAGTATGCGCTTGGAAGTTAGCTGTTTAGATCGTGTAGGTCTGGCCAAAGATATCTTATTGATTATGGAAGACTACGGGATCAATTTGTTTGCCATAGACGCAAGCAATCAAGGGTTTCTTTATTTGCAATTCGCTGAGGTAAGCTTTGATACCTTGAGTGAGTTGCTTCCGCTTATTCGAAAAGTCGAAGGCGTACATGATGTTAGAACGGTATCTTTTATGCCGTCAGAACAAGAACACTATGCGTTAAAGACCCTCCTAAAGACATTACCCGATTCCGTTTTTTCACTCGATGTAAAAGGACGGATCCGTATTGTTAACGAGTCCGCTTTACATACGGTCGGCATGGCCGAACATGAGGTTATTGATGAGTCAATAAATCATTGGGTGCATGGATTTAATTTTAGCCGCTGGTTGAGTGAGTCGACAGTATTAGCTCAGGCCACTCGCGTTAATATTGGCGAAAATGAGTATTTGGCCGAAATGCTACCCATTTATCTGCCAGATAGCGGTAGCGATACGCCGATCCTTGCTGGTGCAGTGGTCTCACTAAAATCTCCTGCACGACTGGGTAAACAGTTTAATGCACTGCAAAATCAATCTAGTGGTTTTGAAAACGTACTTGCCACCAGTGATAAAATGAAAGAAGTACTGGTACAGGCTCGCCGTATGGCGCAACTTGATGCGCCCTTATTGATTACGGGTGAAACGGGGACCGGCAAAGAGTTAATGTCTCGTGCTTGCCATGATGCGAGTATGCGTCGTGAACAACCTTTTATCGCCATTAATTGCGCCGCTATGCCAGACAGTGCTGCTGAAGAAGAGTTATTTGGCTTCGTTAGTAATGGTAATGTAATAAAGCGTGGCTTTATCGAGGAAGCGAAAGGCGGTACGATTTTTCTTGATGAAATTGCCGAAATGTCGAAGTCTGCTCAAGTAAAATTATTGCGATTCCTACAAGATGGTACCTTTAGACGCGTCGGTGGTGATGAAGAGATCCGCAGTGACGTAAGAATAATTTGTTCGACGCAAAAGAATTTGGCCGAGTTATGTCAAAACGGTGAATTTAGAGAAGATCTCTACTACCGTATTCACGTGTTGAGCTTTCATGTTCCTTCCTTACGCGAGCGTAAGGTCGACATCATTCCATTAACTGAAATGTTTTTAGAGCATTACAGTCAACAGTTATCTATTCCTATCCGTCGTATATCGGGTGAATGCCGTGAACATCTGTTAGGTTATGCATGGCCGGGGAACATACGCCAGCTTAAAAACGCTATATTTAGGGCCGTCTCAATGTGGGATGGTAACGCAGAGCTTTCCGTCGAGCAGCTAAAACTCCCTTCTTATGCAGAGGGATTTGGTTATTTCGACCATGAATTCGAGGGCTGTTTAGAGCAAGCAATGAAGCAGTTTGAAGCAAGCTTATTGCGTAGGCTTTATCCAGCTTATCCAAGTACGCGTCAGTTGGCTAAAAAACTGGGCGTTTCACACACGGCCATTGCTAATAAACTTCGCGAATATAAGATCGGTAAACAAAAAACAGTGTAACAATAGCTTGCCGCGAGTAGCTGCTTAGGTAAGCCACTTTAGACTCAATATTATGCTTACAGCCTATTCTTTAGAGGTTGTAAGCATAAGTTTACAATATTGCCGCTCTACTCAGTAAATGTGATTTGTCTCACGCTATTCCACTCTTCCCTTACTTAATGTATTTCTATGGCTAAAGGTCGAATCAGCCCAAATAGAGCACTGTCATTGTCATCGAAAACTAATAAGATGAGAGTTAGGCATAAACAATTAGGAGTTAAGCATGAAGTTAGCAAGTTATAACAATGGTCGCCGTGACGGTCAATTGATGTTAGTCAGCAAAGATCTGACTAAAGCGGTTGCTGTGCCTGCTATTGCCCATACTATGCAGCAATTAATGGATGCTTGGGGCCTGCTTTATCCACAGTTGGTAGAGCTTTATGACGCGTTAAACAATGGCTTGATGGATAACGCAGTAGATTTCGATGAAGCGAAATGTTTATCGCCGTTACCAAGAGCCTACCAATGGGCCGATGGTAGTGCATACGTAAATCATGTTGAATTAGTCCGTAAAGCCCGCGGTGCTGAAATGCCTGAAACATTCTGGACCGACCCTCTCGTCTATCAAGGGGGCTCAGATTGCTTTATTGCGCCAAAGGCTGATATTGCGTTAGGGAGCGAAGAGTGGGGCATCGATTTTGAGTCCGAAATCGCAGTGATCACAGACGACGTGCCTATGGGCGTCAGTATAGAAAATGCCACTCAACATATTAAGTTACTCATGTTGGTCAACGATGTATCGTTACGAAACCTTATCCCTGGTGAACTTGCCAAAGGTTTCGGATTTTTCCAAGCTAAGCCTTCGAGCAGCTTCTCTCCTGTAGCTGTAACGCCTGACGAGCTAAATGATAAGTGGCAAGACGCTAAAGTTCATCTTCCGTTAATCACTCACCTTAACAATGAGTTATTTGGGCGCCCTAATGCTGGGGTTGATATGACATTCAACTTTAGCCAGTTGGTGTCCCATGTTGCTAAAACGCGTCCATTGGGAGCGGGGGCTATTATTGGTTCAGGTACCATTTCTAACTACGATCGCAGCGCCGGTTCAAGCTGCTTAGCTGAAACACGAATGCTTGAAACTATTGCAGAGGGTAAGCCGTCAACCCCATTTATGGGTTTTGGTGACCGCGTACGTATCGAGATGCTTGATGACGACAATAACAGTATCTTTGGATCAATTGATCAGCAAGTGGTCGAATATAAAGCCTAGTGTGTTTAAGGTGGGTATATTGATTAAAGGCTAATTCTCTGGAGTTAGCCTTTTTGCTAAATACCAGGTCTCATTTTCAAAAGGATTTTTACATGGGTAATACAATGATGACGCTTTATGGTTATTGGCGCTCTAGCGCAGCATATCGTGTACGTATCGCTTTGAACCTAAAGTTACTTAAAGCCGAGCAACATTCAGTGCATTTAGTTAAAGATGGCGGAGAGCAACATCAACAGTTCTATGCATCAATTAATGCGCAGGAGCTAGTGCCAAGCTTAGTGATCAAAGGCGAGGAGGGGGAGCAAGTCTTAACTCAGTCATTGGCGATTATTGAGTATTTGGACGAGGTGTACCCTCAGAAAGCGCTCTTGCCAACAAAGCCATTTGATAGGGCAATCGTGCGTGCGATGGCATTGAGTGTTGCTTGCGAAATTCATCCGCTTAATAACCTCAAAGTGTTGCAATATCTTACAGGTGAGCTAGGTATGAGCGATGAGCAAAAAGCTGCATGGTATCAGCACTGGATAGCACAGGGCTTTGGTGCAATAGAGAAACAGCTCCAAAAACACAGTGGGCTTTGTTGCTTTGGAGATAGCCCAACCTTAGCAGACATATGCTTGGTGCCTCAGGTGTACAATGCAAAGCGTTTTAAGGTCGATATGAGTCTGTATCCCAATATTGAGCGTGTTAATGCTCACTGTTTAACGCTACAGGCTTTTATTGATGCAACACCAGAGAATCAAGTTGACGCGCTCTAGCGATGTTTCAAAAGAAACTCAACAAATGCTCTGTCAGCTTGGCTGATAGGGCGTTGTTTTTTCCAGGCAATATGCAGATCAAGGAAAACGGGTGGATCAAAGGGTTTTGCGCAAATTTTATCGTGTTTTTCTATGACCATCTCTAATACGCTGGTAATACCATATTCTTGTGCAACAACTTGTTTAATCAAGTTAATGAGATTAGTTTCAAAGGCAATATTTGCTGTAACACCTAGTCGTTCTGCTTGTTTTAGCATCCATTCTCGATGAAAGTAACCCTGCTTAAAGAGTACTAGCTCATGTTTAAAAAACGCTTTTAAAGGGATGGATTTAGCATTTGCTAATGGGTGTTGCTGACCTACAGCGACGACCATCTGTTCTCGCAATAATAAGTGGCTGTCAAATTCGTCGGTAAGGTCATTGGCTGTAATAATGGCAATATCGACATCTTCCTTTTGTAGCATTCTCAGAGTATCACGAGTGCCACCTTCAAATAGTGATAGCTTTAGCTCTGAGTATTGATGGCGAAATGCCATTAAACGCCTTGGCAAATAAAATGAACCTAGCATACCGGGTACTGCTAATCTGACTTCACCTTTAGTGAGGTTGGCCATGGACTTTATATGTGCCTCTGCTTGCGCCATGTTCTTGATGATTAACTTAGCATGTTGATGCAAGGCGTCACCTTCTGCTGTTAACGACAGCGATCTACTACTCTTATTTATCCCTCTATCAATTAGCGTCACTCCCAGCTCTTGTTCAAGTCGTTTGATACTTTGGCTTAAGGCTGGTTGCGCCATATTGAGTTGTTCGGCAGCTTTAGTAAAACTGCCGGCATTAATTAATGCATCTAGGTATTTTAATTGTCTAATATCCATAGTTTTTATTCAGTTTTGCATTGTAAAAGTAAGCTCCATATAAAGCTTACTTCAATTTATCATCTACTTGATAAGGTAGAATTTGATATAACATAAATCAATAACTATCGCACTTTTAAGTTGTTATTCTTATGGGGTGGCCGCTGATATGCTACAGCCTAATTAATTGCTTTGAGTTAGTCGTCAATGAGCACAAGGGTAGAAGATGGACACGTGGCTGATGAGATCCGCTTAATTGCAGGCTTATCAGTTGCTTCAATGGTGATTTTTATCAACTTATATTTGGTACAAGGAATGCTACCGCTTATTGCGGACTCATTTTCGGTATCAAAAGGCCATGCTACGTTATTGTTATCAGTCACCAGTTTTACTATGGCATTCTCTCTTTTGCTTTTTGCGGTACTGTCTGATCGCATTGGCCGCAAAAAGCCCATTTTAGTGAGTCTTTACCTATTGGTTTTGTTAGACCTTAGCGCCTATTTTATTGATAGCTTTAACCAACTCGTTTTGTTAAGAATGTTTCAGGGCGCCTTATTAGCCTCAGTACCCGCCATGGCAATGGCCTATTTTAAAGATGAGTTAGGCAGTAATGCTTTGCTAAAGGCCGGTGCCATCTATATAGCCGCTAATAGTGTCGGCGGTATCGTGGGGCGTTTGCTCGGAGGAGGTATGGCTCAATACCTCGATTGGCAGCAAGCGATGGCTTTATTAACCGCAGTTTCTCTAATAGGGACACTTGCTGTGACCTATCTGTTACCTGGAAGTCATTTTGTTAAGCCTGAGTTAGAGTTAGGGCGGTGGCCAATAAAAAGCTCTGATTTTAAAGGGTTTTGTCATCACTTAGCGGATAGGAAATTACGCTTGGTTTACCTTATTGGTGGACTTGCTTTTATGGTTATGGTTAATCAGTTTAGTTATATCCAACTCCATCTGATGGACAGTCCTTTTAGCTTAGGGCGTTTTGAAGTTACGTTGATTTTTCTTTGTTATCTCAGTGGCACTTATGCATCATATCGCTCAGCGAACTGGATTGGGCAGCTTGGACTTAAGCGGGTATTAATTATCTCTGTGTTGGCGTTGTTTCTCGGTACTTTGCTGACCTTACTCGATAGTTTAACGGTTATATATATTGGTTTTTTGATCTCAGCATTTGGTTTTTTCCTTATTCACAGTAGTTGTAATGCCTGGGTGGCTTATAGAGCAAAGCTGCATAGGGCTAAAGCAACGGCATTGTACCTTTGTTGCTACTATTTAGGCGCTGCTATAGGTGGGCCTTATTTATTGCCATTTTGGCAGCATTGGGGCTGGAGAGGGGTTGTAGTGGGGTCTGTCATTGGGCTTGGTATATTAGCTATTGTGGTGCTAAAACTTATCCAACCTACGTCAGCATCAGACTCTTTGGCGATGGGCGCGTGAAGTGGTGAGAATTGCTAATAGTAGTAACCCTCTGCAGAAGAAGCTATTTGTTGGGTGCTATCTGATGCATAACATAATCACTAGGAAGAAGTTCGAGCTGTCCATTTTCATCGAAATACCAACCTGTGATAAAGCCTTTTTGGCGCATTTTGACTAGATTTTGCATAACGGATTTAGCTTCAACTAAAGCAGTGTCTTGATCGTATTGGTAAGTGAGCTTTAAATAAGCGGCAATGCTGGCGAGCGAAGCGGATTGACTGACGTCTGCCATAAGATTTGTCCTGCGATACATTATCCTAAAAGGATAGTAGAGAACGTTCTTTAGTGACAAAGATAGTTAGCAATTTATTGAGATATGATTTGGTACTGCGAAGAGATTCTTTACAGAAAGAATGGTGGTCGATACTGGGCTCGAACCAGTGACCCCCTCCTTGTAAGGGAGGTGCTCTCCCAGCTGAGCTAATCGACCTGGGATTTCATAATGTTTTAATTCTTTATGAAAAGAATGGTGGTCGATACTGGGCTCGAACCAGTGACCCCCTCCTTGTAAGGGAGGTGCTCTCCCAGCTGAGCTAAT